>JALOQF010000164.1 GCA_025459425.1 Myxococcaceae bacterium | reverse complement strand
GCTGCTCGTCTACCCGATGCTCGACGACCGCACGGTGACGCGCACGGACCTCGACGCGCGGCACGTGCGCGTGTGGACGCCCGAGAGCAACGCCTTCGCCTGGCAGGCGTACCTCGGCCACGCGCCCGGGCTGCCCGTCGCCTCACCGCTCGCCGCGGCCGCGCGGCGGGAAAACCTCTCGGGTCTGCCCCCGGCGTGGCTCGGCGTCGGCACGCTCGACCTCTTTCACGACGAAGACGTGGCCTACGCGAGGCGCCTCGAGCGCAGCGGCGTGCCCTGTCAGCTGCACCTCGTGCCGGGAGCGTTCCACGGCTTCGACGCCGTCTTCCCGCGCTCCGGCGTCGCGCGGGCCTTCCGGCAGGAATGGGCGCGGGTGCTGCGCGAGGCCCTGTTCTCTCAAGGTCGGTAGCTCGCGCTCCGGGGGCCGGGCGCGGCGCGGCTCCGCTCGGACGAGGTCGAGCGCGTGCTGCTCGTACTCGAGGGCGCCGACGAGCAGCTCATCGAGTCGGCACGCGGGGGCGGCGCTGGGTTTCACGCACCACGAAGCCCGCGGCTACAGTGCTGGTGATGCGCCAGCGCAAACCGATTCACGAGCAGGCGACGCGGCCTGTGAAGGCCGTGAAGCGGCGGCCGTCGCCCGGCCTGCTGCCCCCGGAGTTGCTCGACGCGGGGGTGGTGCACTTCACCGAGCGCGTCTCGGACGTCATGACGGCCAACGACTACGAACTGGCCACCGACGAGGGCGCCGTGGTGATGGACGCGGTGAGCCGCCTGGGCGTGTTTCGGGGCTGGCGGTACGACTTCCTGGTGGGCGACGCGCTGCGCTTCTCGATTCGACGCGACAAGCGCCTCGTCGTCTTCGAGGGGCTGCGGGTGCTCGACGCGAAGGGCGGGCTGCTGGCCGAGTTCAGACAGCAGCCCACGGCCTTCTCGGTGCACTTCGACGTGGTCGACGCGGAAGGTCAGCTGCGCCTGAAGGTTCAGCAGCCCGAGTCGGAGCACCGCCGCTTCGGCGTCTTCGGGCCGGGCGAGCGCGTGGCCATCATCGGGCGCGACGCTTTCGGCGAAGACACCCGTGGCCGCTGGCTCGAGAAGGGCACCGCCGTCGATGCCTTCGACGTTCGCTTCGAGGCGCCGCTGGGCGAGCTCGACCGGGCACTGTGCCTTGCCGCGGCCGTCTTCGTCGACCGGCTCTACACCAGCGATGGCGACTCCACCGCCGACCGACTGCTCGGCGGCCGGCGAAAACCCGGGGCGTGGTGACGGCCAGACGCCGACCACGAGCGACGCGGCTCAGGGTGCAGCGCTCGCGAGCACACGGCCCAGGCACTCGCGCAGCTCGAGCTCGGTGTAGGGCTTGGGCAACACCGCGGCAGCTCCAGCGGCCGACAGCCGGCGCTGCGTCTCGTCCGTCGCCATGCCCGTCACCACCACCACCGGCAGCGGGTGCGCCATCTGTTGCACCCGGGTGACGAGGTCTTCCCCGCTCAGCATCGGCATCGAGAGGTCGGTGAGAATAACGTCGAGCGCCTGCCCCGAGTCGAGCAGCGCGCAGGCCCCCTCGACGCCGTCGGCCTCGACCACCACGCACTTCAGCCGATGCAGCACCCGCGCCGAGGCGCGCCGCACCCGCTCGTCGTCGTCGACCAGCAGCACCCGCACGCCGGTGAGCGACGAGGCCACGGGCGCGGCCTCGCGGGGCGAAGCAGCCTGGGGGCGACGCGTGACGGGCACGAAGAAGCGCACCGTCGTGCCCAGCCCCGGCGCCGAGTCGAGCGACACCTGCACCCCGTGCGCCTGCGCCACCGCGTGCACGTGCGCGAGCCCCAGCCCGGTGCCCGCGCCGGGGCCCTTGGTGGTGAAGAAGGGCTCGAACGCCTGCCGCTGCACCTCGGGCGACATGCCGGGCCCGCTGTCACGCACGCTCAGCGTCACGCCGTCGCCGGCCGTGGCCAGCACCAGCCGCAGCACGCCCCCGTCGGGCATCGCGTCGCGCGCGTTGATGCAGACGTTGAGCAGCGCCTGCACCCACTGCCCCTCGTCGGCATCGAACTCGTCGGCCTCGGTGGCGAAGTCGGTCTCGATGAGAATCGACGCGGGGAACGAGCGCCTCGCCAGCGCCAGCGCTTCCCGGCAGACGACCGAGAGGCGCATGGGCTTCTTCTGCTCGAGCTTGAGGCGCGCGAGCGTGAGGAGCCGCGCCGTCAGCTCGCGCCCCCGCAGCGCCGCGCGGCGCAGGTCCATCAGGTGGGGCTCGTCGGGCGGGAGGAAGGGCTCGAGGCCCTGCTCGCAGCTCAACACGACGGTGAGCAGGTTGTTGAAGTCGTGGGCGACGCCGGTCGCGAGCTGGCCGATGGCCTCGAGCTGCTGGGTGCGGAGCGCCGCCGCCTCGAGCTCGGCGCGGCGCCTCGCCAGCACGACCTTCTCGCTGACGTCGCGCGCCACCACCGACAGCAGCGGGCCGCCCGCCTCGTCGAGGAAGCCGGCGTGCACCTCGACGTCCACCACGCGCCCGTCGGCCGAGACCAGCTGCATCGCCACCGGCTCGCTCCCCGGCGCGCGGCCGAGCGCCTCGAGCGTCAGCAGCGACACGGCCGCCCGCGCCGGCGGAAAGAGGCTCGAGAGGCTGAGCGCCGGCGGGGCGACGGCGTCGAGGCCGAGGAGCCGCGCCATCGCCGGGTTCACCTGCTCGACGATGCCCGTCTGCCAGCGCGCGAAGAGCACCCCGTCACTCATGGCGCCGACGAGGCGCTCGAGCCGGCTCGTCGCCTCCTTCGCGCGCGTCGACGCCGCGGCGAGGGCGGACACGTCGAGGAACACCAGCAGCCACCCGGGCTCGCCGGGGCCCTCGACGGCCCGGCGCGTCACCATGGCCCGCACGATGACGCGCTCGCCGCCGACCGCGCGCACCAGCAGCTCCCGCATCAGGGGCCGGCTCCCGGCGGCGTTCAGCATCGCCTGCCAGTCGGCCTGCGAGCCCGAGTCGATGAGCCAGTCGACGGGCTGGCTCACCGAGCGGGGGCTCAAGTTGAGCAGCAGCGCCGCTTCGTCGTTGTACTGCTCGAGGCGACGATGCCCGTCGATGGTGAGGATGGCCACCGGCGCCCCGCGGAACAGCTGCTCCCAGGCGGTGGCCTGCCGCTGGGCCCGGGCCTCAGAGGCCAGCAGCT
Source organism: Myxococcaceae bacterium (assembly GCA_025459425.1). Classification (GTDB taxonomy): domain Bacteria; phylum Myxococcota; class Myxococcia; order Myxococcales; family Myxococcaceae; genus Xiheimicrobium. Next base: position 12,245 of record JALOQF010000164.1, on the reverse strand, counting down.
CGTCGTGCTGCATCGCCAGCTCGGTGTTGAGCACCCGCAGCTCGTGCACCAGCTGCTTGACGTCCATCGCGACCGTCGGCGACGTCGTGTCTTCCTGCAGCAGCGCGCTCGCCCGTTCGCGGAGCGCCTCGAGCCGGTGCCGGCGGTCGCGCGCGTCGGTCACTCGCGCACCCCTTCGGCGATCTTCCTCGCGGTGATGTCGATGTGGCTCACCACCGCGCCGCTGCCGTCGGCCAGACGCCCCACGTGCATGAGGAACCAGCGCCGCGCCGCGGGCGAATGGCAGGGGTACTCGTACGAGAACGACTCTCGCCGGCCGGCGATGACCTCGACGAGGGCCTCGTGCACGGGCGGAACGCTGGCGCTCGCCGCGAGGTAGTCGGCGCCCACCCCGACCCGCACGTCGAGCGTGTCAGCCCCGTTGCTCCGCGCGAAGGCGGCCCACGCCGAGTTGACGAACTGGATGATGCCCTGCACGTCCACCACCGCGACGTGCTCCGGCAACGAGTCGATGAGGAGCTGCAGCCGCCTGCGCGAGTCCTCGGCGCGCTGCACGTCGGTGATGTCGATGAAGGTGACGACGACGCCCCGAATCTGTTTCTGCGCCGTGAGGTACGGCGTCATGCGCATGAGGAAGCGGCGCTTCGTCTCACGCGTCATCACCTCGGCCTCGCGGTGGCCGCCGGTGTCGAGCACGCGCTTGAGCTCCTTCATGAAGCCCGCGTCGTCGAAGCTGGCGGCGAAGTGCTCGATGGGCCGGCCGACGTCCCGCTCGAGCAGCGACATGAGGGGAGCGAGCGAGGCGGTGAAGCGGCGCACCTTCAGGTACTCGTCGAGGAAGAGCGTCGCCGCCGCCGACGACTGGAAGAGGTTGTCGAGGTCTTCGTGCGCGCGCGTCAGCTCGCCGATGCGGGCCTGGTGCTCGACGTTCACCGACGACAGCTCCTCGTTCACCGACTGCAGCTCCTCGTTGGTGCTCTGCAGCTCCTCGTTGGCGGCGAGCAGCTCTTCGTTGGTGGCCTGCAATTCCTCGTTCGACGTCTCGAGCTGCTCGATGGTGGCCTGCAGGCTGTCGCGCACCGACGACAGCTCGCGCTGCAGCTCGCCGACGTAGCCCGAGTCGGACGCGCTGATGGCGACCGCGGCGTTCGACTGGGCGCTGCGCTCGAAGGACACGACGACGTAGCGCTGGCCCAGCGGCAGCGTCAGCGGCACCGCGCGCACCGCCGCCACGCCCAGGCGCACCTCGGGCGGAATGAGGGTGACCTCGGTGTTCGCCGACAGCGCGCGGTGAATGGCCAGCGTCGTGGTGGTGTGCAGTTCGTTCGGCAGCATCGCCATCAGGTCGAACGACGCGACGCCGAGGGGCACCGTCAACAGGCCCGAGGCGTTCCCGAAGACGCTGATGAGCTGCTGCTGCTCGGTGATGAGCACGCTGGTGGGCGCCACCTTCTCCATCAGCACCCGGAACGCCGCCTCGGTGGCCATCTGCTCCTGGCTGCGGGCGGGCACCTGCGAGGCCGACTCCCGGAGCGTGGCGAGGCCTGGCACGGGCAGCGAGCGGCCCGGCAGCCGCTGGTAGAGCTTCCACTGGCCATCGACGGTGCGGAACCGGTCGGTGGCGGGCCCCAGCGACTCGCTGGGCCCCAGCAGCAGGAAGCCGTCGGGCCGCAGGGCGAAGGCGAAGGTGTCGAGCACCCGCCGCTGGAGCGGCAGCGTCAGGTAGATGAGCAGGTTGCGGCACGAGATGAGGTCGAGGCGCGTGAAGGGCGCGTCGCGCGCGATGTTGTGGGGCGCGAAGACGATGCGGCTGCGCAGCTCACGGCTGACGGTGGCGCCGCGCTCGTCGTCGACGAAGAAGCGCTCCCGGCGCGCTGGTGACACGCCCTCGAGCTCGGCGTGCGTGTAGTGGCCGGCGGCGGCCGTCTGCAGCGCGGCGGCGTCGACGTCACTGGCGAACACCTTGAAGTCACGGCCCGGCAGCCCCTCGGTGAGGAGCATGGCGATGGAGTACGCCTCCTGGCCGCTGGCACAGGCCGGCACCCACACCCGCAGCGCGCCCGCACTCCGGGCCAGCGGGGGGACGACGTGGCGCTCGAGGGCCTCCCACGCGGCGGTGTCACGGAAGAAGCGGGTGACGTTGATGAGCAGGTCGTCGGCCAGCTTGCGGGCCTCGTCTTCGTTGCCCTCGGCGCGCGCGAGGTACTCGGCGAACGTGGTGACGCCGAGCGTCTGCTGCCGGTGCACCACCCGTCGCATCACCGTGGCGGGTTTGTACTCGGCGAAGTTGATGGCGCTCGACTTCTCGAGCAGCCGGTAGAGGCGCTGCAGCTCGTCGGCCGACGGCAGCTCGACCGGTGCCGCCTCGGCCTGCCGCTGAATCTCGGCGGGAATGCGCTCGGCCGGCACCACCCCGTCGACGAGGCCCGTGCCGATGGCCGCCTGGGGCATTCCGTCGAAGCGCGCGCCCGCCGGGTCCTGCACGATGACGAGGCCGCCGGCCTGCTTGATGGCCTCGACGCCCGCGCGGCCGTCGCTGCCGGTGCCGGACAGCACCACGCCGACGGCGTCTTCCCCCCGGCTCTCGGCGAGCGAGCGGAAGAGCACGTCGACGGGCAGGTTGAGGGCGTGCCCCGGCGAGCGGTCGACGAGGCGCACCACGTCACGGTCGACGGCCACGTTCGCGTGCGAGGGCGCGAGGTAGACGCGGCCGGCCTCGAGCACGTCGCCGTCACGCACCTCCTGCACGGGCATCGTGGTGCGCTTGGTGAGGATCTCGGCCATCAGGCTCTTGTGGTCGGGCGCGAGGTGCTGCACGACGACCCACGCCCACGGGACCGACACGTCGATGCCCGACAACAACCGCTCGAGCGCCTCGAGGCCGCCAGCCGAAGCGCCCACACCAATCACCTGGAACTTCGACGCCACCCGAGCCTCCCCGCACGAGGCCATCGTCCCCGCGTACCGCCAAGAACGCACACCCCATCGGGCACGGCAAGCTGCAAGGCCTCCACGGAGCGCGCGGTCAACAATGACTCACCATGCGGCGCAGCGTGGGCCAGTCTCGAGTTCACAGCCCCGCGTGCGCCGGCCGGCTGGCCGCAGCGCTCAGGCCGCCGGTGCGCGAGGCGCCTGGCCGCTGGCGAGCTCGACGGTGAAGGTGCTCCCCTGCCCCACGGTGGACTCGAGCGTGAGCGTGCCGCCGTGCTGCTTCACGAGCGACTCGACGATGGCGAGGCCCAGGCCGGTGCCGTCTTTCTTGGTGGTGAAGAGGGGCTCGAAGAGCCGCGCGCGGGTGGCCTCGTCGATGCCGCTGCCGTCGTCGCGCACCGAGAGTGAGATGCGGTCGTTGGCCTTCACCGCCCGCACCTCGACGTGGCCAGCGCGGCCCTCGGGCACCGCCTCGCAGGCGTTCTGCACGAGGTTCACCAGCACCTGGCGGAAGCGGTCGCGCGCGAGCTCGGCGGACAGGTCGTCGGCCACGTCGACCGACACCCGGACCTCGGGGCGGCGACGCACCAGCCCGACCGCCTCGTCCACCAGCGGCTTGAGCGGGGTGGGCTCGAGCGGGAGCGCCGACTCGCGGGCGTAGTCGAGCAGGTCGGTGACGATGCGCTGGCTCGCGCGCACCTCGCGCTCGGCGAGGGCGAGGGCCTCGGCCGCCTTCTCGTCGAGGGCCACGCCTGACTTCTCGAGCCGGCGGCGCAGCGAGAACAACGCCGTGGCGGTCGCGGCGAGCGGGTTGCGGAGGTCATGGCCGACGGCGGCCGAGAGCTGACCCAGCGCGGCCAGCTTGCCCTGCCGGGACGAGGCCACCAGCAGCTCACGCAGCCGGCTGCCGGAATAGGCGACGAGGAAGCCGGCGACCGCCATCACCGCGACGGCCGACACCTGCCCGCCGACGCTCACGTTCGCCTCGCGCTGGAGCGCCACCTCGAAGAGCGCCCCCACCGTGGCCGCGAGCGCGACCTGCCAGCGCGACAGCGAGAGCATCGCGAGGATGAGGAGCATCACGAAGAGGCCCAGCGAGAAGCCAGCCACCGCGCCCGGCACCGGCGTCGTCGGGAGCGTCGCGCGCTGCACCACGTAGATGAACGGCATGTCGAGGAAGACGGGCGCGAGCGTGAGCCACGTCGCCACGCCGTCCTTCCAGCGCGACAGCGCCACCACCAGCGCCGCGCCGAACCAGTACGCGCCGAGCGCCGAGAAGTCCGTCGACCAGGTGCGGTCGCCCTGCACGACGGCCAACACGAGGAAGAGCCCGAAGAAGAACGTCACCGCCACGAAGCGCACGAGGTGGGTGCGCTGGGCGTTGAAGCGCTGCTCCTGCTGGAGCGCCGCGCGAATCGACTGGGCCTCTCGCGTCGGCATCGGCTCGTCGCGCGGACGTCAGTTCGCGGCGACAACGCCCCGGCGAATGAGGCCCAGGCGGCCGACCTGCGTCACCATGCGCAACAGCCGGTCGGGCTCGAAGGGCTTGGCGAGCACCATCACGAGGTCCTGCCCGCCGGGCGTGGTGTGCGTCACCGACTGCGGCGTGCCCGTCAGCATGAGGATGTAGGGCGCCGGCTTCACCTGCTCCTTCACGGCGTGCGCGAACTCGCCGCCCGTCATGTGCGGCATCTTGAAGTCGGTGACGATGACGTCGAAGGGCTGCGAGGTGGCGAGCGTCAGCGCCGTCTTCGGAGAATCGACGCAGGTGACGTCGCAGTCGTCCTCGAGCAGCAGCTTGAGGCTGTGGAGGACACCCGGGTCGTCGTCGACGACGAGCACGCGCGGGGCATGCGAGGCGGTCTGCATGGCGGTGGGTGTAACCACCTGCGGGAGGGCGCGCAGCGGTGGGCACAGAGGCGCCTGCTTTCGCGAGGTTGGCTCCTGAAGGCCTGCCGCAGATTGCGCGCTCACCCCGCCATGGCACGCGGTAGACGAGGGCTCGTCATGCGCCCGCTCGTCATCACCCTCGTCGGAGCCGTCGCGGCCTGCAGCCCGCCCATCACCATTCCCGATGGCACGGCGCTGACGCCCCGTGGCTCGACGGGGCGCGCCGTCGAGGTCTGCGTGCTGATGCAGGAGCGCTCGGTGCGGGCGCGGGCGATGGGGGTGGCCGAGGCGTCCCTGGCGCCGTGGGACTACGGCATCGCCTCCATCCTGGTGCGGCACCCCTCGGGCCTCGTCGTCATCGACCCGGCCTTCGGCGTGAACGTGGCGAAGGACCTGCTGCTGGGGCCGAAGCTGTTCGCGCTGGCGATGGGGCCTGCGCGGGACAAGCGGCCGCTGGTCGAGGTGATGCGCGCGGCGAACGTCGACCCGGCCGAGGTGCGCGTCGCGCTGGCGACCCACGTGCATTGGGATCACGTCGGCGCTTTGGGCGACGTGCCGAACGCGAAGGTGCTGCTGGCGCGCGCCGAGCTCGAGTGGGCGCGCACGTTGAGCCGCTCGCTCGACGAAGGCGTGATGCCGCACCACCTCGCGCGCGCGAAGGCCCGGCTGGCTCGCTACGACTTCACCGGCCCGGCGCGCGATGGGTTCCCGGCGTCGTTCGACGTCTTCGGTGACGGCGCCATCGTCGCGGTGCCGCTCCCGGGACACACGCCGGGCAGCACTGCGTTCTTCGTCTCGCTGCCCGACGGCCGGCAGGCGCTCTTCACCGGTGACACCTCGTGGACGATGCGCGGCGTCGAGGCGCCGGCCCACAAGAACCCGCTCGCGCGGCTCGACCATGACGTCGAACGCACGGGGCAGGCGCTGGGGCTGCTCCATGCGCTCCACGCGAGCCGGCCAGACGTCCTCATCATCCCTGCGCACGACGCGGCGGCGCTGGAGCAACTCCCGCCGTGCGGTGGAGCGAAGTCGTGGTGAGCGCGTCACGTGCTCGAGCGCGCCGCGGCGGTGACGCAGCGCCGGCGGTGTGCTGGCGCCGCGAGGTCCTCGGTCCGCCGCGTCACGGCCCTCGTTTGGCGCCGGGCGTGCGGCGGCGCGAAAGCCCGAAGAAGGACGAGCGCGCCTCCTCCTCTCGAGGTGCCTGGACGTGCTGAGCGCGCTCGTCAACGCCACGCTCGCCGCCGCGCCGCTCACCGTCGGCGTCACGCTGCACCCGTACTACTCGTGGGCCGCGAACGTCACCGAGGGGCTGCCGGTCGAGGTGGTGCCGGTGATTCCCGGAGACGTCGACGTCGGCAGCTACCAGCCACGGCCGCAAGACGTCGCCACCCTCGCGCGCCTCGACGTGCTGGTGGTGAACGGGCTCGGCCATGACGCCTTCATCGACGAGATGGTGAAGGCCTCGGGCAACGCGCGCGTGAAGGTGGTGCGCCTCAACGAGGGCACGCCGGTGCTGGTGAGCCACGGCGCCGAGGGCCCGAACTCGCACACGTTCCTCTCGTTCGGCAACGCGATGGCGCAGACCTTCGTCCTCGCGCGGGCGTTGGCCGAGCTTCGGCCCGAGTGGCGCGCGACGCTCGAGGCCAACGCGGCCTCGTACACGAAGCGGCTCCGTGCGCTGCGCGCGACGGCGGTGACGAAGCTCGCGCGCGCGAAGCAGCGGCGCGTCATCACCGTGCACGATGGCTACTCGTATCTCCTCCAGGAGCTCGGGCTCGAGCTGGCGGCAGTCGTCGAGCCGGCCCACGGGCTGTTACCCACGGCGCAGGAGCTCGACGTCGTGGTGGGCCTGGTGAAGCGCAACGAGGTGCGCGTCGTGCTCTCCGAGGCGTCGTTCCCGCCGGCGATGCTGGCGGTGCTGCGCGAGGCGGGCGCCGAGGTGACGGTGGTGAGCCACGTGGCGACCGGCGACTTCACGGCCCGGCGCTTCGAGGACGAGCTGAAGATGAGCGTCGAGGCGCTCGTGGGAGCGCTGACGCGATGACCGTCTGGTCCCGCAGGCCCCCACCGGGAGCGTCGCTCCGATGACGCTGCTGCAGGCCACGGCAGTGACGGTGCGCGGGCGGCTGGCGCCGGTGTCGCTCGAGCTCTCGGCGGGTGCGCTCGTGGCGCTCGTCGGGCCCAACGGCGCGGGCAAGTCGACCTTCCTCGACTGCGTGCTGGGCCTGGTGCCATTCGAGGGGACCCTCACGCTGGCGCCCACGACGCCGCTCGCGCTCGTCCCGCAACGCCTCGAGGCGCCAGCGCTCCCGGTGACGGTGAACGAGTTCCTCGCGGCGTCGCGCACGTCGCGCCCGTCGTGGTTGGGAACGTCGCGCGCCGTGCAGCCGCACGTGACGGCCGCCCTCGACCGCGTCGGCCTCGCAGCCCTGAAGGCACGCCCGCTGGGCACGCTGTCGGGTGGCGAGCTGCGCCGGGTCCTGCTCGCCGACGCGCTGTCGGGCCCGCCCGGCGTGCTGTTGCTCGACGAGCCCGAGGCCGGCCTCGACGCCGCGGCGCTCTCGAGCTTCCACGAGGCCCTGACCACAGCGACGCGCGCGGGGCACGGTGTGCTGTGGGTGTCCCATGACGTGGACGCGGTGCAGCGGCTCGCGACGCACGTGCACCGGCTCGGGGGGAGCGGGCCATGACCGAGCTGCTGGCCCTTCCCTTCGTGCAGCGCGCGTTGCTGGCCGTCGCGCTGGCCGCGCCGCTCCTCGGGCTGTTGTCGCCGCTGGTGCTCGCGCGAAGGCTCGCCTTCTTCTCCGCGGCGTTGGGCCAGGCGGTCCTCACGGGCGTGGCGCTCGGCGTGCTCCTCGGAGAGCCCATCGATGCGCCCTGGGCGAGCGTGCTGGGCTTCTCGCTGACGTGCGGCGTGGGGCTCGTCTTCGTGCGGCGCCGCTCGCAGCTGCCGCCCGACACGCTCGTGGGCGTCCTGCTGGCGGTGACGCTCGGCCTCGGCGTGCTGCTGCTGACGGTGGTGACGAAGCGCTTCAACGTGCACCAGCTCGAGGCGGCGATGTTCGGCTCGGTGCTCACCACCACCACGGCCGACCTCGTCGTGCTGGCGGTGACGCTCGCGCTCGTCGTCGCGGGGCTCCTTCGTTTCCACAACGCGCTGCTGCTCGACACGATCGACGCGCGGCTGTCGGCGTCACGGCGGCTCCCCTCGGCGCACCTCGAGTACGGCTTCGTGGTGTTGCTTACGCTGGCCATCGTCGCGTCGGTGAAGGTGATGGGCGCGTTGATGGTCGAGGCGATGCTGTTGGTGCCGGCGGCCGCTGGGCGAAGCATCGCGCGGAGCGTCCTCGGCGTCACCTGGGTGAGCGTGGGCGTGGCGGCCTTCGGCGGCGTCGGCGGCGTGCTGCTGTCGACGCGGCTCAACGCGCCCTCGGGAGCGGCCATCGTGCTCCTGCTGGCGGTGGCCTTCGGCGTACTCGCGCTCGTCGGCAGTCGTCGCTAGACTTCACCGCATGTCGAAGCGTTCGGTGCAGTTCGCGCGGGCCTTGATCGTCGCGTCGGGCATCGTCGGCCTCGGCGCGGGCTGCGGCCGCGGAGGCGTCGTCGAACCGGGCTCGGACGGAGGTGGCGTCGCGGTGGTCGACGCCGGGGCCCCCATCGACGGCGGGCTCGCGTGCATCCAGTGTGACTGCCTCAGCGCCGACGCCGGTAAGCCCTCGTGCTTCGACGTCGGCCGCTCCGAGTGCTGCTTCGCGGTGGGCCCCCTGCCACCACCCGACCTGCCCCTCGCGTGAAGGCGCCGCTCCCACCGCCACTCCCAGCGACTTCCCCTCTCGGCCGCGCCTTTCGCGAGCGCCGCGTCGCGCCGCTCCCGCCGCCGGGCACCTACCCCGACGCGCTGCGCGCACGGCTGTGTGAGGCGTGGCGAGGCCGGCTCGCGCTCGAGTACCGCTCGAGCGCGCTCTTCATGCAGTTGGGGCCGCAGCTCGTCGAAGCCCACGCGCCGCTCGAGGTCACCACGGTGATGCTCGAGATGGCGCAGGACGAACTGCGTCACGCCGACGGCTGTCGAGAGGTGCTCGCCGCCCTGGGAGACACCAGCGCCGTGGAGGTCGAGCGCTCGGTCACTCCGCTCGCCACGCACCGGGGCGTCTCGGCCGAGGAGCGGGCGCTGCGCAACGTCATCTACACGACGTGCTGCTCCGAGCTCGTGGCCTGCGCCCGCTTCGTCGCCACACTCGAGCGCACCACCGACCCCTTCTTCCACGCGGCCATCACGCGCCTGCTGGAAGACGAGCGCCTGCACGGGCAGTTCGGCTTCCAGTACCTCGCCATGGTGACGCCGTGGCTCGAGCGTGACGCCGAGGTGCGTGAGCGGCTCGGCCAGTACCTGCGCCTGGGCTTCGCGGTGCTCGAGCGAGAGCTCGCGCCGGCGCACCCACGCCCGCTCGACGACGAGGCGCGGGCGGTGGGGCTCGAGTGCCCCGTCGAAGCGCGCGAGCTGTTCTACGCCACGCTCGAAGACGCGGTGGTGCCGGCGCTCGAGGCCGTCGGGCTCCGGGCCGAACAGGCGTGGAAGCACCGGGCGCTCGCCGAGGTGACGACGTGAGCCATGAGCGCGTGAGGTGGGCGCGATGCTGACGGTGGTGGTGAGCCTGCTGGCGGCGTTCCCGGTCGAGCTCGACGCAGGATTCTCGGTGCCCATCGCGGGGCGCGCGCCCCAGCTCGTCACCGCCGCGGGCCAACCCGTCATGGCCTGGCTCGACCCGCGCCGCGCGTGGCTGGGAACGGGCCCCGCCGAAGGCCTCTACCTGATGCGGCTGCGCCCCGATGGAGGAGGGACCACGCCGGTGCTGCTTTCGGCGACTGGGGCGCGGAGCGACGCGGGCTTCGTGCTGGCGAGTGGCTTCTCGGACCATGTCATCGCGGTGTGGGAGTCCCGGCAAAGCAACGGCGCCTTGCAACGGGAGTTCGCCGTCCAGCGGGCCAGTGGGCTGCTCTCGCGGTTCACCGGACCCAGTGGCGCGTCGGCGGCTCCACTCGCGGCGACCTGGAGTCGCGACGTGGGGCTCGTCGCGTGGCGTGGCGTCGACGGCGGAGACCTCGAGTCGCTGTGGGTGACCGCCACGACGGCCGGGCCGGCAGGCTTCTCGCTCGCGGCAGAAATCAGTGAGTTGTCGCTGTGCGCGCTGGCGAACGATGCAGGCGTTCGACTGGCTGCAATCAATCCCGGTGGGCTCACCGTGACGAACACCCCGCTCCTCTCGAACGCGCTCCCGGCTGGCTCCGTCGAGACCGCCGCCATGCGCGTCGGTCAGGACCAACGCTGCCGCGCGCTCGTCACCGAGAACGGTCCGACCGTGAGGCTCCTTGCGACGGGGCAGGTGACGAGCACGCAGCTCCCTCCCGGGCCGCCGCTCACGGCGACGCCCGTCGTCGACCGGACGCCGTCGGGCTGGTTCTTCGTCACCCTTCCCCGGGGCGCGTCGAGTCTCTTCGTTGCGACGCGAGACGGCGGCTCGGTGTCCGCGACCCAGTCTGCGAGGCCGTTCTCCCTGGCAGCCGTGGGAGACAGTGCGCTGGTCGTGAGCGAGACCTCGACTGGCCCCCTCGAGCTCCGCACGTTCACGCCCGGCGCTGCGCTCATGCAGACACCGCCGGGCCCCATCGGCACGGTCGGCGCGATGCGCCGGTCCCCGACGGTGGCGTGGCTCGAGGACCGCTGGCTGGTGGCCTGGGAAGCAGGGCCGTCGGTGGCGACATCGACACGCGTCGTCGAGGTGTTTCCAGACGCCTCGGTCGGCAGCACGCTGTCTCTCGAATCCGTTGGCAGGCCCCGGTTCGAGACGCAGCCACAGACGGGCGAGGTGCTGCTGCACCTCGTCGAGGGCGCCCAACAACGAACGCAGACGGTCGAGCTGCCCTTCGATGCCGGCGTCGAGCGCTTCACGTCGCAGTTTGCGCAGCTCGCGGTGGCCACACGCGGTGGGGTGATGCACCTCGCCGACCGTAACTGGAGCTTCGACCCGTTCGACGGCGGCATGTCGACGAACCGCGCGCTTCCACTCGACGTCCTCTCCGTCGAGGCGGCCGCCAGCATCGACGACGAAGTCTGGCTGGTCGTGCAGGACGCGATGGGCTTCAAGGTGGTCTTCATCAGCCCCGACCAGACCGTGACTGGTTCGAGCACGGCGCTGGGCTCGGCGCCCGCGCCCTTCGCTCCCGTTCAGGCGGTCATCGCGACCCAGACCATCGGCCCGGAGCGGGTCGCGCTCGTGGGTGTGCGCGAGTCGGCGACGGAGCGCTGGCATCGAGTCACGAAGGCTGGCGCCGCGATGCTCCCCAGTCCGCCTCCGTCCGATGTCGTCGGGCTGGCGGTCATCGCCTGGCAGGGGCAGTGGATTCGCGCGCGGACGACGTTCCCCCCGTCATCCGCGAACGGGCAGCTCGTCGTCGAGCAGGTGACCGAGGCCGGGGCGGTCAACCTGAACACCCCTCCCGTAACGGGCGAGCCCGGCGTGCCCCTGCTCGCGGCTTCGACGCAGGGTACCGTCGCCGTCGTGTGGCCGACCCTGGTCGATGCGCAGCCACGGCTGAACATCAACGTCGTCCGGCCGCACCCGGTCCCCGTCGACGGCGGAACGATGGTCGACGCCGGGCAGCCCGTCGATGCAGGTCCAGTCGTGGTCGAAGACGCCGGGCAACCCGTCGATGCCGGTCCAGTCGTCGAAGACGCCGGCGCCAATGGAACGATCGACGCGGGAGGCTTCATCGATGCAGGCCTCGGCTTCGACGCGGGCGAGCGTGACGATGGTGGGAGCGTCGCCGACGCCGGCTCCGAGCGAGATGGTGGCGCCTCGAGCGTCGACGCCGGCCCGGGAATGGAGCTGCCAACCGTCGACGGCGGAAGTGGCCCACCCGCGGTGCAGTTCCTGCCGAATGCCTGTGGTGGGTGCAGCGCAGCCGATGGCATGCTGCCGCTGCTCGTGCTCGCCCTCCTCCGTCGACGACTCGAGCGCCCGCGTCTCGAACGACGGCCGTGACACGCGAGGCATCGAGCCCGGGCGTCGTTCTCACCTGGCGATGAGAAAACCCGAGGCGAGCCGCTGACAGCGCGTCATTCTCCCTGTGTTCTCAAAGCCTTCGGGGTCTCTCAAATCCGATTCAGAGCGAGCGAGCCTGCGGGGTCCTGGTCGGAGACGCTCGTCACCCTCACCCATCCCAAGGACCCATGAAACCAAACGCCTTCCGTCCGCTTCCGAAGTACCTGGCCCTGTCGTTCGCCGTCAGCGCCCTCCTCCTCAGCTGCAAGGAGAAGTGCGAACCGTAACCGTTCAGGGGTTCGGGCCTCGATCAGCAGCACGCATCCGCGCGATCAGTTCCGACGCTGGCCAGAGTCGCGTCGAAGCTGCGGGCATGATCTA
>JALOQF010000163.1 GCA_025459425.1 Myxococcaceae bacterium | reverse complement strand
GCCTTCGCCCTCGAGTTCAAGAAGTTCTGGGCGAACAAGACGGCGGTCAGCGCGCTCGCCGTGCCCGGGCTGCTGCTGGCCATCGGCCTGACGGCGGTGCTGCTGGTGCCGGTGGTGAACGGGCTGCACTTCGTCGACGAGTTCCCGCTCATCGAGGGCCTGGTCTTCGCCGCCGTCATCGCCGCGACCGACCCCATCGCGGTGGTGGGGCTCTTCAAGGCGCTGGGGGCTCCCAAGCGGCTGGCCGTGCTGGTCGAGGGCGAGAGCCTGCTCAACGACGGCACCGCGGTGGTGGTGTTCACCATCATCGTCGGCGTCGCGGCAGGGCTCCCCTTCTCGTTGCCCGTGGCCATCGTCGACTTCGTGCGCGTGGTGGGCATGGGCCTCTTCATCGGCGTGGCCTTTGGCTACGGCGCCTCGCTCGTCATCCAGAAGGTCGACGACCCGATGATCGAGATCACCCTCACCACCATCGCGGCCTACGGGAGCTTCGTCGCCGCCGAGCACTTCCACTTCTCGGGCGTCATCGCCACCGTCACCGCTGGCATGATCTGCGGCAACTACGCCGCGCGCACCGGCATGAGCCCCTCGACGCGCATCGCCGTCGCCACCTTCTGGGAATACCTGGCCTTCGCGCTCAACTCGCTCGTCTTCCTCCTCATCGGCTTCGAGGTGCAGGTCGAGGCGCTGGTGGCCGCGTGGAAGCCCATCGTCGTCGGCTTCGTCGCGGTGCTGGCGGCGCGGGCGATCGTGGTCTTCGTGGTGGGCTTTCTGCTCAAGCGCACGAAGGAGTCTTTCCCCTCCTCGTGGGCAGCGGTGCTCACCTGGGGCGGGCTGCGGGGGAGCCTCTCGATGGTGCTGGTGCTCGGCCTGCCGGACACCCTGCCCCACCGCGACCTGTTGGTGACGATGACCTTCGGCGTCGTGATCCTGTCCATCCTCGTGCAGGGGCTCACCATGGGGCCGTTGCTGAAGCGGCTGGGCCTGGTGGGACAGCGTGGCGCGGCGCTCGAGCTCGAGCGACAGCGGGCGCAGGCGAAGGCGGCCGCCGCGGCGCTCGACGAGCTCGAGCGGCTCGCCCGCGAAGGCAGCGTGTCGGCGGGCACCCTGGCGTCGGTGCGACAGGAATTCGAAGCCCGGCAGGCCGAGGCGCGGCACGCCATCGAGGCCGTACACCTCGAGGCCGCCGAGGTGGCCGCCGACGAGCGCCGACGAACCCTCTCGCGGGCCCTCACGGCCGAGAAGGACGCGCTCTTGTCGGCGAAGGCGTCGGGTGCGCTCAGCCCCGAGGTCGCAGACGAGCTGATGGCCGACGTCGACCGCCGGCTCGTCGACGCTGCCGCACCACCCACCGCGGGCTGACCACGTCACCCGAGACGTCGCAACCGCCGTCGCGTACGGTTGGTTTGATGTCCAAGCATCATGACAAACATCACCGCCGCGCCTCGGCCAGCTTCATCGACGAGGACGCGCTGGGCGAGGCGTTGCGGCGCTTCGTCCCCGATCGCGCCGACCGGGCCTTCCTCTTGCGCTGCGTGCTCGACGAGGGGCCGACGCATCACCGAGGCGCCAACTTCGTGTTGCTCTCGCTGCTCGTCGAGCTCGCCCGGCGGCTGGGGGTCGACGGCCCGGCACCGGGCGCGGTGCGGCCCTTTCCCATGCGGCTGCCGCCTCACCTCGAGGACGAGATCGACGACGACGCCTGGCCCCTCGGCGTCCCCGAGGCGGCGATGGCGGCCCTCGCCGGCGACGACCGCCGCGCCATCGATGCGATGGTCGACTGCCTCACCGACGGCCCACCCCAGCATGCCGTCGCCAACGTGCTGATGGTGCAGCTGCTCGACGCCATGCTGCACCGGGTCTCTCGATGAGCGGGGCGCTCGACGTGCAGACGCTCGAGCAGGCCTTTCGCGTGGCCGCCGGCGAGCTCGGCATGTGCGACGCGGCCTGGCGATTCGTCGACGAGCTCGAGGGCGAGGGCGGCGCGCCGTTGATCGAGGCAGCTCGCGACGCGCTGGGCCGCACCTTTCCCGTCCTCGACGCCGTGTGCGGGCGGCGGCTCGATGGAGCAGCGGCCCCGTCGGTCGAAGTGGCGGCGGTGGTCGAGGCCTGCGCGGGCCTCCGCCGGCTCGTCGTAGTGGGCGTCGAGGCGCGGTGGCTGGACGCGCTCCTCGGCGCCTCGCGGGGCCTCGACGTCGCGGTGTTGCCGGCGACCGCGCTCCCGGGAGACCTCGAGCGCCTCGCCGCCAACCTGCCGGCCGCGGTGCCCCTGACGTCGCTGGGTGACTTCCAGCGCTTCGCCGGCCCTCGCAGCGGGCTGCTCACCTTCGTCTACGGGGCGACGGCCCAGGGCGCCTTCGTGCTGCCCGAGTGGGTGCGCACCCAGGGCCCCGACGTGCGCTCGCAGTTCCGCAGCTTCATCGGCTGGGAGGTGCTCGCCGCGCCGCCCGACGTCTACCCGCGGTGGCTCATCGAGGTGCCCACGAGCCAGTTCACGGCGCTCGTCACATGACGCCGCATCAACTCGCGACGCTCGTGGTGCTGCTGGCGACGCTCGTCGCCCAGGCCGTGGTGCCGAGCCTGCGGCTGCTGGTGGTGACGACCGGCGCGCTCTCGAGCCTCGTCGCCGGTGCGCTCCTCGGGCAGGTCGCCGTTGGCACCGTGCTCGCCCACGTGCCCTGGGACGTGCTGGTCATCGTGGTGGTGTTGGGCCTCTTCTCCGAGTTCCTCGCGCAGTCCCGCGTCTTCGGCGTCCTCGCGCTCGCCGCCGCGGAGCGCTCTGGCGCCAGACCAGCGGCGCTGTCCATCGTCTTCGTGGTGGCCATGTACGCGGTGAGCGGTGTGGTGAACAACCTCACGGCGCTGCTGCTCGTGCTGCCGATTCTGCTCAACCTGCTCAAGCTCGTCGGTACCACCCAGCGCGCCCTCTCGTGGACCCTGGCGGCCGTCCTCGTGGCGTGCAACCTCGGGGGCGCAGCCACGCCCGTCGGCGACTTCCCGGCGATTCTGCTGCTGGGCCGGGGTGCCATGACGTTCCCCGACTACCTGCTCCGGGCGCTCCCGCAGACGGCGGTGGCGCTCGCGCTCTTCGTGGGAGCGACGCGCCTCGCGCGCCCCGAACGCGACGTGCCCACGAGCCGCCTCACCACCCGCCTCGCCCTGACGACGATGCGCGCCCTCTTCCGCAACGTACGGGTCGAGCGGCGAATGGTGTGGCCAGCGCTGGGTGGCCTGACGGCGATGGTGGCCGCGTGGACGTTCGTCCCTCCGTCGTGGGGCCTGGGCCCCGAGGTGGTGGCCTGGGCCGGCGCCGCGGTCGTGCTGTGGAGCCGCCCCTCGGTGGGCGAGACGCTCTTCCGGGGGCGGGTCGACGTCGAGGCCGTCATCTTCCTGCTGGCGCTCTTCGTACTGGTGGGCGCGGTGCGGGCCGCCGGCACCTTCGAGCTCGCGGGGCGGGCGCTGTCGGAACTGCCCGTGTCCCCGCGCGTTCAGGTGCTCGTCTTCCTCGTCGCGGCAGCCATCATCACCGGCCTGTTCTCGGCGGGCCCCGGCATGGCGGCGCTGCTCGACGTCGCCGAGGGGCTGGCCCGGCAGCACCCGCCGGCCGCCGTCTACGTCGGCCTCGCGATGTCCGTGTGCGCGGGCAGCTCGCTCTTCCTCACCGCGGCGACCGCCGGGCCACTCACCCAGGCCCTCACCGAACGCGCCGGCCTGCGTGTCGAGGGTGGCGCGCCGGCCCGGTTCGGGTTCTTCCAGTTCCTCCCCGTCGGGCTGCTGGGCTTCTCCATCATCCTCGCCACCGGCCTCGCCTTCACCTGGAGCGCGCTGTGAGCGGCCTCGAGTCGAGCGGCAGCTTCGAACCCGAGACGCGCGCGCTCCACGGCTCGTGGGCTGCCGTGGCGAGGCTGACGCTGCAGGTCATCGGCGTCGCCGTGTTGGTGTCCCTCGTCGTCAGCGCCCTGCGCGAGGCAGTGCACCTCGCCGCCGCCGCGTTGGTGTCGCTGGGCCAGGGGGCCGACTGGCGGGCGGGCGTCACCCTGGCCGCGGCGATGGCGGCCATCGGCTTCGGGCGGGGCCTCTTGTTGAGGCGGCCCGACTGGCGCTTCACCTCGCTCGACGCCATCGCGCTCACCCGCGAACGCCAGCGCGCGCCGCCTGCCTCGCTGCAAGACTCGCTGGCCGTCGTGGTGAAGAAGTCGCTGGCGACGTTGCTGACGCTGGGCGGTGGAGGCAGCGGAGGCCTCGAAGCCCCCGTCGTGCTCATCGGGCAGGCTGGAGCCGCGGCGTGGGGCCGCCTGACGCGCGCGACGACGCCCGCCATCGCGCTCTTCGAGGTGTGCGGCGTGGCGGCCGCCATCTCGACGCTGCTCGGCGCCCCCCTGACCGGCGCCCTCTTCGCGGTCGAGCTCCTCTACGGCGAGCGGGTGGCGTACCGGAGCCTCGCCTGGGCCCTCACGGCGTCGGTGGTGGCGTACTGGCTCAGCACCGCCATTCACGGGGTACACCCCCTCTTCGTCGCCCCGCCCCACGGCGCAGCCTACTCGTTGCCGGAATATGGAGGCGCCGCGCTGGTGGGCATCGCGGTGGCGCTGCCGCTGGCGTGGGCATTTCGCGGCACGACGCGGTGGCTGTCGGGCGTCATGGCCCGCGTGCAGCCCACCTGGCACGCCGTGGTGACGATGGCGTTACTGGGCGGCCTCACGGTGGCCCTCCAGGCGACGCTGGGGCTCGAGGCCTTTCACGTCCTGGGGTCGGGCGAAGAGACGCTGCGGCTGGTGCTGCGCGACGACGTCTCGCTCGCTGCGTGGTGGCTGCCCCTCGTGCTCGTCGCAGCGCGGTCGGCCGCCGTGGGCCTCACCCTGAGTGGGGGTGGCTCGGCCGGCACCCTGTTTCCGTCGATGACGCTCGGCGGCCTCTCGGGGGCGTTCGTGGCGAAGCTGGTCACCGCCAGCGGGCTCGCGGTGCTCGACCCATCACTCTTCGCCGTCGTCGGCATCGCGGCCGCGCTCACCGGCGTGGTGGGTGTGCCCATCGCAGCGATGACCCTGGTGCTCGAGGTGTTCGGCAAGGCCTACGGGCCCCCGGCGATTCTGGCCTGCGGCATCACCTACATCGTCAGCCTGCGCCTGCGCTTGTGGCAACAGGAAGACTCGACGTGGGACGCGGGGGCGCGGGCCCTGAAGTGGATCTCGCGGCTCGCGCGGCGAGACCCCGAACGCCCAGCCTGAATCATTGGTTTGATATCAAACCACCTGTTAAGGGCCGCGCCATGGCGCGCACCCTCATCGTCTCGAACCGGCTCCCCGTCACCGTATCGTTGAGCGGCGAGGCCCCCACGGTCGAGCGCAGCAGCGGCGGCCTGGCGACGGGGCTGAAGTCGGTGCACCGGCCGGGCGAGAGCCTCTGGGTGGGCTGGCCAGGCTTCGCGGGAGCGCCTCCGCTTTCGGCGCGCTCGGCCCTCGACGCGCGCTTCGACGCGCTGGGCGTGGTGCCGGTCACCCTCGAGGCCGACGAGGTCGAGCGGTATTACGAGGGGTACTGCAACGGCGTGCTGTGGCCGCTCTTCCACGGCTTTCCGGGCCAGCTCCCGCTCGAGGTGCCGCACTTTCCACTCTACCGGGCGGTGAACGAGCGCTTCGCCGACACGGTGGCCCGCCTCTGGCGACCCGGTGACGTGGTGTGGGTGCACGACTACCAGCTGTTGCTGGTGCCCAGGCTCGTGCGGGAGCGGTGCCCCGACGCGCGCATCGGCTTCTTCCTGCACATTCCGTTTCCGCCGGCCGACATCTTCCGCACCCTGCCGGCGCGCGAGGCCCTCCTCGAGGGCGTGCTGGCGGCCGACCTCGTCGGGTTCCACACGGCCTCGTACCTGCGCAACTTCGCCTCGTCGGCGCTGCACGTGCTGGGCGCCGAGGCCGGCTTCGACGGCGTGCAGCACGGCGCGTGGACGACGCAGCTCGGCGTCTTTCCCATGGGCATCGACGCGCAGGCCTTCGACGCCGTCGCCCGCACGCCAGCGGTCGACGCGCTCGTCGCCGAGGCCCGCGCCGACGCGGGCTTGCGCCTCCTCGTCGGCATCGACCGCCTCGACTACACGAAGGGCATTCCCCGCCGGCTCCTCGCGTACGAGCGGCTGCTCGCGGACCACCCGGCGCTGCGCGGCAAGGTGCGGCTGGTGCAGGTCGCGGTGCCCTCTCGCACCAACGTCGACGCGTACGCCGAGTTCCGCACCACCGTCGACGCACTCATCGGGCGCATCAACGGGCGCTTCGGCACGCCGGCCTGGGCCCCGGTGCACTACGTGTACCGGAACCTCTCGGAGCCCGAGGTGGTGGCGCTCTACCGCGCCGCCGACGTGATGCTGGTGACGCCCATTCGCGACGGCATGAACCTGGTCTCGAAGGAATTCGTCGCCTCGCGCGTCGACGGCGATGGGGTGCTCGTCTTGAGCGAGTTCGCGGGCGCCGCCGACGAACTCGCCGAGGCGCTCCACGCGAACCCCTACGACGTCGAGGGCCTCGCCCAGACCTGCGCGCGCGCGCTCGAGCTGCCCGAAGCCGAACGGCGCGCCCGCATGAAGACGCTGCGACGCCGGGTCGCCTCGGGCACGGTGGAGCGCTGGGCGAGCCGCTTCCTCGAGACGCTGCGCGCGCCGACGCCACCGGGCCCCTCGGCGTCACGCGCGCCCTCGCCACGCCGTGCCATCGAGACGACCGCCCGCGCGCTCGCGGCCGCCCCGTCACTCGTGCTGCTCCTCGACTACGACGGCACGCTGGTGCCCTTCACCGAGGTGCCAGACCTGGCGCGCCCCGACCAGCCGGTGCTGACGCTCCTCGCGCAGCTCGCGCGCCGGCCCCACACCAGCGTGCACGTCGTCAGCGGGCGGAGCCGTGACACGCTCGAGGCCTGGCTCGGCCACCTGCCGCTGGGGCTGCACGCCGAGCACGGCTTCTTCTCGCGCGCCGCGGGCGCCCAGGCGTGGACGAGCCACGCGCCGGTGGACGATGGCTGGAGGCCCCGCGCGCTCGAGCTGCTCGAGGACTTCGCCGCGCGCACGCCGGGCTCGCTCGTCGAAGAGAAGCGGTCGGGCCTCGCGTTTCATTTCCGCGCGGCCGACCGCGAGTTCGGGCCGAGACAGGCGAACGAGCTCAAGGCGCACCTGTCGACGCTGTTCGCCAACGCCCCCGTCGAGGTGCTGTCGGGCGACCAGGTGGTCGAGCTGCGGCCACACGGCGCCCACAAGGGCCAGGTGGTGCCGCGGGTGCTCGCGGCGGCGCCTCCCGATGCGCTCGTCGCGGCCTTCGGTGACGACCGCACCGACGAAGACCTCTTCAAGGCGCTGCCCGTCGGTGGCGTCGCGGTGCACGTCGGCCCACTGCCCAGCGTCGCCCCGGTGCGCATCGGCAGCGTCACCGAGGTGCGTCGGTTCTTGACGGCGCTCGCCAGCAGCGAAAGGTCGACCCCGCCGTGACCTCCGACCGCCCGCCCGAAGCCCTCGCCCCGCTCGTCCAGCTCGCCCGCCTCGCCGCCCGCCCCATCGATCGATTCCTGCACATTCAGGCCGCGAGCGGGCTGGTGCTGCTGGTCTGCGCGGCCGTGGCGATGGGCCTCGCGAACTCGCCCTGGCGCGACGCGTGGTTCTCGCTGTGGGAGTCCCCCATCGGCCTGCGCGTGGGCTCGTTCGCCGTCGAGAAGAGCCTCGCGTGGGTCGTCAACGATGGCCTGATGGTCATCTTCTTCTTCGTGGTGGGCCTCGAGATTCGCCGCGAAGCGCATCAGGGCGAGCTGTCGACGTGGCGACGGGCCGCCCTCCCCGCGGCGGCGGCGCTGGGCGGCATGCTGGTGCCCGCGGTCGTCTACCTCGCCATCGCCGGAGCGCCCGAGACCCGGGCCGGCTGGGGCGTGCCCATGGCCACCGACATCGCGTTCGCCGTCGGCATTCTCGCGCTCCTGGGCCCGCGGGCACCGCCGGCGCTGCGGGTGCTGCTGCTCGCGCTCGCCGTCATCGACGACCTTGGCGCTATCGTCGTCATCGCGCTGTTCTACACGAGCGAGCTGTCCTGGAGCTTCGCGCTCGTCGCGGCCCTCGGCTTCGCCGGCATCTTCGCCTTCCAGGCCTTCGGCGTTCGCTCGAAGTGGGCCTACGTGGTGCCGGCGGTCGTCGCGTGGGCTGGCGTGTATGGCTTCGGTGTGCACCCCACCATCGCCGGCGTGCTGGTCGGGCTCGTGACACCCGTCAGGGCGTGGCTGGGCCCCGAGGGCTTCGTGGCCCACGTGCAGCGTCAGCTCGGTGCCGTGACGACGCCGGGCCTGTCGGCGCATGAGCTCGCGGTGCACCTCGCCGCGGTCGACCACGCGCGGCGCGAAGCCCTCTCTCCCGCCGAGAGCCTCATCGAGAAGCTCCACCCGGTGGTGGCGTGGGGCATCATGCCCGTCTTCGCGCTGGCCAACGCCGGGGTGGCGCTCGACTCGGGCCCCACCTCGAGCGCGTCGTCGCTGGTGACGGTCGGAGTGATCGCCGGCCTCGTCGTCGGGAAGCCGGTGGGCGTCTTCGCCGCCTCGTGGCTCGTGACCCGGCTGGGCGTCGGGACGCTGCCCATCGGCCTCGGCGGGCGACACCTCGTCGTGCTGGGGCTCGTCGCCGGCGTGGGCTTCACCATGTCGCTCTTCACCGCGCAGCTCGCCTTCGTCGATGCGGCCCTGCTGGGCGCGGCGAAGGTGGGCGTGCTGGTGGCGAGCGTGGTGGCTGCGACCCTCAGCGTCGGAGCGGGGCTGTGGCTCCTGCCGAAGGCGCCGGTGGAAGGCGCGGCGATGACGGCGCACGAGGCCGAGGGGTCGACGACGAAGTGACGCTGGCTCGAGCGCTCAACCGCTCAACGCCCGTCCCTCCAGGCGCCGATTCGCCTCGCCGCCCAGTCGTTCCTCTTCGGCCCCCGCTCGCGACCTTCCACGCGCGCGGGTCCCGAAACGGGCTCCGTCAGGTGTCCGTCAGCAGCTTCGCTCGTCGCGCCTGGGGCCTGCTCGGTCGGGCCCAGCGGCGGCTGCGCAGGCTGCTCGACGTCACGCGCGAGGCGCCCAGGCGACCTGTGCGGCTGATTCGCCGGGACCGGGCTCTTCCGTCGTGCCGAGACGTTCGGCGACGCGCCACCTTCGCTCGGTCCGGCGCCCTGTTTTCGGCGCGCTAGGGCGACGTCTGGGCCGACACGTCACCGTCGGCGACCGGCGGGCGAACGTCGAGCGGCACGGTGGACTCGGGGCGCCAGCGCCTCAACGCCAGGAGCAGGATGCCGGGGAACACCACCAGCATCAGCACGGTGGCGCCGACGATGCCGAAGATGACGACGGTGGCGAGCGGCCGCTGCACCTCGCTGCCGGCGCCCGACGACAGGGCCATGGGCGCGAAGCCGAGCGCCGCCACCGCCGCCGTGGTGAGGACCGCGCGCAGCGTGTGCGCCGCTCCCCGCACCACCGCGTCCTCGACGCGCACACCTTCCATCACCAGCTTGCGCACGTCGGTCGTCATCACGATGCCGTTGAGCACCGCGACGCCGGCCAGCGCGATGAAGCCGACGGCCGCAGGCAGGCTGAACGTCATGCCGCGCGCCACCAGGCCCACCACGCCGCCGATGAGGGCGAGCGGGACGAGCGAGAACACCGCCGAGGCGAGCCGCACCGAGCCGAAGGTGAGCACCAGCATCGAGAAGATGATGAGGAGCGCCAGCGGCACCACGATGGCGAGCCGCTTCTGCGCGCGCTCGAAGTTCTCGAACTGCCCGCCCCAGGTGACGGTGTAGCCGCTCGGCAGCGGAAGGTCCTTCGCCACCAGGGCCTGCGCGTCGCTCACCCACGACACCAGGTCTCGCCCGCGCAGGTTCACCTCGACGCGCACGGTGCGGGCGAAGTTCTCGCGGCGCACCGTCGCAGGGCCTTCGGTGTCTTCCAACTTGCCGAGCTCGTGCAGCGTCACCAGCGCCCCGTTCTGCGTCTCGACGAAGAGGTCGCCGTAGCCTTCGGTGGTGGCCTCCACCGGCGGCGCCGTGAGGCGCAGGTCGAACTTGCGCGGGCCCTCGTAGATGACGCCCACCCGCTCGCCGACGCGCGCGTCTTCGAGCGTCTCGAAGACGTCGGCCACCTCGACGCCGTAGCGGGCCAGGCGCTCGCGGTCGGGCGTGAAGACGAGGTTGGGCATGCCGAGGAGCCGCTCGATGCGCACGTCGCCGGTCCCGGGCACGGTGCGCATCAGGTCACCCAGCGCGTTCGACTTGTCGACGAGCACCTCGAGCTCGGGGCCGAAGATTTGAATCGCCACGTCGGCGCGGCTGCCCGAGATGAGCTCGTTGGTGCGGTCTTCGATGGGCTGGCTCACCGAGACGAAGGTGTTGGGCACCTCGCGCTCCACCGCGTTCTTGAAGGCCTCCGACAGCCCGTCGAGGTCGTGCGCCGTCGTCCACTGCGTCTTCGGCTTGAGGCGCACCAGCATGTCCGTGTTGTCGTTACCGACCGGGTCGAACGCGAGCTCGGCGCGCCCGGTGAAGGCCAGCGTCGTCACCACCTCGGGGAACCGCTTCATCACCTTCTCGACCTCGAGGTCGAGGCGCCGCGACTCGGTCAGCGAGATGGACGGCGCCCGCCGAATCGTCAGCACCACGTCGCCCTCGTCGATGCGCGGCACGAAGTCGGCGCCCTGCTGGCCCATCACCCACATCGAGGTGACGAAGAGCACCAGCATGCCCACCAGCAGCGGCACGCGATACGCCAGCATCGTGGGCAGAGCGGCCTCGTAGCGGCGGCGCAGCGCCTCGAGCCACTTCGGGCCATGGTCTACCTCGCCGAGGAGCAGCGACAACACGCCCGGGAAGATGACGACCGAGTAGAAGAGCGCGCCGAACAAGGCGCAGGCCATCACCGTGGCCATGGGCCTGAACATCTTGCCCTCGACGCCCTGGAGCGCGAGCAGCGGCAGGTACACGAGCATGATGATGGCCACCGAGAAGGCCACCGGCCTCGCCACCGGCGCCGCGGCCGCGACGAAGCCCTGCAGGCGCTCCGGCTCGGTCTTCAGCGCCCGGCCCGCCAGCGCCGCCATGATGGCCTCGAGCACGACGATGGGCCCGTCGACGAGGAAGCCGAAGTCGATGGCGCCCAGGGACATGAGGTCGCCGGTGACGCCGAACACGTGCATGCCGAAGAGCGCGACGGCCATCGACGCCGGAATGCCCAGCACGACTGCGATGGCGCCACGCAGGCTACCGAGGAAGAGCGCGAGCACGACCAGGACCACGAGCGCCCCCTCGACGAGGTTCTTGAGCACCGTGTCGAGCGTGCGGCCCACGAAGTCGGAGCGGTCGTAGATGGCCTCGATGCGCACGCCCGGCGGCAACGACTGCTGCACCTCGCCCACGCGCTCCTTCACCAGCCGCGTCACCTCACGGCTGTTGGCGCCCAGCAGCATCATGACGGTCCCCGTCACCACCTCGCCCTCGCCGTCGCGCGTCGTCACGCCGTAGCGGAGCGCCGGGCGCACCTTCACCTCGGCGACGTGCCGCACCAGCACGCGCTCGTCTCCGCCGCGCACCACCACGTTGGCGATGTCGTCTTCATTGTTGAGCAGGCCATTGCCGCGAACGAGGTGCACCTCGCCGGCGCGCTCGATGTAGCCACCGCCCACCGACGAAGTGGCGTTGCGCAAGGCCTCGCGCATCTCGTGCAACGATACGCCGTAGGCCTTGAGCCGGTTGACGTCGGCCACCACCTGGAACTGCTTGAGCTCGCCGCCCATCGGGTTCACCTCGATGACGCCCGGCACCGAGCGGATGCGGGGCACCACTTCCCAGTCGAGCAGCGTGCGCAGCTGCATCGCCGAGTGGTCGCCCGTCTCGCTGCGCACGACGAAGATGAAGATCTCTCCCAGGCCGGTCGACACCGGCGCGAGCTGCGGCGGCGGCACGAAGTCGGGCAGCTCGGCCACCACCTCGCGCAGCCGCTCGCTGACGAGCTGGCGGGCGAACCACACGTCCATTCCGTCTTCGAAGACCACCGTCACCGCCGACAGGCCGGGGCGCGAGACGCTGCGCAGCTCGACGAGCCGCGGCACGCCATTGAGCGCGAGCTCCATCGGCACCGTCACCATGCGCTCGACCTCGATGGGCGACAGGCCCGGCGCCTCGGTCATGATGGTGACCTGCACCGTCGACACGTCGGGGAGCGCGTCGATGGGCAACGTGCGCGCCGCGAAGAGCCCACCGGCGAGGAGCGCGAGGAGCCCGCCCGTCACCGCGAAGCGGTACTGGACGGACAGTCTGACGATGGTCGAAAGCATGGATATACAACCTTTACCACGAGAGGAGCGGACCGGCCCAGCGGGTTGGGGGCGGCGCGGGTTCGGCTACAGTGGCTCCTACATGATTCCCGCTCCTTCCGCCGACCCCCTGTTCAACGCCGAGGCGCTCAAGCTGCTCCTTCAGGTGGCCTGGGCCGACGACTCGCTCGACCCTGACGAGCGGGCGTTCGTCGCCGCCCTGGGTCCCGCGTGGCACGTGCCTGAAGCCGTGATGGCGGTGCTGCTCGACCACCTCGACCGCGGCAAGCCCCTGCCCCAGCCGAACCTGCAGCTGCTCCGCGCGAAGCCCGACGCAGTCATCGCTGCCGGCGAGGCGCTCATCGCCGCTGATGGGGTCATCGACGGCGACGAGCTGGACTTCATGGATCAGGTTCGCGAGCTGCTGGGTCGCTGACCGGCGCGAGCCAGTCGTCGAGGTGCGAGCGCACGGGCAGGGCGGGAAAGCGGCTGGGCGTCGACTTCGCTTCGGACTTCGCCTCGAGGCCCTCGGGCCTGCGCCGCCACGCCTCGGCGACGTCGGCGTCGAGCAGGTGGGTGGGGCGCACGTTGCCCAGCGCGGCGAGCATCGACTCGCGCACGCGGGGGTTGAGCGCCTCGAGCGAGGTGAGCAGCTGGTTCATCGCCTCGCGCTTCAAGTCCGGCTGCGAGCCGCACAGCGTGCACGGCAGAATCGGGAAGCCCTCGAGGGCGGCGAAGCGCGCGATGTCGGCCTCGGCGCACGCGATGAGCGGCCGGATGACGCGAAAGCGCCCGTCGTCGGTGACGTACGAGGCGGGCATCGCCTGGAGCTTGCCGGTGTAGACGAGGTTCAGCAGCAGGGTCTCGAGCGTGTCTTCGCGGTGGTGGCCCAGCGCGATGGCGGTGCAGCCCAGGCGCTCGGCCGCCGTGTAGAGAATGCCGCGCCGCAGCCGGCTGCACGTCGCGCACGGCGTCTGGCCAGCGGCCATGCGCTCCTTCACCACGGCATAGGTGTCTTCCGACAGCACCTCGAAGCGGTGGCCCCTCGCCTCGAGCCACCGCGCGAGCGGCGTGCCGTCGTAGCCGGGCTGACGCTGATCGAGGTGCACCGCCACCAGCCGCACGTCGAAGGGCAACGTGCGTACGAGCCGGTCGAGCAGGTGCAGCAGCGTGTAGCTGTCCTTGCCGCCCGAGAGGCACACCATCACGCGCTCGCCGGGCTGGAGCAGCCCGTACGTGTGCACCGTCTTCGTCAGCTTCGAGAGGAGCCGCCGCTCGAGCACCTCTTTCTCGTCGTGCAGCGGCGCGGTGCGCTGGGGCTCCATGTCGGCTACTCGACCTGCACGACGTACACCGTCACACGCGCGCTCGTCGACGCCCGCCCCCGGAGGACGCGCAGGGTGGTGGACGTCGGGAGCTCGAAGCCGAACGCCGCTTCGGCGGGCTTGTTGAAGGGCTGGTAGTCGGTCTCACCCATGCCCTGGCCCATCGTCGACTGGTTGCTCGACAGCAGGAAGGTGCGCGACGGGTCGACCGCCGTGATGACGGTGTCGGCCTGGAAGGTGCCCGGCCCAAGCAGCACGGTGCGTTCCTGAACGGTGGCCCGGGGGCCGAAGTCGATGCGCTCCCACGTCAGCCGAGGCAGGGCGTTCACGGCGCAGCCGGCGTCACCCAGCGCGCGCGAGAAGGTGAGTTCCGAGGGCCCCGGCATCGCGCCACGGGCCTGCAGGCTGCACGTGTTGGCCATGCCGTCCATGTCGAGGCCGGCCTGTACCAGCACCACCCGGTTTGGCCCCGCGGGCGGCAGGCCCAACAGCCCCGTCGTCGCGGCTCCGGCCACGAAGCCCCCATCGACGGTGCCGCGGGTGACCGTCACCCCGCCCCACTCGGCCACCTGCACGTCGTACCCGCCGCACATCGTGGCCGGCGCCTGCACCGTCGTCGGGCTGGTGAGCGTGAAGGGCAGCGCGTCTTCGTCGTCGTAGAACCCCGTCGGCGTCGCGCTCAACGTTCGCACCACGAACGCGCTCCCCGCGTCGACCGCCTGTGGGAGCGTCACGACGTTGGGGGGGAAACACGACGAGCTGGTGAGGGCCTGCACCCGAAGGTCGGCCAGCTCGACGAGCTGCCAGCGCACGTCGAGCGCAGCCGCGCCCTGCCGCCGGTTGCAGGTGATGCCGGACGGACCGACGCGGCAGCGGGCCAGCACGTCGTTGTGGTCTCCCGGCTGCGCGCTCGTTCCCTGAATGAACAGCAGGGCGTTGCCAGGCGAGCCGACGCCCGGCGTGACGGGACAGGTGATGGTGTTCGTCTGGGAGAAGCCCCCGTCGAGCGCGCCACCATCGGCGTCGAAGCCGCCGTCGAGCGCCACCTGCGCCGGGAACGAGCACAGCCCCCGGCGCACGATGGGCAGCGCGTTGAAGGTCACCGAGTCGCTGTCGAAGGGCGCGCTCGCCGTGATGGTGCCGGTCGAGGACAACGCCCGCACGTAGACCGTGTCGATCGACTGACCACCCGCGAGCGTCTGCGACGTGAGCGCCACCGAGCACGAGGGGTCGGCGTAGAACCGCACGCCGCCGGTGCTGCTGAACATGATGACGGTGTTCGACGGCGGCGCCAGCGCGACGCTGCCCAGACGCGTCTGGTAGGTGAGCGGAAAACACTGCCCGCCCCGGAGGCCCGAAGGCGCAGCGCTGGTGAACGCGAGGGTGTCGGGGCCCTGCAGGAAGTCGATGCGCTGGGCGCCCTGTGTCAGCGGAGGCGCCGACGCCGTCAGCGTGTAGGGGCCGGCGAACGTTCCTCGCAGCGTCACCAACGCCGTCGGAGCCGCGCTGGTGAGGTTCGCCGTCGACACCGGCGCGCCCACGCACCCAGAGTTGCTGAAGAAGCTGATGCCGCTGTCGGCCTGCAGCGCGCCACCGTCGGCCGAGAGGACTCCCAGGGTCAGTGCGAGCGGCGTCGACGGCGTCACCCGTTGGTTGTTCGTGTCGCGCGCCTCGATGGTGACCGAAGCACACAGGAGCGTGGCCAACACCCGCGGCGAGTTGGTGAACACGATGGCCACGGGGACTTGAGGCACTCCGGCATCGACACCGCCGTCAGTCGTGCCGCCATCGCGAACGCCACCGTCGG
>JALOQF010000162.1 GCA_025459425.1 Myxococcaceae bacterium | reverse complement strand
GGCGCCTCGTCGACTTCACGCTGACGACGCACTTCCCGCACCTGGGGCCGCTCTCTCCAGACGCCGTGGTGCGGCTCTTCGAAGAGGTGGTGGAGCGCACGGCCAGGCTGGTGCTCCAGTGGCAGGCCGTCGGCTTCGTGCACGGCGTGATGAACACCGACAACATGTCGATTCTCGGCCTCACCATCGACTACGGCCCGTACGGCTGGCTCGAGGGCTTCGACCCGTCGTGGACGCCGAACACGACCGACCTGCCCGGCCGCCGCTACGCGTACGGGAACCAGCCGTCGGTGGCGCAGTGGAACCTGATGTGCCTGGCGAACGCGCTGTTTCCGCTCGTCGGCGAGTCGAAGCCGCTCGAGGCCGCGCTCGATGGGTTCGCGGACGTGGCGGCGGGGGCGCAGCTGTCGACGATGCGCGCGAAGCTCGGCCTCTCGGCGCTCGAGTCGAAGGAGAAGGAGGACCGCGAGCTGCTCCGCGACCTCTACCGCGCGCTGCTCCTCACCGAGACCGACTGGACGCTCTTCTTCCGGGGCCTGGCAGACGTGACGCCGGCGCTGAAGGACGCCCCTGCCGACGCGCTCGTGCGGCCGCTCGCGAAGGCCTTCTACGTTCCGGAAGAAGTGACGGGCGACGTGCTCGAAGGCGTCTCGTCGTGGCTGCGCGCGTACCTGACGCGCGTGGAGGCCGAGGGGCTCGAGCCGACCCAACGCCGTGCGCGCATGAACGCGGTGAACCCGTTGTACGTGCCGCGCAACTACCTCGCGCACACCGTCATTCAGGCGGTCGAGCAGGGTGAGACGAAGCTGCTGTCGACGTGGCTCGAGGTGTTGAAGAAGCCCTTCACGGAGCAGCCGGGCCGAGAGATGTGGGCCGACAAGCGGCCCGACTGGGCGCGTCAGCAGCCGGGGTGCTCGATGCTCTCGTGCAGTTCGTGACGAAGACGGGCGCGTTCTTCACCTGGTCGAATGAGCCTCTCTCGCAGTGATGACGGGCTCCGCTCGAGACCGAGAAGCCCAGGCGCAGCGCGGCGAGACGCCCGCTCGTCTCGCGCGCCAGGCTTGTGGTGCCGAGGCACCTTCGACCTCACCCGCGTTGCGCAGCCGCGCGGAGCAGGGCCGCGCGGGTCTCCTTCGCGAGCTCCGGGTCGTAGTCGTCGAGCACGCGCACCCACAGGTTGAGCACCGTCGGCAGGGTGCCGTCCGCCGAGCGTCTGAGGATGATGCCGGCCACGCGGAAGCCACCCAGCGAGAGCTCGGGTGCCACCTGTTTCGCGACCCCGCTCAGGTGCGTGAATGATTCGAAATCGGGTCGGCGTGCGGCCGCGGCGTAGGCCTTCGCGAGGTCGCTGCGCTGTCGGGGCGTTGTCGACCCGAGGAAGAGGACCCACTCCTTCACCTCGGCGCGCACCCGGTCCTTGAAGATGACGTCGTAGACGAGCTGCGCGCGAACGCCACCCACGTCCTGGTCGGGCTTGCGGTAGACCCGGTCGAAGACGGTGCGAATCAGCTTCGGCGAGTACTTCGGCAGTTCACCGGGCTGCGACGGCTTCGGGTACGGGACACCGACGAGCTTCGCGAAGGCCACGTGGTCTTCGGCATCGATGTCCGGGCGAACGACCTCGGCCCCGATGGGGCCCTCTTCGGTCGCTGCGAAGGTGAGCGCCGAGGCGATGAGCGAAAAGGGGCGCCCGCGCGGTGGCCTGCATTGGCTGACGGGCCATTCCTTCCACCGGGTCACCACACCGCCGTCGCCGAGGGAGTCCATCGCCGCCACCTTCAGCGTCAACGTCGAGGACTCGGCTGGAGCGCAGGTGACGGCGAGCCGGTGGAGGAGGCCGCGACCGAACGCGTCGGGCGTGGACTGCGACAGCAGGAGCGCGAGGAGGGTGGCGGTCATTTCGGGGTCTCGTGACGAAGAGCGCGCCTCAGACGAAAGGCACGCCGAAAGCTTCACCCTCACCAACGTTCTCTGGTCGCATGACTGGAGACGATCACGCGTGCCGAGTGCGGCAACCAACACGCATGCGCCTCGTTCTCCTCCTCGCCGCCCTGTCCACACCTGCGTGGGCCTGGGGCCCGACGGTCTCGGTGGGACCGTCCGGCACCATCAGCACGCAGAACAGCCAGCCAGCGCTCTACGTCGGACACACCCTGAGGCTCGGCCTCGAGTTCGGCACCATCATCAACCACGAGGTGGCGGTCGAGTTGCTCGGGTTGCCCCGCTTCGACGAGCCGGGCCTCGCGAACGCGGTGATGGCCCGGTACACGCTCACCGTCGACTTCCTCGGCAAGAAGGGCTTCACGCCGCTCG
The DNA here is from genome assembly GCA_025459425.1 of Myxococcaceae bacterium. Taxonomy (GTDB): domain Bacteria; phylum Myxococcota; class Myxococcia; order Myxococcales; family Myxococcaceae; genus Xiheimicrobium. The sequence continues at coordinate 13,141 of JALOQF010000162.1, read as the reverse complement.
TGGGGCTCGGCGTCTCGGGCGGGCGCTTCTTCGTCGTCTCGCCGACCGAGCGCGTCGGTGGGTGGGCAGCCTCGGCCTTCGCCACCGCGGGCGTGCGGTACACGTTCGACTTCGGTCTGTCGCTCAAGGCCGAGCTCCAGGGCGGGCTGTACGGCCCCGGATACTGGACGGCGTCACCCTCGATCTCCGCGGCCTGGCGGTTCTGACGCCCGCCGACAGGGTCGTCACTCGCTGTGACGCGGTTCAGTCCTCGAGTCGCTGCAGGAATCACCTTCATCGCACCGCGTGCGGCCACGCGTGTCCGACTACCGCTGAAAACAGTACAGCCGGTTGTCGCTCGCACAGGCCACGGCGCCCAGGCCGCTCCACTTGTCGGTGGGCACGTCGATGATGCCGTAGAGGCCGGTGGCGCGCTCCGTCGTCCAGTCGCCGCAGGTGGTGTCGCGGTTGGGCGTCGGTGCGTCGAGGCCGCCGTCGAGCAGGGTGCCGGTCCACACCTGGCGCTTGTCGCCGAGGAAGAGCACGCGACCCTGCTCGTCCTGGTCGATGGGTGAGCGCGGCGGCGCCTTGAGCGCGTCGGCATTCGCGAACGGCATCAACAGCTTTCCCCGCGCGTCGCGGCCGCGGAGAATCCACGGGGCGGTGCCTGAGAATCGGTCTGGCGCTGCGAGCGCGCCAGCGTCGGATACCGTCGAGAGGAACGCGAGGAACTCACCGGGAAGGCCTGCGTCGGCAGCCAACGCCGCGCATCGCGCATCGGCGCCGATGAGCCCACCGAGGTTGCCCGTGAAGGTCTCGGAGGTGGCGAACACGACGCGCGCTCCCGTCGGCGCGGGCTCGTCGGGGCCCCGGCAGAACCCACGCACGCAGCCCTCGCTCGCACTGCACGTCTCGCACGCGCGGCCCGCGGCGCCGCAGGCTTCGGTCGCCGTGCCCAGCTCGCACGTCCCCACGACGTCTCCGTCGGCGAAGCGGCAGCACCCCTCACAGGTGCGTGGCGTGCACGGGCGCGGCGGCGGCGCTCCAGCGTCTGCCGGGTCAGGCGGTGGCGGACACGCGAGGCCGATGAGGGCGAAGAGAGCCACGCTGGTGCAACGCATGAAGGGCCTCTTAGCGCGCGGCACTGCTCGGTGAGCAGCTTGCGCTTGCCGAGCATGGGTCCGCGGCTGCTGGGCCGTGCGGTGCCACTCCCGGGCGCCGCGCCGGTGCGGGCGTCGAGGGCCGCAAAGCGCGGAGGTGCTTTACGGACGACGTTCAGCCGGGTGCGGCGATGGTCGGTAAGCTGCATCGCGCAGGCGATGTCGCAGCCCCTCGCGCGTGAGGCCGACGTCTTTCGCGCCACCTCGATGCTGGTGCGACGACCCGGAAGCGGCTCAGCTTCTGTCCCGATGGCCTGCTCCGAGTGCGGCGCGCGTGAGGGACACCTGCTGGGCTGCACGAAGAGCGCGTTCCACCTTCCTCCGGCCCCCGTCGTCACACCCGAGCCTCCGACTGCGCCTCGAGCGCGGCGGTGGCTCGTGGCGTTTCCCGTCGTCTTCCTCGTCATGTGGGGCGTGTCGGGAACGCGCGTGGGCGGCTGGCTCCGGGTGTTCTTCGGCATGTGGCTGCACGAGCTCGGGCATGCGTCGGCTGCGTGGTTCTGCGGGCACGGCGCGGTGCCGCTCCCGTGGGTGACGCTGCGCTTCGAGCGGAGCTGGCTGGTGACGGCCCTCGTCTTCGGGAGCTTCGTCGCCCTCGGCGCATGGGCGTGGAAGCGGCGGTCGAAGCCAGTCCTCGCGCTCGCCGGAGTCGGGCTGGGCGCGGCCCTCGTGGGGCACGTGCTGTCACCCGCGGCGAAGTGGGCCCTCTTCGCCTTCAGCGGAGACGCTGGCGCGATGGTGTTCGGCGCGCTGCTCGCGAGTGCTTCGTTGCTCCCTTCATCGCACCCGCTCTTGCGAGACGGCCTGCGCGTGGGGTGGCTCGTCATCGGCGCGGCGAGCTGGGCCGACGCGACGCGGGTGTGGTGGCGCGCGCGATGGGACTCGGCCGAGATTCCCTTCGGCGTCGAGTCCTTCGGCTTCGGAGACGACGGCATGCCGTCGGACGCGAGCCGTCTCGTCGACGAGTCCGGCTGGGAGCCGCGCGCGATGGTGAACCGGTTCCTCGTGGTGGCCGCGCTGTCGTTGTGCGCTTGCGTGGTGGCGTTGGTCGCCCGCTGGCGCCGCGAGGCTGTTCGATAGGCGCTCCGAGAGCCTGCGCTCCATCACGTTCCCCGAGGCGAGGACGGACGGTGGGTCGCGCGCCGGCTCGCCGCAGACCGACCTCGGCCTCGTCGAAGGGCGCGGTGGTCTCCAGCGGCTCAGCTCGCCGCGGGCCGGTTCGGGTCGAAGTACACCGTGTCGACGTCGAGGCTCACCTCGAGGCTCGGCAGGACGATGCGCTGGCCAGCGGTGGCGTCGGTCATCGCCCAGAACCCCTCGGCACGACGCCTCGATGCGCGGCTCGCGGTGGCTCACCAGCACGTAGTCGCGCAGCGAGGGAAGCCGACGATAGTGGGCAAACTTCGCGCCGCGGTCGTCAGCCTCTGACGATTCGGAGGTCACCTCGAGAATCAGGAGCGGGTTGATGACCGCGAGGGGGTCGACTGGAGAAAACGCGCTCGGGCCGCAGATGACGAGCCCATCGGGGTACGTGGTCCGGTCGGTCTCGTCGAGGCGCAGCCTCAGGTCGGAGCCGTAGGCGCTGCAAGGTCTTCCTTGGAGGGTCTCACCGAGAGCCGTCAGAAAGTTCATCGCGTACAACGCGTGCTCTCTGGTGCGCCCGGCCCTCGCCCATACTTCACCGAGAAGGAACTCGTGCTTCTCGGGGCTCCGAGCTTCGAGTTCGAGATACTCGGCGTAGGACATCCTGGGCCGGGGCTGCCCACTCATTCTGTGAGCCTGACCCAGGCCGGTCGGCGCCTCATCCCACCGACACCTGCTTCACGCCCTGCTTCGTCAGCCACGCCGCCACGCGCTCGCGGTGGTCGCCCTGCACCACCAGGTTCCCTTCCTCCAGCGCGCCGCCGCACCCCAGCGACGACTTGAGCTGCTTGAGCCACGCCTCCTTGTCCTTTGGCGACAGCTCGAGCTGCTCGATGACGGTGACCTCTTTGCCGTTCCGGCCCGCCCGCTCCATGCGCACCACGGCCTTCGGCGGCGCCTTCTTCACCTTCGCCGGTGGCGGCTTCGGTGGCTCGCCTTTCGGCAGCGCGTCTTTCAGGCCCGCGAGCGCGCCGAACGGGTTGTGAAACGGCTTCTTCTCGTCGCTCACGGGTCAGTCCATCGGCGGGGGCTCGGGCAGGTTCTGGAACCACGGCGCGTTCACGTCGCCGCGGCCCACCGCCATGCCGAGGATGAAGCCCTGCGAGGGCCACGTCTCTTTGTCGTTGAGCAGCACCAGCGGCGTGCCCTGAATGCCGAAGCGCTTGGCGTAGACGATGTCGTCGGCCAGCTTCGCCTGGGTCTCCTGCGAGGTGATGCAGGCCAGCAGCGCGTCCTTCTGAACGCCCGTCACGCTGGTCACCGCCTCGAGCACCGCGTCAGCCGAGCGAAGCTGTTGCTGCCTCGCGAAGATGGCCTTCCGCACGTCCCAGTAGAGCGGGTGCGACTCGGAGCAGATCTGCGCCTTGGCGCCCACGCAGCGCACCTCTTTGGGGCTGCCGGGCTCTCCGGGCGTGGCGCAGCCGTCGTCGACGAGCGGGAACGAGCGCGGCTCGATGCTCAAGCTGCCCTCGGGGGCCGCGCGCCGGAGCTCTTCGAGCGCCTGCTCGAAGGTGGCGCAGTGCGGGCACAGCACGTCGCTGAACTCGACCACCCGAATCGGCGCGTCCTTCGGGCCGTGGCGCACGCGCACCTTCACGTCCGAGGTGTCCTTCGCGCTCGCTGCCAGCCACTTCTTGCGCGCCGCCGACGTCATCAACTTCTCACGCGGCGGCATGCCCATGAGCGACTGCATCAGCTCGGCCTCGCTGGTGCCCGAGATGCGCGTCACCTCACCGGCCTTCGGCGTGTTGCCCCCGGGAATCAGCGTCAGCAGGAAGGTGGGAGCGCCCACCACGAAGAGCCACGCGCCGCCGCCGACGAGGAACTTCGGGTCGGGCCAGCGCGGGCCGGGCACCAGCAGAAACGCCGCGAACGCGTACACCGCCACCAGGCCGTAGGTGCCCAGACAGGTGAGGCACACCGCGCGCGCCGACCAGCTCGCCCACGCGAAGACGACGATGGAAGCGAGGCCCGAGAGCGCCCACAGCTTCACCGACGCGAGGTGCACCGGCGCGTCTTCCGACTCGCGCTTGCGCCACACGAGCCCCACCAGCACCGCCGCGGCCACGCCCCACACCACGCCCAGCGCCGCCACCGGCATGCCGAGGGTGTCTTGAATCGCCGACGCGAAGGGCGAGTTCCACACGGTGGCGCAGTTGACCGTCTCGTTGACGGCGCAGGCCACCTTGCCGCCCTGGCGCACCACCAGCAGCTCGAACCACTGGTAGACGGCGAGCCCGGCCGTGGCGAGGCCAGAGGCCAGGAGGACGCCGAGCGCGGCGTTCGACGGACGGGCGGGGCTCGATGGCGTGCTCACGCGGGCGCCTTATATACGGACTCCATGACGCTGCTCGCTGCACAAACGGCGGAGTACCAGGCGGCCACCGAGCGGTGCGCGGTGGTGGACCTCTCGACCCGCGACACCGTGCGCGTCACCGGCCCCGACCGCGAGTCGTTCCTCCAGGGCATGGTGACGAATGACGTCGAGAAGCTGGCCGTCGGCGCGAGCTGCCCGGTGGCGATGCTGACGGCGAAGGGCGCGATGGTGGGCGACGGCCGGGTGGTGAAGCTGGCCGACGCGCTGCTGCTCGACACCGGCCCGGGCCGGGGCGCTGCCGTACGTGACTTCTTGAACAAGTACCTCATCAGCGAAGAGGCCGAGGTGACCGACGCGCCCGAAGTGGCGCTGGTGGGCCTCGTCGGCCCCGAGGCCCAGACGTGGGCACAGGCGCTGCCCAGCGAGGCGGTGGTGGCCACGTTGCCCGGGCTGTTGGGCGCAGGCGTCGACGTGCTGGTGAAGCGCGAGGCGTTGCCGCAGGTGCGCACGGCGCTCGCGAGCCTGCCCACGGTGTCGGCCGAGACGTTCGAGGTGCTGCGCGTCGAAGCCGGTGTGCCCTTCTTCGGCGTCGACATGACCGAGACGACGATTCCCCTCGAGGCGAACCTCGAGAAGGCCATTCACTACCAGAAGGGTTGCTACATCGGGCAAGAGGTCATCGCGCGCGCCACCTACCGTGGGCAGATGAACAAGAAGCTCGTCGGCCTCTTGCTCGGAGACGCGGCTCCAGTACCCGGCGCCGAGCTGAAGCTCGGAGACAAACGGGTGGGCCGTCTCACCAGCGTCGTCACCAGCCGTCGCGCGGGGCAGAACGTCGCGCTCGGGTACGTGCACCGCGACCACCTGACGCCGGGGACGACGCTCGAGGTGGCGACCGGCGGGCAGGCGCGCGTGCAGGCCTTGCCGTTTTCTTGAAGCCGTCGCCAACCGCGGGGTTGGGCGCTCGTTCGGCGGTGTCCTTGGGGCGAGCCTCCACCGCACCTCTCCGCCGAGGAGCCGGCCCTGACGTGACCCTCGCGCCCTGTGGGAGTTCTCGCTGCGGCGGGCAGCTCACGTCCCGAGTGGACGCTCACGTTCATCAGCGCCGGCATGAGCGGAAACACCGCGGAAGACGCGCGCGCCTCGACGTCGAGGCGATCGTGCACCCGCCCACCGTCGACGGAGCGCCACCTCCGTCCCACATCGGCTCGTCGAGCCGGGCACCCGGTCAGCTCGCGGCCCACGCCGCGAAGGCCTCGGACGACACCACCTCGGTGAGGCGCTTCGCGAGGGCCTCAGCGCCGCGCTCCCGCACCACCTCGACGAGGCCCAGCTCGGCCAACACGTCCTTCGCGGGCCGAGTCGCGACGTCTCGCAGCGCGAACTCGGCGAGCGCCTTGAGCTCCTCGTCCGACGCGGCGCTCGCCAGCCAGCGGGTGAGCCCGCCACGCACCACTTCAGCCGCGCCCGGCACGTCGGCGTTCGCGAGCTCGCGGGCGAGCTGGGGCAGGGTGAGCTCGAGCACCCCATCGAGCATCGCCACGCGCAGCTCGGCGGCCTCGGTCGCGCGGCGCGGGTCGCTCACCGCGTCGGCGAGCTGCCCGAAGACTCCGCTCAAGGCGGCGTCGACGAACTCGACCGCGCGCTTTTCCATCTGGCGCTCGACCTCGCTGCCCACCGCGCCCACGAGCGAGCCCAGCGTGCCGGTGCGCGACTTCACCGCGTCACCCGCGAGCTTCGCGAAGGTGCCGAGGCCCTTCGCCACACCCGCCACCGGCGCGCTCGCCCTGCGGCCGAACTCGAGCACGAAGTCGAGGAGCAGCTGCCGCACCAGCTCGCGCGTCGGGTCGCGGTCGATGATGGTGAGCACCAGCTTCTTGTCCGGTGAGAAGGGGCGGCCCACCACGTCGCGCACCGCCTCGCGCACGTCGCGGGCCACCACGTCTTTCAGCGTCTTGCGCTGACCGTTGAGCTCGTTCACCACCAGGTCGACGCCGCGGGCGAGCGCCGTCACCGCACCGGGCGCCTCGAGCCAGCCCGTCAACGCCGCGCGCGCCACCGGCACGGCCACGTCCACCGGGAGCAGCGCCCCCACCGGCTTCTCGAGCCACACGTCGACGCACACCGCCGCCAACGCCCGCACCGCCTTCTCGTCCTTCAGCTTCGTCTCGAGCGAATCCACCTGCTGACTCGTACCAGCTTCCGTCCTACAGGGGGATTCATGCCAACCAGCGAGTCGAAGTTCGTGTGGTGCGACCTCGAGATGACCGGGCTCGACACCGCCACCTGCGCCATCATCGAGATGGGCCTCGTCATCACCGGCCCCGACCTCAAGCCCATCGCCGAGTGGGAATGCGCCATCTGGCAGCCCGACGAGGTGCTCGGCCGCATGGAGCCGTTCGTGAAGGACATGCACACGAAGAACGGGCTCCTCGAGCGCGTGCGCAAGTCGGACATCTCGATTCGCCAGGCCGAGAAGGAAGCCACGCGCCTGTTGCTCCAGCACGTCGAGTACGGCGAGGGCATTCTGGCCGGCAACTCGATTCACACCGACCGGGCCTTCATCACGAAGTTCATGCCGGGCTTCGACCGCGCGCTGCACTACCGCATGGTCGACGTGTCGAGCCTGAAGATCCTCACCCGCGCCTGGTTCCCCAACGCGCCGGGCCGCTCGAAGGTCGACGCGACGCACACGGTGCTGTCCGACCTGCGCGCCTCCATCGGCGAGCTCGCGTACTACCAGCAAACGTTCTTCAAGAAGCCGAACGAGGTGTGACGGCGCGCTCGGGCACGAGGTCTCCGCGCTCGAGCCAGTCGCGCACGGCCATGCCGGTGCCGAAGGGCCAGGGCTTCAGCCTCTCCTTCGGAATGTGCTTCGTCGCCTCGAGCTCGTCGGACAGCGTGATGGGGCCGCTCGCCCGCACGTGGAACGCGAGGATGAGCTCGTTGCGCAGCTCGAAGGGGTAGGCGCCGACGAAGCCAACCAGCTCGCCCTCGAGCCCGGTCTCTTCCTTCACCTCGCGCAGCACGGCGGCCTCGGGCGTCTCGTTCGCCTCGAGGAAGCCGGTGACGAGCGCGAACAGCTTCTCGGGCCAGCCCCGGCCGCGCGCGAGGAGCACCGCGCCGTCGTGCTCGATGATGGCCGCCACCACCGGCGTCGGGTTGCCCCAGAAGACGTAGCCGCACCCTTCTTTGGGGCAGGCCGGGCGCGCCTTGCCGCCGGCCTCGCGCTCGACGAGGGGCGTGGCGCACCGGGGACAGAACTGGAAACCCATGCTCGCCGCGTAGCAGGTTTCGTCAGCGCTTCGCGAACGGGTCGATGACGGTGACGCTCGCCCGCCTGGTCTTTCGGCCGGCGAAGCGCCCCCGTCGTTCGCCAGTGATGAACCGCTCGACCACGCTGCTATGGGTCGCTCCATGAACGCGGTGCTCTTCGACATGGACGGCGTGCTCGTGCGCAGCGAGGAGGTCTGGTTCCGCGTCGTCGAGGCGGCTGGCGTGCGCTTCCGCGGGCGGCCGGTCACGCGTGACGAGTTCTTCCCCACCTTCGGGCAGGGCACGGCGGCCGACATTCCCGTCTTCGGCTTCTCGTGCACGGTGCCGCAGCTCGACGCGTTCTACGTGACGGAGTTCGTGAAGCACCTCGGCTCGATGTGGGTGAACCCCGAGGCGGCTCCGCTCGCACGTCGCCTGATCGACCAGGGCCTGCGCGTGGGCGTGGTGACGAACACCGTCGCGCCGCTCACGGCCGCCATCCTCGAGCACGCGCAGCTGGCGGCCTTCTTCCCGGTGCGCGCCACCGCCGACCGGGTGGCCCACGCGAAGCCCGCGCCCGACCTCGTGCAGCTCGGGCTTCGTGAACTCGGCGTCGACGCGCCGGCAGCGGTGATGGTGGGAGACTCCCGCTTCGACCGCGAGGCCGCCCGCGCCGCGGGGGTGCGCTTCATCGGCCTCAAGCTCGACGGGGACGAGCGCGTGGAGCGCCTCGGCGACCTTCCCGGCGTTCTCGGCCTCGAAAGCGCGCCCTGGCGGCTGCGGCCCGCGACGATGGACGACCGGTCGGCCGTCGAGAGGCTCCTCGGTGAGGCGCGCTTGACGACGGCCGGGCTCGAGGTCGACTTCCCGCGAGGCTACGTGGTGGCCGCGACATCCGGCGGTGAGCTCGTCGCGGTCGCTGGCCTCGAGCGTCACGGCGGGGACGGGCTGTTGCGCTCGGTCGCCGTCGCCCCCGCCCTGCGTCGCACGGGGCTCGGTTCGGCGCTCGTCGAAGAGCGGCTGGCCGAGGCGCGGAAGCTGGGCCTTTTGCGCGTGTCGCTCCTCACGACGACTGCCGCGCCGTTCTTCGCGCTGCGCGGCTTTACACAGGCTCCGCGGGAGTCGGCCTCACCCGAGCTCCGTGCGTCCGTCGAGTTCTCCTCGGCCTGTCCTGACAGCGCGGCGCTCCTGGTGTGGACCCCATGAGGCTTCACGGTGTCTTCCTCGCGTTGACGGCCTGTGCGGCCACGGCGCCCCGGCCGCCGCCCACGGCCGTGCTCTGGGTCGGCGGCGACGTGCACCTCGGCCAGCGAGGAGGTGCGGCGCTCGATGGCCTTCAGCTCGATGGGCCGCTCGTCATCAACCTCGAGGGTCCCATTGCTCTGGCGCCAGCGCCGTCGTCGGCGGAGCACCTCGTCAACCCGCCCGACACCGCCGCGATTCTCGCCCGCGCCCGGGTGCTCGCAGCCGGGGTCGACAACAACCACGCGCTCGACGAAGGGCCCGAGGGCCTCGAACGAACGCGCGCGGCCCTGCTCGCGCAGCGGCTCGTACCGCTGGGGCTGTCGGTCCTCACCCTCTCTGGCGTTCCGGTGACGCTGCTGCAGGTCGACCTGTCGAAGGGCGCGCCGAAGGACCTCGAGTCACGCCTGACGTGGGCCGCTGATGCGCCTGGGGTGGCCATCGTGCTGTTCCACGTCCTCGCGCCGCCGCTCTACACGCCGGACCCGCCGCTCAAGGCCGCGGTCGCTCTCGCCGCCGAGGTGGGGGTCGACGCGGTGCTCGTCCACGGGAGCCACGCGCTCGGTGCCATCGAGCGAAAGGGCAACACGCTCGTGGCCTGGGGGCTCGGCAACGTCGCCTTCGACTGTGAGTGCAGCACCGAGGACGAGGGCCTGCTGGTGCGGCTCGAGGTGAGCGGTACGCGGGTGGAACAGGTGACGGTGGTGCCGATTCGCGCGGGGCTTCTGGGAAGCGCTGCTCGTCGCGCGACTCCAGCCGAAGCGTCGCTCGACCTCGACCTGCTCGAGTCGCTCGGCTCGAAGCCGGTCGAGCGAGGGGCCACACAGGCGCGGTACTGACACCGCCGCGTCACTCGACTTCTTCTTCGGAATCGTTCGGCCCAGTCTGCAGAGGCCGCAGCCGTTGCGTGGCGAGTGGGCCCGCGGGCCTGGTCCTGCGTTCGCCGACCCTGGGTCCGTGGATGCGCGTGGTGGGCGCGAAACTTGAATTGGCCCGTGCGCCGCTCACCTGGAGGCACGCACCATGTCGAACACCATGACCAGGAAGGCCTGGCCAGCCGCGGCTGCTACGACCCTACACTTGGCGGAGCAAGGAGCCGGCACTGATCGGCTGGAAAACTGATCTGCCCGTTGGTCCCTGGGAGCCGGAAGCGCTCGAGCTGAAACGAAGCCGACGCAGACCGGTTGACAGCGAAGAGTCGCGCGAGGGCCTCTTCACGGTTGACGCTCACAGTGCTCGAACTCGTGTCCAACGATTCTCCTGCTGCCGCACCCGCAACGGGTAGCCGCAGCCCGATCCACGCCCTGCGGAGGTCCTCCGGGAACGACGAATCGAGCGGTCCAACAATCTCGACGTGGGGGCCAGGCGGCAGCCATAGCGGGATTCGCTTGAGCACCGACCTCTTGATTCCGAGAGACTGAAGGATGCGTTCAACAACGTCGGAGGGCCGGCGGTACCAGCGCGACGAGGCGACGGACGAGGGCCGCGGCCGTGAGGGTGAAGGGCTGGCCGCGCTTGGGCGTATACTGGTACCGGCCGTCGTCGAGGCGGCGCAGCCTGGACTCAGCAATGGGTCGTGGGCACGCGCAAGGACTCGAGGAGTCGCTCGCCTTCGCCGCCGAGGGCAAGGTGAAGGCGACGTACACGCGAGCGCCGCTCGAGCACATCAACGACGTGTTCGCGCGAATGCGCGACAACCCCATCGACGGGCGCGTCGTGCTCGACCTCGCCTGAGCTGGAAGCTCCCACCCGGGGAGCGGTACGGCCTATCAGGCCGCGACCATGAAGTTCGTCTCGGCCTCTCGTTTGAGGTCCTTCTCGAGCGACTGAATGAGCTTCACGTTCTTTTTGTCGACGTCGGTGAGGCGCTTGTCCGAGTACTTCGGGTCGGGCTGGTACCAGGGCACCGTCTTGAAGTGGCCCTTCACCAGCGGCGTCTCGAAGGGCCGACCGCGGCGCGCGAAGATGGTGTTGCGCAAGAGCTTCAAGTCTCGCGGCGAGAGGTCGTCGAGGTCCGTCAGCTTCAGCAGCGCGTCGAGGCGCGCCGGGTTCTCGAGCGGCGTCAGGTCCTTCGGAGCCTCTCCCTCGCCGGCCCAGCCGCCCAGGCGCACCGACAGCAGGCGCAGTTCGATGAGGTCGTTCGGTGCTGGTGTCTTCGCCGTCTTCACCCGGGCCCGTACGGCGTCGCGCATCGCCTGAAGCTGCTCGGTGGTGAGCGCCGACTCGTACTCGGCGATGGCGTTGGCGTTCTGGTCGTCGAGCTGCCACTCCTCGACGGGCAGGTTGGTGCGCCACTCCTCGTTCAAGAAGCTGCGCTGGTCGGGCTGGTACCAGGACTGGCCGGCGAAGAACTCGCGCAGCCACCGCCGGCGGAACTCGTTGCCCCGCTTGGCGTAGAGCCAGTTGCGCATGAGCGTCAGCTCACGCAGCGAACGGTCTTTCAGGTCGGCGGGCGTGAGCGGCTTCGACGTGTACAGCGGCCGGTCTTCGGCGAACGCGAGGGCTGCGACGAGGCAGGCGGCGACGGTGAGGCCACGGAGCATGGGCGAAACGTTATCGCACTCCAGTCGAGCCGGCCTCGCCCCCGTCGTCGGAAGTGGCGACGCCTCGAGGTCCCGAACGGGCCTGCTCACGACGCGTTCGCGTCGATCCACCCGGCCTCGGTGACGATGGCGTCGAGGCGCTCGTCGAACGGCTCCGTCGGGACGTGCGGCACCGCCTGGCCCGCGTAGGCGACGCCCAGCGCGAAGACGGCTCCCTGCGCCCGCAGCGTGCGCAGCGTGAGGTCGTAGTACCCACCGCCGTACCCCAGGCGCGCGCCGGTGCGGTCGAAGGCGAGCAGGGGCACCAGCACCAGGTCCGGAACGAGCGTGGGTGTCTCGGGCGCCGGCTCCTCGAGGCCGAAGGCAGTGCGAACGAACCGCGTCTGCGCCGTCCACGTGTGGAACGTGAGCGGCTGTCCGCGCGGCGGGGTGCGGGGCAGCGCGAGCAGCGCGCCCTGGGAGGCGAGGTGTCGCATCAACGGCCGCGGGTCGAGCTCGCTCCCGACCGGCATCGTGCCGCTCACCACCCGGAGCCCGGGGCGCAGCGCGACGTGTCGGAGCACCGCGCTCGCCGCGTCGGGGCTCGCCTCGGCCAGCTCCGCGCGCTTCGCCTTCATCGTCGTCCGCAGCGCCCGCTTGGCCTCGGCCACCGTCACGTCACTCTCCGATGAGGCACGGCGGTTGGTCGCGGTACCGGCGCTCGTACGGCACGTACACCATGCACGACCACGAGCCCGCCGTGGTGAGGCACACCTCCTGGCACAGCTCGTAGGTGTCGGTGTGCTTGCGCAACGTCGCTTCGCCGGTCGTCGTGTCGAGGATGCGGTTCGACGAGGTGGTGTAGCGCGAGTCGGTCTGCTCCGAGAACGAGTGCAGCGCCGTGATGAGGCCCTTCGGCACGCCCTTCGCCCAGATGCCGCGGCCGTACTTCTGCGCCTGGTGCATCGCGTCCAGCACGAGGGGGTTCGGCTTTCCGCGCACCGCGTAGGCGAGGCCCCTCCCGGAGCGCGCCATCTCGAGCGCCAGCTTCGGGCAGTCGACCAGCACACGGCCGTACGCGTCGGGCTCGCCTGCGGTCGTGCATTCCCATTCCTTCGAGGCGCAGACGTCGGCGTCGCCCTTGGTCAGCGAGTACAGCTCTTCGCGCGTCCAGTCGCCCCACCGGTGCACCGGGCCGTACGACTCGAGCGTGTTGTAGCCGAAGAGCCGCGAGCCCTGGCCCGCGTAGGGCCCATCGACGAAGTCGAACGAGTCGCCGTCGGACCACCGCACCTGCGTGCGCTGGCCGTTGAGCAGAATGACGCCGTCGGCGTCGTGCGAGTCGGCGCCCGGTGCGCGCTTGCCGCCCGTCCGCGTCACGATGGTGGTGCAGCCGGTGAGGAGAACGACGAGCCAGAAGAACCGCATGGCCGGACATGTTACCGCCCACGCGCGGCCGAGGCGTCAGAGTTGCTGAACGCGGGCCCCGGCTGACCCTGCAATCGCCGCACTCCTGGCCGCCT
>JALOQF010000509.1 GCA_025459425.1 Myxococcaceae bacterium | reverse complement strand
GTCGAGCCGCTGAGGTCCTCGGCGCCCGCCGCCGAGGTGAGGTCCGTCTTCAGCCCCGTCCAGTGCGCTCGCGCGGCGGCTCTCCGTGCTCGGTCGGTCACGAACCAGAGTCTACCAGCTTCTCCCAGAGGTCGGAGGCCGCGGGCGTTCACCTTCCGGTTCAATCGGCATCGTCGAGGTGTCGCTCCGGGAGCATTCGTTCGTGAAGAAGGCGCAGCACGTCGACGGTGCGATCGTCGAACTCGTAGAAGATGACGTGTCGGCCCTCATGGACCCGCCAACAGCCAGCGCGAACGTGGTGGCAGGACCGACCAGCCTCGGGCCGCTTCACGAGGCGCTTGAGCCGAGCATCCAGCTGACGCAGGTAGGCCTCAGCTTGAGCTTCGCCCCATCGGTCGAGTGTGAATCGGCCGATGTCGACGAGGTCACGTTGGGCCTGGCGAGACACCCGCAGTCGACGCACGGGTGCTTCAGCGCCTCTTCGACTTCACTTCCGAGAGGACACGGTCGATGGAGTAGCCCTCTGAGAAACCGCTGCGTCGGCCCCGCTCCAGGGCGCCACGCAGGGCTTCGAGCCGGGCCTTGTCTTCTTCGAGCAGACGCAGGCCTGCACGCACGACTTCGCTCGCCGTGCCGAATCGACCGCTCTCGACCTCAGCTTCGATGAAGGCCTGAAAGTGAGGCCCAAGACTGATGCTCGTGTTCCGTCGCACGGGTACCAAAGGTTGGTACACCCACGGAGAGCCCGTCAAGTCGATCCCGTGGACCTAGCCTGGCCGGTGGCCCGAGTACGCCGGGTCGTTGATGTACGCGCTGGCCGACGTCACGCGCACGCCGCTGGGCACCGATTCGATCATCTGCCCGTTGCCGATGTACATCGAGACGTGCCCGTTCTTCACCAGCAGGTCGCCGGGGCGCAGCTCGTTCTTCGGCACCTCGGGCAGGTTCGCCTTCATCGCGCGGCTGCTGCCGTACCGGCTGATGTCGATGCCGGCCTTCTTCAGCATCGTCACCATGAGGCCCGAGCAATCGTAGCCGATGACGCCCTGCTGTGAGACGTACGCGCGCTGGCCCGCCATCTGGTACGTGCGCCCGTCGCCCGGCGTGCCGAAACGGAACGGGCTCGCGCCGCCGACGTAGGGAGCGCCGAGCTGGCTCAGCCCGAAGTCGATGGCCGACTGGATGTTGGCGGGCGCTCCCGAAGGCGCGACGGGAGCCGCCGGCGCCGGGCCCTGCGAGGCGCCGGGCTTGTTCGCTTCGACGAAGCGCTTGAAGCCCTCGGGGTCTTCCTTCGCCAGGCGGAAGAAGTTCTGCAGGTCCTGGCGCTGCTTCGGGTTCATCTTCGCGACCTTGACGCCGAAGTCCTTCAGGTCGCTCAGCTGCTTCTTCAGCTGCGCGCGCGCCTCGGCCTGCTCCGCCTTCGCGCGGCTCTTCGGCTGCACGTTGGCCCACGTCGCCGGGTTCTCGTTCGCCGCCAGCTTCGCCTCGACTTCGGCGATGGCGCTCGCGACGCCGTCGCGGTCACGGAGCACATTGGCGAACTCTTCCTTCGCGCCGGGCACACCGCGGGCCACCGCGCGCTCGAGCGCCGAAATCTGCCGCGCGAAGGCGAGGTCGACGTCCTGCGCCGGGGCGTTCCCGCCGGCCGGCTGCGAAGCGGCCCGGTGCGCGCGGCCCTTGCCCGTCGACAGCTCGTCGCGGAACACCGGGCGCTTCGGCGCCACCGCGCGACGGGCGGGGGCTCCCTTCTCGGGCTGGGAACGGGTGGCGGTCGGCTGCTGGCTCTGGATTCGCGTCGACATGGTGACGACATTGTCAGCGAAGCCGGTGTGGCCGCTCGGTCACGATTCGGTAGGGGCCTTTACATGGCGCCACAAGTCACTGAAAGCAGGGGCGTTCAGGGCTCCCGCAGCTGGCGCGGTCGACCCGGAGCGGGTCGGAGAAACACTCAGCGAAGGACTCGAACGGCGACGTTCCACTCGGTCTGTGGCGGGCAGCGCTCCTGCCAGGTGACGACGAGCGAGTCTTCGACGAAGGCGAGGTGCGGCGCGGCGGCTTCACAGGCGAGGTTCACGTTCAACGGCTCAGGGAACGGAGACGAGAAGCCAGCCCGCGGCGGCCCGGCGAAGGTCGTGGGCACGTTGGTGACGTTCCACGGGTGCTGGTACAGGCGCAACAGGCCGGCTTCGACCGATGCGACGTACAGCACGGCTCCGCGTCCGGCCGCAGCGAAGCCAGAGGTCGCTTGAGGCCGAGCGAACGGCTCGCCCGAGAAGGTGTTGCCGGGTTGGCCAGTACGGTAGGTGCCGTAGCCGCCGGAAGCGGCCTGAAACCAGACCATGTACAGCGGGGGGCCGCGGCCAATCTGGGCGTACGCGAGGGTACCGGCGTCGACCGGTGCCACCGAGAGGGTCTGCGATGCCCAGTTCGGCGAGCCGCGGTCCCAGCGCAGCAGCACCCGTGGCGTCGCGGCGGTGAGGCCGACGAGGTGGGTCGGGTTTCCCACGACCTGCGCCAGGGGCGGCACGCCGCCTGCGACCGATTCGGTGAAAGCGAACGACGATGAGGTCTCGCTTCGGGTCCACAGGTTCAAGACACCGCCGTCCTGCGAGACGGCCTTGAGCTCGGTTCCAGCCTGCAGGAGCCACCCTGGCAGCGGCGCCGCGAGCGCCCACGTTCCACCCGGTGTTCGTTCCACGAAGACGTCCTCTCGAACCTCGACGAGCATCGAGGCGCCAGCCCAGAAGGTTCGCTGACCTCGGGGTGGAGCTCCCGGCGGGAGGCTGAGTGGAATCGGCGCCTGGGGCGCCAGGGAACACGGTGTTCCACAGGGGGCGGACACGAAGGGGTCAAAGGACAACGGGACGAGTGACGTCCCGTCGGTGACGAGGAGCTGGGTGGGCGGTGGCCGCGGGAGCGGAACCTGGAACCGACGTTGCTGGCCTCTGGGAAACGTCCCAGGGCTCGCCAGCACCGGCCGCGGGTCGGCAAAGGTCGACGTCGACAGGTACGGCCCTTCCCACACCGTCTGCGCGACAGGGTTCGTCTTCAGCGTGATGGCGCGGGAGTTCTGGGCAGTGGAGACGTCTCTGACGGTGTCGGCGAGGATGCCGCCAGACGCCAGACACATGCTGCCTTCCGGGAAGAAACCGGTGTTGCTTCGATAGATGACGACGCGAGGGTCTTCCTGCTCGAGGTAGCCGGCCAGACCATTGCCACAGTTGAAGAAGGTTTCCCTCGGAACGACGTCCTCGTCGAACTCGACGCTCACTCCGAAGGGACTCAAGCGAGTGGGCTCCTCGAGACCCCGCACGACGCTGGGGGCGACCCGGTCTCTCAGCGTCAGCCAGGCCGTGGCGGTGAGGGACGGGGGCGAGAGGGGGAGCGACGCTGTGCCCGCGAGACTGCACGTCACCAGCACGTCGGGGCCCGAGACGACCGGGGCGACGAAGCTGGCGTTGAGCGAAGTGGCTCCAAGGAGCGTCTGCGGCGGCGAACACGACCAGGACAGCGCGGGAGCGGGCGCCGCGATCGACTGCTGCAGCGTGCCGCTGAGCGTCACCACGGTCGACGCGTTGGAGACATCGATGACAGGGCCCTGGGGGCCGGCGTCGAGGGTCCAGTTGGTGGGGTTCGCGCCTCGAATGGCAAAGACGCGCGAGAAGGGCACGGAGGTCGCGCCGATGGAGTTGGTCACCTCGAGCGTGACTTCGGCGAGCTCGTCGGGCGCGCCGAAGGCGACCGGATCGGGCAGGAGCAGCGCGGTCGGCCCTCCGTCGGAGGTGAGCGTCGCCGCCGAGCCGGGGGTCAACGCCCAGGTAAAGCCGATGAGCGGGAGCCCGCCGTCGTCGAACGAGACGCTCTGCAAGGGGGTGGGTGCGCCGCCGAAGAGAACGCCTCCGTCGGGCAGGAAGCGGGCGGTCGGTTGGGAGCCGACCGACACGCGGGCGATGGCGAGGTTGGTACTCGACCTGCCGAATCGATCCGTCACGACGAGGGAGAACTCGACCACCGAGCCCGCGGCAGGAGCCGTGAAGACCGGGTCGTCGGCAGAGGGTGTGTTGTTCTCACTCAAGACCACCGGGGGGCCGGCGACCTGGGTCCACGCATAACTCAGGGGTTGGTCTCCCTGGCTCGAGGCACCGCTGAGGCGGGCAGGGCGACCCGGGTTGACGAGGACTGGTGGACCGACGACCGCTACGGGGAGCGGCCCCATGATGGAGCCGCCGGCGGCGCCACCTGCGCTCCCACCGGCGGCGCCACCTGCGCTCCCACCGGCGGCGCCACCTGCGCTCCCACCGGCGGCGCCACCTGCGCTCCCACCG
>JALOQF010000161.1 GCA_025459425.1 Myxococcaceae bacterium | reverse complement strand
TTCTGTCTTCCCGTCGCCACGATGGCCCAGCGGTTGGTGCGGGCGAAGGCGAAGATTCGCGACGCCGGCATTCCCTTCTCGGTGCCGGAGCAGCGTGAGTGGCCCGAGCGCCTCGAGGCCGTGCTCGAGGCCGTGTATGGCGCGTACAGCGCTGGCTTCGAAGACGCGTTCGAGACGGCCGAGGCGCACCGGCTCGCCGACCGCGGGCTCGAGGCGATGTACCTGGCCGACCTGCTGACGACGCTGCTGCCCGACGAGCCCGAGGCGCTGGGGTTGGCGGCGCTCATCGCCTTCTCGGCCTCGCGCGCTGCGGCCCGGACCGACGGCGAGCGCCCCTTCATTCCCCTCGACGAGCAGGACGCGGCCCGCTGGGACGAGACGCTCATTCGTCGCGGCGCTCGCTGTCTCGAGCAGGCGGCGGCGTTCGGACAGCTCGGGCGCTTCCAGCTCGAGGCGGCGATTCACGCCGTTCACGCCGACCGCAAGCGCTCCGGTGTCACCGACTGGCGAGCCATCGCGCAGCTGTACGAGGGGCTGCTGCAACTGTCGCCGACCCGAGGCGTGGTGGTGGCGCGGGCGTACGTCATCTCGAAGCTGGCGAGCCCCGAGCGAGCGCTCGCGGCGCTGTCGCTCCTGGGCGCCGAGGACCTCGAGCGGTTCGCGCCCGCGCTCGCCTGCCGCGCCCACCTGCGCGAGCGCGTCGGAGACCTCGCGGGCGCCCACGACGACCTCGAGGCCGCCCTCGCCCTGCTGCCAGACGGAGCCTCACGCACCCACCTCGAAGCGCAGCGCCAACGACTCGAGCCCGCTCGACGTGGCGCAACGGCTGAACGGCGCTGAGCGCACCACACGATGAACGACCGGCCCCGGTCTCGCGTCGTCGCGCGCGACCGCTGGCGTCGAAAGCGGGAGCTGGGGACCCTCGGCGAAAGAACGGTCGCTCGCACGCCCAGGTCGCGACGTTCGACGGCTTCGACGTTGGTCGCAACGACCGAAGGGCCTGCCCCACTCGAACGAACGCGCCGCTCGCGCTTCGGCGAAACGACGACGCCGTGTCCAGCGCACCTTCGCGCTTGTGGGGTCGAAGCCGCGCGGTGTACGACTTCCGAGTCTCTCGATTCGCCGCTCACCCTTCCCTCCGATGACCTCCGACGACGAACGCGCGCGTGGCGCACGGCAGCTTCGTTTCACGCGCGAGCGGCGTGCCGTGTCTACCGAGACGATGCGGGCGTGGGCACGACCGATGACGAGCGCCGAAGCGAGGGCGAACGCCGAGCTGGTGGCGACATCGCGATGGCCACGGGTGGGCGAGCGCGCGTATTCTCCGCGGCCTCCGCCCACCATGCCGCTGCGCCTCGCCGAGCTCCAGGACCGCCTCCGTGCGTCGATGCTGGGCTTCGCCGTGGGCGACGCGCTCGGGTTTCCGCTCCGCGGCCTGCCGCCGCCCGGCCTCATGCGCTTGTCGCACGTCGCCGACGACTTCGCGGCGCGTCCCCGCGGCCGCTTCGCCAAGGGCCAGTTCAGCGACGACACGCAGCTGATGCTGGCGATGGCCGAGGCGGTGACGCGCGAGCACCGCGTCGACGGCAAGGCCATCGCCGCGCACCTGTCGTGGCTGTGGCAGGAAGGCGTCATTCTGCAGCCGCCGACGAGCGCCACCGACGCGGCGCAGGCGCTGCTGGCCGGCACGCCGTGGATGGGCGCCGGCGCCGAGTTGGGCGTGCGCGACCCCTCGTGTCTGTCGCGCGCGCTCATTCTGGGCTTCTGGAGCGAAGCGTCTCCGCCGCGCCTCGTGCATGACGCGCAGGTCTCGACGGTGGTGACGCACAAGGACCCGCTGTGCACGGCCGCCGCGGCTGCCTTCGCGCGCGCGGTGCAGCTCGGCCTGTCGGGTGAGGTGCTCGACGCCACGGCCTTCTGCACCGAGGTGTCACGCGCCGCCGCGCCGGCGTTTCAGGAGCTGGCCGACGAGCTCTACTACCTGCCGCGCGCGCTGGCGTGGGAGCCCGACCGCGCGCTGCCGGCGCTCCGTCGCGTCGGCGTCAGCTCGAGCGACTACGACCTCGACGCAGGCCTGCCCGCGCACGTGACGCCCGTGTTGGTGACGGCGCTCTACTGCGTGCTCAAGGCCCCGAAGGACTTCCGCGCGGCGATGACGATGGTGCTGTCGAGCGGCGGCGAGGTGGACGTGGCGGCGGGCCTGGTGGGCGCGGTGCTGGGCGCGCACCTGGGCACCGAGGGCCTGCCCCCTCGCCTTCGCCGGAGCGTGCTGTACGCCGACTCACTCGTCGACGCGGCCGACCGCTTGTTCGACGCCAAGCTCGCGAAGGAGCAGGTGACGGTGAGCCAGACGGTCACCGTCAGGCGCTGAGACACGCGCTTCGCATCGCGCCAGCCATCTCGCTTCCGCGCGCGAACGCGAGCTTGCGTCGAGCGGGGCTCGTTCGGTCTACCCGAACGGCAGAGCCCGTAGCACGGCCGGAGCATGTGAAGCGGGGCCCCTCGAACCGCAGCTCGCCCCTCGAACGGGGAGCGCGACGGAGCACCGAATTCCCGTGGGGGGCGCCCAGGCCTTCAGTCGGGGACACAGCGGGCGCCCCGAACAGAGGCCCCTACGGCCCCGCGTCGACCTCGAAGACCTGCGCATGCACGCCAGCGTCGAGGCTCGAGCACGAAGCAGCCGCGCCCGGGGTGAAGACGTTCACTTCGCCCACGGCGGCTGCGCCCTCGGTGGGGGCGGCCCGGTTGACGAAGTCTGTGAGGAACTCGCCCGCGTCGGCCGTTCCCCCGTCGGCGTCCGGGTCGGCCAACGAGTACCCGAGCTGGAACGAGTACCGGCTCACCGGCTCGAAGAGCCAGAAGCACAACGAGCCGCGCCAGGCACCGCCGCTCTTCTGGAGCGCCACCCGTCGACCGCTGGGGAACTCGACCGCGTAGGCCACCGTCTCGTCGCCCTGCACCGCGATGGCCACGGGCACCTCACAGCAGGTGCCAGCGTCGAAGAACGACACCGACGCGTCGGGCACCTCGTTCAGGCTCACCACCGTGCCCGCATCGGTGCGCGTGGGGCCCAGGGCGCCGGTGGGGCGCATCACGAGCTCCGGGTCGGCCGGCCGGCCGCACCACGTAAGGCCCACCGCCAACGAAGCCAGCAGCCCCGCTCGCAGCGCCCTCATCGCAACACCTTCCACATCTCGGCCGGCGTCAGCACGTCGGTGAACTCGTTGAGGTAGCCGGTGTTCCGCTGGTGCTCGAAGCGCGCCTGCGCCACGAGCGCATCACGCACCCACGCCGCCTGCCGGACGCTGCTCTGCGCGACGAGGCGAATGACGGTGCGCCGGTCGACGCCGGAGCTGAACGAGGGCAGGTCTTTCAGCGCCTGCCGCGTCAGCGCCTCACTCGCGCCGGTGTGCAGGTCGAAGTGCTGCAATTGGGCAATCTGGTACAGTCTGGCCTTCACGAACGGGTGCTTCTCGGTCGCGAGCCAGCCCACCACCAGCGCCTCGCTGTGCACGGGGTTGAGCCGGCGGAAGGCGTAGGCAGCCTCCTGGCGCACGTAGGGGTCGGCGTGCCTCGACACCGGCACGGCCAGCGGCAGCAGCGCCGGGTCGGCCATGTTGCCGATGGCCTTCATCGCGATGCGCGAGTCATTCGGGGCGCCGGTGGCGAGCAGCGCCTGCACGGCCCTCGCGCTGACGTCGTGGAGCGCCGCGTCCTTGCGCTTGAGGCCCGCCATCATCGAGAGCGCCAGCATCGCCTCTCCCTTGAGGAACACCTCGGCGTGCCCCGCGGCACTGGCGGTGGCCATGCGCGAGAGCTCTTCGGCGAAGTCGACGCCGACGTCGTCGCGGTCGACGAGGGCGAACATGGCGCGCGTGCGGTCCATCGGCGTCTCGCTCACGTCTCGAACGACGGCGAGCAGCAGCGCCCTCGCGTCGGGCACCCGCGTCTTCCCGAGCGCGATGGAGAAGGGAACGATGGCGTTGATGGGCATCTTCCGGGCGCGTCGCTCGGCGTGGGCCACCGCCATCGCCTCGGGGTGCACCTCGAAGTACGCCGAGAGGTCGGGCCAGGTGTCTTGAATGCCGGCGCCGTTCGCGCGCGCGTAGAACGCGTCGAGGGCCTGCCGCACGGTGAGGGGCGCGACCCGGGCCCGCCGCGCCACGTCGAACGTCGTCACCGGCCGCGGCTGCCACTCGAACGCCTCGGTGGCCGTGCTGGCGGGCAGGACCTCGCTCGGGGTGAGCGACGGCACCTGGGGGGCGGGGACGGCGGGCCGCGCGGGAAGACCAGGCACCGGCACGGCCTCCTGAGCCCAGGCCGGCACGGCGCACCACGCCGCCGCGAACAAGAGGAGCGTTCTCATTGGGGCTCTCCCGTCAGGGGAATTTCCTTCTCGACCGGGTCGCCGGTGGGAATCTTGAAACCGGAGAACTCGACGATGTTGTATTTGAATTCGAAGTCGAAGACGCCGACCGAGAAGACGACCTTCGCGTCGACGCTCCCGTTGAGGGCCGTGAGGCCGAACTCGAGCGCGAGCTTGACGTTCGAGCGGCTGATGTAGGCCGTACCGCCGGAGTCGCCCACGCCGACGTGGGTGTACGTGATGCTCGGCTCGAGCGTGGCCTCGATGAAGTTGAGAGAGCCCTCGACGCAGACGCCGGCATCGGCGCTCGGCGTGCAGAACGCCAGCTTCATTCCGGCGGCTGCCGCCAGCACGATCTTGAACTGCGCCTCGTTCTTCACCGCGTAGTTCGAGTCGGGGCTCTTGCAGACGTACGGCAGGGGCGTCGAGAGCTCGGGCGTATTCACTTCACCAGTCGAGGTGAGCGAGACGCCGCGCTCCTTCGGCAGCTCGAGCGGCACGCCGCGCAGCGTGAGGCTCGGCGTGCCCGGCTCGATTTCGGTCAGGTCGGCGACGAAGGCACCGTTGCCGGCGCGCGTGGCGAAGTCCTCGTCGTTCGACAGCCACCGCAGGTGCGTCTTGTGCTGGCTCGCGCAGTTCTGCCGGAACACGGCCTGGCTGGCGGCCGTCGGCGTGCGGGCCAGGTCGGCGCAGTTCTTCATGTACTCGTCGGCGACCTGCGCGCCGATCCAGTACTCCTGCCCGGCCGCGAGCCTGGCGCGCAGCTTCGTCGACTCGCTGGCCACCCGCAGGTCGGCGAGGCGGCCACCATTGCGCGCCAGACAGGCGGCGCGCGCCTGCCGGAAGTTCAGGGGCGTGGTGCCGACGAAGTAGAGCGCGTCACAGTTGTTCGTCCCGTCGGCGCACTTCGTGTGCGTCTCGCGCTCCTGGGTGAACTTGAGCTCGGCGCCCACCCCGACGCCGGCAGAGATTTCGAAGATGATTTCGCCCTGCACCGGCCCGTAGCGGAGCGGAATCTTGATGGAGAGCGCGAGCCCCAGCCCGCTGACGCCGACCGAGAAGCGCTTCTCTTCGGCCTCGAGGGTGCTGCCGGTGTTCGCGGCGTTGATGGCGTCGGCGATGCTGTCGAAGTTGGGGGCGACGGTGATGGTGAAGTTCGCGCGGTTCGACATGAACTCGAACTGCTTCTCTTCCTCCTCGTCGAACACCTGCAGGCCCATGAGCTCGGCTTCCTTGGTCGCGACGACGGCGTCACCCTTGTCGACGTTCGAGACCTCGGTGCGGAGAATGGTGGCCGCGGTCGAGCCGCCGAGCCCGCTGATGGTGCGCGAGTCGCAGTGCTCGCCGTTGCGGCCGGCGACCATCGCCTTGACGCAGCGCCGGTCGTTGTCCTGGTCGTAGGTCTGCGACACGCGCGCGTCGCCGGCAGCCTGGGGGTCCGAGTCCGAGAACTGGTCGGCCTCGTCGGCGGCCAGCGGCGCGACGCTCGGGTCGAGCTTCACCACGATGGGCATGGCGCCGGTGACGCAGGTGAAGGCGTCGAGCACCTCGAGGCGCTCCTGGCCGGTCACGCCGGGCTCGATGCGCAGGCGGTTGTCGGCCGACGCAGTGAACGCCGACAGCTGCACCTTCCCCTCGAACTTCGGCACGGGAAGCTCTTCGTTCCCCGACACCCGGACGAGCGACAGGCACGAGCGCAGCATGAAGGGCGTGCCGCGCTCGGTGGCGTAGTAGGGGCTGCTCTTGTCGAGGAAGCGGTCGCGCACCTCTTTGGTGACTTCGAAGCGCATGGCCTGCGTCTCGCCGGCCGGGGTGCTGGTGAGGAGCGGCGAGGGCCCCAGCAGCAGCGCGTCTTGCAGCCGTGGCGTCATGTCGGCGTTGAGCGGCACCAGCGACAGCGTCATCTTCGCGCGGACCTCGCCCGTCAGGCCCTGCGTCTTCCAGAAGTCGCGGTTGTCGCCCGACATGAACCAGTCGACGTCGGCGCGGAAGAACTGGCGGCTCCGGTTCGCCGACTTGAACTTGAACTCGACCTTCTTCGGGCGCACATCGGTGATGCCGACGCTCGTCTTCGTCGCGCCGCGCACGTGCACGCCGCCGTTCTCGAGCCGGTACGCGAAGGTTCCCGGCGGCAGCCGGTTCACGTCGTTCCCGGTGAACGAGAAGCTCAGGGGAATGGCGCGCTGCTTGTAATACGCGACCTTGTCGTGGGTCTCGAGGCTTGTATTGTAATACATGTCGAGCGGGTTCGGGTTGCAGGCCGTCGCCGCTTCCGACTTCTTCTGCGACACGTAGGTGACACGGCCGGCGATGTCGTAGGCCGCCTGCAGCCGGGTGCGCATCAGGCGGGTCGAGTTGACGAAGTCGAGCGGCGTCTTGCCGTACTTCTTCGCCAGCACCTTGACGTTCTCGGACCAGATGGGCCCGCCTTCCTCGCAGTCGCGTGGCACCACGATGCCCTCTTCGAACTCGACGAAGAAGTTGTCGGCTCGCCCATCGGCCGCAGGCTTCGGCGTGTACTTGCCGAGGTCGAACTCGTGGAGCACGCAGCGCACCACCGAGTCCGTCACCGACCAGACGGGAGCGCCATTGGGGCCCGCCGTGCTCGTTCCGTACTCGTCGACGAGGTACATCGTGAGGCTGCCTTTGCGCGCCTTCTGCGCGAGCGGCACGTTGCGGGTGTCTGCGAAGCGGTAGCCGCCCTTCATCGTGTAGAAGGCCCCTGCGAAGAGCACGCGGTAGCGGCCGGCGAAGTTGTTGTCGGCCGTCAGCCCCTGGAAGAACGGGAACGACGCCGAGTCACTCGGGCCGCCCGGCGCCCAGGGCCAGACGCCCGCGAAGTCGAAGTCGGCGATGCGCCCTCCGGTGAAGTTCTTCAGGCCGACGGGCGGGTACGGCGTCGTCAGCTCGCTCACCCACGCGCGGTTCTCGAGGTACTCGTCGTCCCACGGGTAGTCCCTGAGGTTCTCGACGTAGAGGTTGGCCAATTCGACGGGCCGCTCGGGGGCGTCGACGCAGTTGAGGTCCTTGTCGCGTCGCTGCCCGATGCCACAGCTCTCTGGAACGCAGGCGACCTTGTCGGCGGGCTGCAGCGGGTCGACGACGGGCGGGGGCTGGCGACACGACATCGTCCCGAGGCAGTTGTACGTGCTCGGGCACACCGCCCGTTGCACGTCGTTGGGCGCGTCGGAGCACGTGTAGGCGTACTGCAGGTTGCCCGGGCAGTCGCCGCGGTTGACGACGCAGCTCTCACGGCCGTCGCAGAACTCTCCGAGAATCGAGGTCCAGTCGAAGGCCACGTTGCAGGTGGCCCGGGTGACGGTGATGACGTTGGGCTTGCGTTTCGGGCGCGGCAGCGGGGCGTTCGGCGCCAGGCTGCTGAGGCCCTCGGTCGTCATCGGGCTGGTGAACTTCGAGAAGTTGAAGGGCACCTGGCCCTTCGGGCACGTCAACGTCTGCACGGCCGCCCGCTGGGAGTCGACCGACGAGCCGTTGCACCCGGCCACCACCACCGCCCCGACGACGAGGCTCCACCGGCTGAACCGATTCATCGTGCGCACCTCACGACCACGCAACCGTTGCCACCCGACATGCCCTGCGCCGTCCCAGAGGGGCAGAGGCCGAAGTCCGCGCGGGCCGAGCCTCCGGGGTTCGACGTGTTGCCCATGAACGAGGTGATGCCCGAAGGCAGCGTGCCGAAGGCGCCGGGCAGCCCAGCCATGCCGCCCATGCCCGCGGTGCCGCCGGGGTCTCCGGCGCCGCCACCTCCCGACGTACTGCCGGCCATGGCGCTCTGCCCGGCGCGGCCGACGGCCCCACCAGACATCGTGGCGCCGCCGTACTCGGCGATGCCCGACGCTGCCGCGCCCGCGCCGCCGGGAATGGCAAAGGTGCGCATCACGCTGCCCGTCTGTCGAATCGACGTGAGGCCGCCGCCGCCTCCTCCTTCGGTGCCGTCGCCGTCACCGCCGTTCGCCGGAGTGCCTGCGAACGAGCCGACACCCTCGCCCCCGACGATGCCGTCGGTCGGCACACCGGCGGCCCCAATCCACACCGTGACGACGTCGCCGGGCGCAGCGCTCACGGCGCCGGCTGCGAACCCACCGCCGCCACCGGCGAGCTGCATCGGGAAAGGCACCTGCACCGAGTAGCGCCCGCCCGCCGCGCCCCAGGCCGACACATGCACCCGCGTGCAGCCGGCCGGCACCGTGTAGGTGCCCGAGGGCGTGACGCCGTTGCTGGTGGGCACGCTGAAGACGGTCTTCGTCCCGAGGCAGACACCAGCGCCGGCACAGTTGCCCGGGTCGGAGGCGCAGTAGCAGTTCGCACCCGCGCCGCACTGCGAGTCGGTGCTGCACGCGGGAGGTCCGGCGTCGACTGGACCTGCATCGACTCCAGCGTCGACTCGACCCGCGTCGACTGGACCCGCATCGACGGGACCCGCGTCGACTCCAGCATCGACCGGACCTGCGTCCGGCCGGCCTGCGTCGACGACGCCTGCATCGACACCTGCGTCGAAGCCCGCGTCGACGCCAGCGTCTCTCGGGCCAGCGTCAGGAGCAGACATGCCCCCGTCCGGAAAGAGGGTGGTGCAGGTACAGAACACACGTGGCGTGAACGTCGTGGTCGCGACGCCGATGGTGCCGGTCAGCGGCGCATCGGGGAGACACGACATCGTGAAGCGGACGTCGGAGTCGGGGTCGACCCGCCAGCCGTTGTCGAGCTGGTAGAGGCCCGACGTGTCGGGCCCGATGCGAATGTCGTAGCGCGGCGGCGTGCCGCCCGCGACGCCCTGGCCGCGCACGGAATTCGTCAACTGGCCCCGGTTTCCCTGCACGGGGTCCGAGCCGAAGCGGGCCCACCACATCTCGGTCGGCGGCGTGGTGGTGTGGTCGAAGAATTTCGGGGCCCGGCGCTCGCTGATGTACAGCCCGCCGTCGCGGGGCCTCCTCGAGAACTGGCAGCCGTCGATGACGAACGGAACCTCGACGGTGCCCTGCGTGCGGTAGCAGGTCATGCTCCGCTGGCTCGACATGCCCGCGCCGCCAGCAGCCGGAGCGCTCCATTCCCAGTACCAGTCCGTGCCGTCGCGCGGCTGGTCGAAGGAGCAGAAGAACTCGGTGGAGCTGAAACGGAGCGCGACCTGCAGCGTCTTGGCTGCGCTGATGACGACGTCGAAGGGCGCTCCGGTCGGGTTGCCGCTCACCTGCCGGGTCGAGAACGTGCCGTCGAGCATCTGGCTGAACTCGAGGGAGCCAGAGGGCCCGAGGCCCGAGATGGTGAGGCGGTGGCTCAGCGGCGTCGCGATGGCGCAGCGCCCATTCTCGCAGATGAGCCCATTGCCACAGTTGGTCGAGCCCGAGCAGGTCTTCCCTTCGCGACAGCCGCCACAGCCCGGGGCGCCGCAGTCGACGTCGGTCTCGGCGCCGTTCTTGACCAGGTCGTCGCAGCTCGGCGCGCGGCACACCGTGTTCACGCACGTGTCGACCGTCTCGCAGTCAGCCGAGGTGTCGCAGCGCTGGAAGCGGGCGCAGCGGCCGCTCCCGACACGGTTCGCGGGGGGCTGCATCGAGCACGCGGCCCCGCAGTCGACGCCAATCTCGTTGGTGTCGCGCCGGCCGTTCTTGCACGAGTCCGCGGGGAGCGCCGTCATCGACGCGATGGTGCCCGACACGGGCTGCGCCGAGACGCTGACGTCGCGCCCCTGGCCGCCCGACGACGTCGAGGTGACGGTCTTCGTGGTGCCGTCGGCGGCGGTGTTGGTGACGGTGACCTCGACCTGCGAGGCGTCGCCCATGGTGCTCTTGCCGGTCACCTTGACGTCGTTCGGGTCGTTCGTGTCGATGGTGAGCGACTCGGTGTTGCCCGACGTCTTGACGGTGACGGTGGTGGTCGAGCCGTCCTTGTTCTTCGTGGTGACGGTGACCGAGCGCGGGTCGTTCTCGACGGGGTTCTTGTGCGTGACGACGGCCTTTCCGTCGGGCGTGACGGTGACCTCTTCGGTCTTGATGACCTTGCCGCGGGCGTCGACCGACTGGTTGACCTCGATGGTGACGTTGTTGCCCGACACCGTCGCGCCGGTCGCGGTCACCGACACGACCTGCGGCAGGCCGGCCTTCTTGAGGAGCAACTGCACCGTCTCGTTCGAGTTCGAGCACGCGCAGTTCGCCGCACCCGGGAGCACGAGGCCGCCCTTCTCGACGACGCGGCCATCGACGAAGCCCACCTCGTTGCCCTCGCCAGTGACGAGCCCGGTGCCGCCCGCGAGCGTCACCGCGAAGCCCTCGCCGAGGTGCGGTGGCGTGAAGGTGCCGAGGCGCGGCGTGACGGGCGAGAAGTAGAGCAGGTTCTGGTTGGTCGCGTTCCCCTCGTAGACGAGCGGGTCCATCGCGTTGATGGTGCCGTCGTAGCGCCAGGTGTTGGCCCGCACGTCGACCTGCATGCGGCGCTCTTCCTGGGGGAAGTTCGGGTCGTACAGCCGCACCACGTACTCGCCGTCGTTCTTCCCGCGGAAGTAGCCGAAGGGCACCAGCGCGTGGCCCGCCGTCAGCCGCCCGTCGTCCTGCTTGATGGCGACCAGCAACCGCCACCCCTCGTCGTTCGACTTGAGCACCTCGGCGAGGAACGGCATCGCCCCCTTCGCGTCGAGCTTCTGGTCCTGCGCGTGCACCGCCTCGAGGCGCTGGGTGGCCGAGAAGTAGGCGAGCTCACGAACGAGGGCGACGCTGTCGACCGAGAGGTCGCTCGGGCGGGCCGCGCCGAAGTCGGCGCTGTTCAACTTGCCGAGCGCGAACAACTGCGCGAGCACCGCGAAGCCTTCGCTGTGACCCGACTCGAGCGCCCGGTTGGCGTCGTCGATGAAGACCTGGACGTGCGGGTCGACGACGCACTCCGGCGTGTTCGGCTGGCACACCGCCTCGGCGCCGAAGAGGCGAATGGCGAGCGCCGTGTTGAAGCGGCCAGCCTCGGAGCGGTCACCGAAGTTCGGGAACGACAGGGCGTGCGTCGCGAAGTCGAAGTGCTTCGAGTCCAGCTGGTCGGGAAGCTGCGTGCAGCCCCACGAGAGAGCTGCGAGCGACACCAACAGGCGTGAGCGCATCCCCCTACTGTACCGGCCGACTTCAACGTGGATAGATTTTTACGTCGTGGCAGGAATCCACACATCGGGCGCAAGGCGCCGGTTCGACGCATCGTCCGAGCCTCGTTTCCGAGGGTGAACGTCGTCGACGCCGGCGCCGTGTGTTGGGGACGAGCGGGGTCCCATGCATGCCCCCATTCTTCGCCTCGCCGAGCAGGCATTGAGGGCACCGCCTGGACCAGAGCCGGCCACGTGGCCTGACGGCAGGACTTCGCGGTACCTTGGAGAGACGACGCGAGCCACGGTCGCGGCGTTTCGTCGTGCCTTCACCAGCCCCTGGGAGTTCTTCGACATGCAACCGCTGAAAGTCCGGGCCGTCGGCCAGTACCTCGTCACCCACGACAACACGCTCCTCGATTGGCGGCGTCGACCGGCGCGCGAAGGCGCCTGCAAGCTGGTCGACGCGGCGAGCTTTCGCATGCTCGAGCGCATCGAGGCTGCACCGTACGGCGGAGAGGGCGAAGGCAGCGACCGGCCCATCGAGTACTACGCCGACGCCTTTCGCGTGTACCACGACCAGGACGGCGGGCTGCTCTCGGTCCTCGAGGGCGCCAGGCCCACCGACGCGTTCGAAGTCATCGACGCCAGACACGAGCTCGTGCGCGTCGGGAAGCGCTTCTACGAGGGCACCGAGCTGCTCGATCATGACCCCCGCAAGGAAGTCGCCCTCGGCGGCCACTTCACGCGCGTGAAGAACGTGGTGTACCACCAGCGCCGAGCCATCGGTGCCGAGGCCCGTTCGTTTCGAGTGCTCGACTCGACGCTCGCGCCCTCGCTTGGTGTCGACGCACACACCGTGTGGTTCGGAGGGACCGCCACCCGAGGGGCCGACGCCTCGACCTTCGAGCTCTTGAAGGGCAACTGGAAGCACGACACGGGCATCGTCTTCGCGCGCGACGCCAGGCGCGCCTACGCCTCGAGCACCTTCAACCGGTACATGACGAAGCTCGTCCCCTTCTCACCGAAGCGGCTCGAGGCGCTCGTCGTGCTCGACGAGCGTCAAGACGCGCCCGTCGCGTCAGATGGGGTCCAACGCTACACGCTCGACAGGCGACGGGTGCGCATCGAGCCCGACGTTCGCACCCCGGTCCCAGCCCCAGCGATTCCCCATCTCTTCTACGGTGACAGCCCCGCCGCCGAGCCCTGCTTCAGGAGCCTCTTCTGGTTCTCTGGAGATGCGCCCTCGTTGCAGAAGGTCCTCCAGACGGTCGCGACCTGGTTCTTCGAGCGCGAAACGAACCAGCCTGGCGCAATTCAGTTTCAATCGAACGGGAAGGCTTTTCGTGGGCCGGAGAAGAAGAAGCGGGCACTCCTCGAGGCGTGGCTCGCTCGACCAACCACCGGCAGGACCCGCTTCTTCATCATGCCAGCCGGCGCCAGCGACCTTCCCTTCCTTCAAGTCCACTGCACCACCTCGGTCGTCGCCATCGAAGTGTGTCTGCCCTTCGACACACCTGACCTGGTCACGGCGGCCGACGCGCTCGCGACGATGTGTACGCAGCGCGAGGTGCTGTGCGGTGTGCAGGGCATGGGGTTTCTTCTGCCTCCGCAGCTCGAGAGTTGCGCCGCCATGCTCCCGGCCGCAGGAGCCGACTACCGGTGCGCCATCACCGTTCGCCTCGAGGACGCCATCGAGTGCGTGCGACGCGAAGGCAGCAGCTGGCTCGAGGAGCTGCAGGGGGTCGAGCCCGGCATCGCCGACGTCGGCTGGAGAACGGTCGTCGGGGCGCCCTTCGTGTCTCGACTGAAGGTGCCGGCGCGGCTGCCGGGAGTCGCCATCACGAAGCGCCCGACGTCGGT
This sequence comes from Myxococcaceae bacterium, assembly GCA_025459425.1. Taxonomy (GTDB): domain Bacteria; phylum Myxococcota; class Myxococcia; order Myxococcales; family Myxococcaceae; genus Xiheimicrobium. The sequence goes on along the minus strand of JALOQF010000161.1, from coordinate 2,200 downwards.
GACCTTCACCGCTGGAGAGGCCCCGCGCTGGGGCGAGCGCAAGAAGCGCGAGGACCTGAGCGCCTACGCGGCGGTCGCGGCGTGCGTCGAGCCGGTGCTCGTTCCGTTCGAGGTCGCGGCGCGCAGCTACTTCAGCGGCGACTTCGACGACCGTCGCGGAATGAAGGCGTTGCGCGCGTACCGCCGACGCTACGGCTGAACAGCCCTGGTGCACCCTGGCCGACGACTCGTTGGAGCGCGACGAGGCGCCATGCCTCCACCAGCGAGAAACGCACGCAACACCCGCCGACTCTCGGCTCGGAGCAGCCGGAGCTGAGGTTCGAGTTCCATTCCTGCTCGAGGCGACCGCCGTCCCGACTGCCTCTCCAAAGCTCAGGCGGCGGCGCGCCACCACCTGCTCGGACCGGCGCTCGAGGTCCACATCGCCCTTGCTGCTCGAATCGTCCCGCACCATCGTTTCCCGCATGCCCGAGATCCGCATTCCCGTGAACGAGCTGAACCGCTTCGACCTGCCGAAGGTGTGCGTGATGACCGGCTCGACGGACCCGTCGGTCGACTTCCGGCCGGTGAAGTTCCAGTGGTACCCGCCCTGGGTGAACGCGCTGATTCTCATCAACCTCCTGGTGATGGCGATCGTGGCGCGGGTGATGACGAAGATTGCGAAGGGCGAGCTCGCGTTCAGCGACGAGGCCTGGAAGCGCTGGCGGGCGTGGCGCATCGGACTGGGCGCATCGGGGCTCGCGATGTTGATTGCGCTCTTCGCGGCCCTCGCGCTCCTGGCGAACCAGCGCTTCGACGTCGGAGGAGTCCTCTTCCTTGCTGGGCTCGTACAATTCATCATCGTCGCGGTGATGGCCGGGCGGGCTGGCCCGAAGGTGGTGTCGCTCAAGGACGACGTCCTGGTCGTGAAGACGCCGAGCGCCGAAGCGGGAGCGTCGTACGCTCGACACCTGACGGTGCGACCGGCCCGAGTGTCATGAGCTCCGAGGCGCCAGCGGGCGCGGCCTGCCTCACGCACCGCGAGACGCCGGCCCGCTGGGCGTGTCGACGGTGCGGCGCGTTCTTCTGTGTGGCCTGTGAGCGGCGCACTCGCCCCGACGCGCTCCCGATGTGTCCAGCGTGCTGGGAGCTGCGTTCACGCAACGTCGTCGATCAGACGAGCAAGCCCTCGACGGCCATCTTCACCGCGTCGCTGGTGCTGGGCATCATCTCGCTGCTGCCGCTCCCGGTGGTGATGTTCGTCTCGCTGGTGGTGGGGCTCATGGCGCTGGTGCGCGCGAAGAATCAGTTCGAGGCGCAGCGGTGGAAGCCCATCGTCGGGCTGGTGTTGACGGTGCTCTCGTTGCTGGGGTGGTTCCTGTTGCTGGTGCTCGCGGCGTGAACTCGGTCGAAGCCAGTCAGGTCCCCGGACACGTGACGAAGGTCGGCGTCGCCCTCACGGGTCGAGCAGCGGCAGCACGTGCTTCACCAGCAGGTCCGACGACATCGCCGTCTGCCGGTCGTCGCCGAAGCGCACGATGACGAGGTCTCTCGAGGGCACCACCACGATGCGCTGCCCCCAGTGGCCCTGCGCCGCGTACGCATCGGGCGGCGCGCTCGGCCAGGGCGCGGGCTCACCGTCGGCGGGCGGCTGGTTGAGCCAGAACATGCGCCCGTTCGGAATGGGGCGGCACGGCAATTGGTAGGCGTCGGCGCCCACCGTCTGGCCAGAGCAGTCTCCGCGGTTCGACTTCCACGCGGCGCTGATGGTGGTGGCCTTGCGCACCCAGCCCTCGGGCACGAGCCGGGTGCCGGCCCAGCAGCCGTCGTTCAAGAGGAACCAGCCGAACTTCGCCGAGTCACGCGGGGTGGCGAAGACGAACGAGCCGCCCAGCGGGTTGCCGCTCACGTCTTCTTCGAGCACCGCGCTCGACATGCCCAGCACGTCGAAGAACTGCGTCCAGAACGCGTCGTTGCCGTGCTTCGCCGCCAGCACCCGCTTGGCGATGGCTGCCACCACGTGCGCGTCGCCCGTCGAGTAGTTGAACTGCGTGCCCGGCGCGTACAGGCGCCGGTGCGTCAGCACGTGCCGCACCTGGTCGCGGCGGCCCACGCCGTACAGCATCGAGATGACGCTGCTGATCTGGTACCCGCGGTTCTCGTACTCCTCCTGCCACTGGAGCCCCGACGAGAAGGTGAGGAAGTGCTCGATGGTGCTGTC
>JALOQF010000508.1 GCA_025459425.1 Myxococcaceae bacterium | reverse complement strand
CACCGGACCGAGCCATCCCTCGGGCGGATGGGTGACTCGCATCACGAGGCCGACGCTTCGCCGGTCGACCGCTACCGGACCGAGCCATCCCTCGGGCGGATGGGTGACTCGCATCACAATGCCGACGCTTCGCCAGTCGACCGCTACCGGTCCGGAGCGATGGTTGACTCGCACGCGCCGCCGTCGCTTCGCCAGTCGACCGCCACCGGACCGAGCCATCCCTCGGGCGGACGGTTGACTCGCATCACGATGCCGACGCTTCGCCGGTCGACGTCCGCCTGACCGAGCCAGCCCTCTGGCAGATGGTTGAATCGCACCACGCCGACGCTTCGCCCGTCGACCGAGCCATCCCCTCCGATGCTGCGTCGTCCACCGCCAATCGAGCCATCGCGTCGAGCGATCATCGGTACCGACGAGGCGCCAACCAGTCCCTCGCGCCCGCCGCTCCGCTCCCCGGCCCAGAGGAGTGGCGTGCGGCCTCCTCAGCGCCGCTGCACGAGCGCCTGCCGCTCGTCGTCACCGAAGCCAGCCTCTCGGAGCACCTCGTCGGTGTGCTCACCAAGCGCCGGCGAATCACGGGTCGGCATCGGCCCGAAGTGCAACGGCGTCTTGAGGTGCATGACGTCGCCCGCCTTCACGAACAGCCCGCGCGCGACGAGCTGGGGGTCGTTCAGCACCTCGTCGCCCTCGTTCACCGGCTCGATGCAGAGGTCGTGTCGCCGGAACAGCTCGACCCAGTGGGCCAACGGCTTGGTGGCGAAGAGGGCCTCGAGCTCGCGCCGCGTCGTGCGCCCTTCCGCGCCGGTGTCGTACCCGCCGGGCATGAGGTCGGGCCGTTCGAGCACCTCGCACAGCCCACCGAAGAACTTGGGCTCGAGCGAGCCGACCGCCAGCCAACGATCGTCCTGCGTTCGATACAGCCCGTAGCAGGCATAGCCGCCGTTGAGCGGCTCGGCCCCGCGCTGGAGCGGTCCCGACTCCGCCCCCATCATCAACCGCGCGCCCAGGTGCATGTGCAGGAACGCGAGCGAGCCCTCGGTCATCGAGATGTCGACGAAGCGCCCCTTGCCGGTGCGTTGGCGCTCGTGGAGCGCGGCGAGAATGCCCACGAGCGCGAACAGGCTCCCGCCGCCGATGTCGGCCATCTGCACGCCAGGCATCGCGGGAGGACCACCCGCTGCACCGCCATAGGCCAGCACGCCAGAGCGGGCGATGTAGTTGAGATCGTGCCCGGCCTTCAGCCGGTCGGGCCCCGTCGCGCCGTAGCCCGAGATCGAGCAGTAGATGAGCCGCGGGTTCTCTTTCGCGAGCGCCTCGAAGCCGACGCCCAGCTTGTCCATCACGCCCGGCCGGAAGCTCTCGACCAGCACGTCGTAGCGGGACGCGAGGCGCTTGAGCGCCGCCACGCCTTCTGGCGACTTGAGATCGAGCGTCACCGAGCGCTTGTTGCGGTTGAGCGCGAGGAAGAGCGCCGAGACCTCGCCCTTCAGCGGCGGCATGTGCCGCGTGTAGTCGCCGCCTTGTGGCTCCTCGACCTTGTCGACCGTCGCGCCGAGATCGGCCAGCACCAGCGTGGCGTACGGGCCGGGCAACAGCCGGGACAGATCGAGCACCTTCAGCCCTTCGAGCGGCAGCGACATCGAGCACCTCCCCTGGACACGACTCGGGGCCCGGGCTCCACGAAGGAGACGCCGGACCCCGCGAGACGAACCACGTCGAACGAAGGCTTCAGCCCATCAGCTTGGCGAGCTTCATCGCCAGGCCCATGTCCATCGGCTTGAACTTGAGCTTGCCCTGCATGGCCGCCATCTGGGCGTTCATCTGCTTGTTGATGATCTTCTCGAAGTCGCCGGCCGCGGCCATGATCGTCATCTTCGACTCGCCGTTCTTGCCCGCCGAGACCCAGCCCTCGGTCTTGGTGCAGTCGAGCGTCCAGTCGCCGCCGCCGTCACCCGAGATGGTGAAGTGGACGACCGCGTTGATGTCCTTGGCGAGCTCGGGCTTCGCGGCAAGGCGCTTGGGGATCTCGACCTCGAGGATGTCCTTGATGGCCATGGCGTTTTCACTTCCTTCGTCACTGCTGGGTGGGTGTTGACTGCTGAATCAACGAAGCGCCGCGGACCGTAATGATCCGCGTTGCCTGGGTCAAAGGTTTCTCAGCGCCCGGTGGGCCAGGCCGCTTCCTTGCGAAACAGCTCGAGGAAGTCCTTGAAGGGCATCGTCTTGAGGTCCTGCCCGCCGTAGCGGCGCGGCGCGACGGCCTGCTGCTCGACCTCGCGGTCGCCGATGACGAGCGTGAAAGGAATCTTCTGCACCTGCGCCTCGGCGATCTTCTTCTGCATCGACAGGCCGCGCTCGTCGACCTCGACGCGGAAGCCCTCGGCCGCGAGCTGCGCCTTGAGCTGGTTCGCGTACTCGTACTGGCGGTCGGCGACGGTGACGAGGAGCGCCTGCGTGGGCGCGAGCCACGCGGGGAAGGCGCCGGCGTAGTGCTCGATGAGAATGGCGATGAAGCGCTCGAACGAGCCGTAGATGGCGCGGTGGAGCACGACGGGCCGGTGCTCCTTGTTGTCCTCGCCGATGTACGAGAGGTCGAACCGCTGGGCGGCGACGTAGTCGAGCTGCACGGTGCCGAGCTGCCACTTGCGCCCGATCGAGTCGGACACGTCGAAGTCGATCTTCGGCCCGTAGAACGCGCCGTCGCCGGGCTTGAGCTCGTAGGCCACCTTCATGGTCTCGAGCGCCTGCTGCAGCCCCGCCTCGGCCTTGTCCCACTGCTCGTCGGTGCCGATGCGCTGCGCGGGGCGCGTCGACAGCTTGGCCTGGTAGGTCAGGCCGAACGCCGCGTAGACGGTATCGAGCAGCCGCACGAACTTCTCGACCTCGGCGCCGATCTGATCTTCGCGGCAGTAGATGTGCGCGTCGTCCTGCGCGAACTGGCGCACGCGGGTGAGGCCCGAGAGCGCGCCCTGGGCCTCGTTGCGGTGCAGCACGTCCTGGGTGTGCAGGCGCAGCGGCAGGTCGCGGTACGAGTGCTTCTTGAAGCCGAAGTACAGGTGGTGCGACGGGCAGTTCATCGGCTTGAGCGAGAAGTGCAGCTCGCCCGACTCCGAGTCCTGCACGAGGAACATGTTCTCCTTGTACTTGTCCCAGTGGCCGCTCGTTTCCCAGAGACCCTTGTTGAAGAGCAGCGGCGTCTTGATCTCGACGTAGCCGTTGTCGAGCGCGAGCTTGCGCATGAAGCCCGACAGCGTCGTGTAGAGCGCGGTGCCCTTGGGCGACCAGAACGCCGAGCCGGGCGCGAACGGGTGAAAGTGGAAGAGATCGAGGTCCTTCCCCAGCCGGCGGTGGTCGCGCTTGGCGGCCTCTTCGCGCTGCTTGACCCACGCGTCGAGCTGCTTCTGGTCGAAGAAGGCGATGCCGTAGATGCGCTGCAACATCGGGTTCTTCGAGTCACCGCGCCAGTACGCGCCCGAGCTCGAGAGGATCTTGATGACGCCGATCTTCCCCGTCGAGGGACCGTGGGGCCCGAGGCAGAAGTCGACCCAGTCGCCGTGCTTGTAGAGCGTGAGCGTCTTCGCGCCCTTCGCGACGATGTCGTTGACGATCTCGACCTTGAAGGTCTCGCCCTTGCCCTTGAAGAGCGCGATGGCCGCGTCGGCCGAGACCTCTTCGCGCACGAAGGCGACGTCTTTCTGCACGATCTCGTTGGCGCGCTTCTCGATCTGCTCGAGCTCTTCGGGCGTGAAGGGCCGGTCGCGGAAGAAGTCGTAATAGAAGCCCTCTTCGATGGTGGGGCCGATGGTGACCTGCGTGCCGGGGAAGAGCTGCTGCACGGCGTCGGCGACCACGTGGGCCGCGTCGTGGCGGGCGACCTCGAGGGCCTCGGCGTTCTTGGTGGTGAAGATCTGCAGGCTCGCGTCGGCGTCGATGGTGCGCGACAGATCGACGTCCTGGCCGTTGAGCTTCGCGAAGACGGCGGCCTTGGCGAGGCCAGGGCCGATGCTCGTCTTGACGAAGTCGGCGATGCGGGTGCCCTGCGCGGTTTCCTTCTTGTCTCCGTTGGGGAGCGTGACGACGACGTTCGACATGGTGTTCTCCGGTTCGCTCACGCACACGAACGCGTGCAGCGTGGCGAGCGATGTAGCCCGCGGCCTCTGGCGACGAAACGGAAAGAACGGCGGGAAAAACGAAACCGCCGCGGCCTTCCCGTTCAGGAAAACCGCGGCGGTCTGTTCGAGTGGGTCCTAGTGGGTTCGAACCACTGACCCCTACCGTGTCAAGGTAGTGCTCTACCGCTGAGCTAAGGACCCGAAGCGAAACGGCGCGCGCCGTGTAT
>JALOQF010000507.1 GCA_025459425.1 Myxococcaceae bacterium | reverse complement strand
CCGTCATCTTCGGCGTCGCGACGTGCGCCGATCGGCGGCCGGCCCTCGGCGCGGCGATCGTGCTCGTGGTCGCCGGCATCGCCTTCTTCCCCCAGTTCGACCCCCGGGAGTCGTCCTCGTCCCGCAGCGCGTCGGACTACTTCTCGTTCCGGAAGACGTCCACGCAGCGGCTCGCCAACATCACCTCGTACTACGAGGGCGACATCGCCACCGTCACCGTCCGTGAGACGCCGGGGAACAAAGGGCTGTCGCTCAATGACCTCGGCCAGGGCTCGCGCTCGACGCTCCCACCGCACATCGCCCACGAGTCGGTGCTGGTGGCCACCACCCCGTGGCTCCACGCCCCGCAGCCACGGCGTGGGCTCGTCGTGGGCCTCGGCGCCGGCGGCACCGTCGATCTCATGCTCAAGCTCGGCGTCGAGCAGCTCGAGGTCGCCGAGCTCGAGAAGGGGGTCGTCGCTGCCGTCGACGAGATCTGGGGCGAGCTGTCTCCGCTGAAGAACCCGCGCACGACGCTCATTCCGAACGACGCGCGACACCACCTGCTGGTGACCGCCCGTCGCGAGCCACACCGCTACGATCTCATCACCTCGATGCCCGCGCACCCGTGGGTCGCCTCGGCGCTCTTCACGAGGGAGTTCTTCGAGCTCGTTCGTGAGAACCTCGCCCCGGGCGGTGTGTTCTCGACGTGGTTCGGCCCCGGCGAGATGCCCGACGCCTCGATCGAGGGCCTCTTCGGCGCCTTCACGGGCGTCTTCCCGCACACCATCACCTACTGGGTACCCGAGGCGGGGGCCTTCTACATGGTGGGGTCGATGGAGCCCCTGCGGTACGACGTGGGCCGGGCTGCGCGCCTCGTCGACCACCCGGCGACGGCTGGGCTCGCCCGCGCGCTCACCGACCCGCACTTCATGGCGAGCCGGGTGACCGCGGTCACCACCCCGGAGCACCCCGCCACGACGCAGCGCGTGTCGACCGACGACAACGGGCTCATCGAGTTCGGCGCTCAGGCGCCACGCGCCAGCGGCCTGCTGGCGTCGCTCTCGTACCTGCCCGTTCGCGCCCTGCCGATCGAACAGCTCGCTGGCGTCGAAGACGCCCAGCGCTTTGCCCTCGACGCGTTCGAGCTGTCGATCGGCTCACCTGGCGCGCGGCTGCCGTTCCGGCCACAGGTCGACGAGGCGTCCATTCGTCGGGCCGCGTCGGGGTTCGCCCGGCCCGCGGGGCTGGTCGCCTCCGCCTTTTTTCGAGCGCTCCTGACGCAGCAGAACAAGCGCGCCGTGGCGCGCGCGAAGCTGGCCGCCATCGACCACCCCATCGCCGCCGAACGGGCCGCCGTGCTGTTGGCCTTCACCGAACCGGACCCGGCCGCGCGACGCGCCGCCCTCGCCCCCTTCGCCTCGCGACCCGACGTCCGCGCGCTCCTCGTCGCGCAGGGAGTCCCAGACCCCGCGACGCCCCTCGACGCCCCCGGCCCCGACGACGATCCGATCGCCTGGCTCTTCGTGCCGCCTTCGAAGCTGACGGAGCTCGACGCGGCCACCACCGCGCGCGCCACCCGGGGCCTGACCCGGCGCATCGCCGAGTACGAGTCGCCCGAACTCGCCCGGCGGGCGCAGGCCCTCTTCGAGGCCGCCGGGTGGACCGATGGCGCCGCCTGGGCAGCCTCGCTCACCCTCGACATGCGGCGCGGCGCCAGCGCCAACCTGGTACGACGGGCACTCGAAGCGGGGACCCGAGAACGCTACGCCGACGCCGTCAAGCTCCTCCTCGAGGCCGCGCAGCTCGCCCCCCTGCGCGAGCCGCAGGTGCGCGCGCTCCTCCAGACGGCGTTGCGCATCAACGACACGAAGGCCATCGCCGGGGCGCGAGGCATGCTGCTGGTGCGCGGGCAGGAGCTGGCCACCGTCGACGCGCTCGAAGCCGCGTTGCGCGCCGACAACCTCAAGGAGGCCACGGCTCCGAAGCCCGCGCCCCCGCCGCCACCGCCGTGAGACCCGCCGCTCAAGCGTCGTCGGGCGGCAACCCGTGCTTGGCGAGACGGTAGCGGAACGAGCGGAACGACAGGCCCAGCTGCTCCGCAGCCTTCATCTTCGACCCGCCCGAGCGCCTCAGCGCTTCGTGCAGGTAACGCCGTTCGATGGTGTCGAGGTGGCGCTCGAGCGAGAACCCGACGGGCAGGCTCAGGTCCGGCTCGGCCTCCATCGGCGTCGCAGTGCCCTGCACGAGGGGCGGGAGTGACGCCAGGCCCAGCTCATCGGTGTCGCTGAGCGTCGCCGCGCGTTCGATGACGTTCTGCATCTGCCGAACGTTGCCCGGGAACGAGAAGCGCTGCAGCGCCTCGAGCGACTCCGACGACAACCGCAGGCGCGGCCGGCCCAGCTCGCGCGCGATTCGCTCGAGGAAGAACTCGGCGAGCCGTGGAACGTCCTCGCGGCGCTGCCGCAGCGGAGGCACTTCGAGCGAAATGACGTTGAGGCGAAACAGCAGATCTTCGCGAAAACGGCCGGCCTTCACCTCGGCCTCGAGGTTCCGGTTGGTCGCGGCCACGATGCGCGCCTCGAAAGGCACCTCACGACTGCTGCCCACGGGCTTCACCTGTCGCTCCTGGAGCACCCGCAGCAACTTGACCTGCGTGCCGAGCGGCAGCTCGCCCACTTCGTCGAGCATCACGGTGCCCTCGCCGGCCGACACCAACAGGCCCTGGCGGTCGCTGGTTGCGCCGGTGAAGGCTCCCTTCACGTGGCCGAACAGCTCGCTCTCGAGCACCCCCTCGGCGATCGCGCCACAGTTCACGGGCACGAAAGGGTGACCAGCGCGTGGGCTCAAGAGGTGTATCGCGCGAGCCACGACCTCCTTCCCCGTGCCGCTCTCTCCGGTGACGAGCACGGTGGCGCGGGTCGGCGCGACCTTCTGGACGATCGACCACACCTGCTGCATGGCCGGGCTGGAGCCCATGAAGACCGAAGCCCCGAGGGCCGACGAACGGAGCTGCCGGTTCTCGGCGCGAAGACTGCGCTTCTCGACGGCGCGCTCGACCAGGAGCATCAGCTCATCGTTGTCGAAGGGCTTGGTGACGTAGTCGTAGGCCCCCTGCCGCATCGCCTCGACGGCCGAGGCCGGCGTGCCGAAGGCCGTGACGACGATCACCTCGGGGGGGAGCGGCAACGCCCGGGCGGCCTTGAGCACGTCGAGGCCCGACTCACGCCCCAACCGGAAATCGGTGACCACGAGCTCGGGCGCCTTCACCTCGAGCGCCTCCCTCGCCTCGCGGAGCGAGCCCGCGGTGCGCGTCTGGTGGCCGTACTTCGACAACAGCACCTCGAGGAACTCACGAATCGACGGTTCGTCGTCGACCACCAGAACGTCAGCCATGAACACCCTCCCCGCGCCCCAGCCTGAAGCTGAACGTCGTGCCCTCGTCGACGCTGGAGCGGACGTCGATGGTGGCCCCGTGTGCGTGCGCGATGGACTGCGCGGTCGAGAGCCCCAACCCGGTGCCATCGGGAGATTGGCTGAAGAAGGGCTCGAAGAGGTGCGGGAGGGCCTCCGGGGCGATCGAACCCGCGCTGTCCCACACGGTGAAGAGACACTCCTTCGGAGCGGCCTCGACGGTGACGCGCACCCGGCCCCTGGGCCCGGCGGCGCGAAACGCATTTCGCAAGAGGTTGATGAGCACCTGCTTCACCTGCGCCGCGTCGACCTCGGCTTCGCGCGGCGTGAGCACCTCTTCGATGAGGGTGCCGCGAGCGACGGGGTCGGCGCGGAGCACCTCGATGGTCTCGGACACGAGCGTGTCGATGCGCACCACCTTCCGCTCCGGCGGTTTGGGGCGGGCGAGTTCGAGGTAGTGCTCGACGAGATACCCGAGCCGGTCGGCCTCGCGCACGATGATGCGGCTGAGCTTCTCCTGGCTCGAACCCGCCGGGGCATCTGACAGGAGCATCTGGGCCGACCCCCGCATCGAGGCGAGCGGGTTGCGCACCTCGTGGGCGAGCGTGGCCGAGACGCGCCCGAGCTGCGCGAGCTGGTCCAGGCGCGCCATCTCGTCTTCGCGGCGCCGCACGTCCGTGAGGTCCTGGAACACGACGAGCACCAGCTCGGGCGCGTCGAGCGGGCTGACCGAGATGCCCAGAATGCGCTCTCCCCGTCGGGTGCTCGAAACGACCTCCCAGCGGCGGCCTGCTGACATCGAGAGCACGTCGCCGAACAACTCACGGGCCTGTGGCAGATCGGGGCCCTCGGCGAGCCCCAGAATCGCGGCGCCGGCAGGGTTGAGGAAGCGCAGCTGCCCGGTGCCGCGCTCGACGACGGCCAGCCCAGACGAGATGGCGTTGACG
>JALOQF010000506.1 GCA_025459425.1 Myxococcaceae bacterium | reverse complement strand
GTCGTCGACAGGCGGGCCTCGAGCTCGGTGATGAGCGTCACGTAGCGATCGAGCAGCACCCGATCCTCGGCCGACAGCCGCGGGTTCGCCTTCAGGCGCACGTACTGCTGCCGCACCCGATCGATCAGCAGCGCGTCGCGCGACGGCCCGGCCGGCCCCTGCGGCATGAAGCTGCCGAAGGCGTCGGTGAAGGCATCGCGCGGGTTGGTGCGCGCCTGGAGCTGCTGCACCGGGCCGTTGGCCACGCCGAAGTCCGAGTACGACATGGCGTTCGTCACGCCCTGCGACACGTGGAGCGCCCGCAGCGCTGGCGCCGTCGGGTAGAACTTCGACGAGTACGCGAGCACCTGATCGATGGTGGGCACGTCGGCCAGCGCGTCGGCGGTGCAGGGCGTGGCGGGCGTGCACGAGCTGAAGTTGCCCAGCAGCGCGCCGTAGTTGTGGTTCACCATCGGCAGGAAATCGAGCCCGCGGATGAGGGTCAGCTTGTCGAGGTACGGAACGAGCGCCGGCCCGAGGATGCCCGAGATGCCCGTGGGCGTGCGGAAGTCCCGCAGCGGCGCCCAGGTGTAGGGCAGCCCGCTCACCAGCGGCTGGGTGAGGAGCGTCGTCCCGTCGGCCTTGCTGCCCTGGTAGCGCGCGTTCTTCAGCACGTAGCCGTTGCCGGTGAAGGCCGGGTACCACTCGCGCACGAGCTGGGTGCTGAAGCTCTTGATGACGATGAAGGCTCTCGGGCCCGTGGCCTGGGCGCGCGCGGTGCGCGGGACCAGCGAGGCGAAAGCGGGCAGGGCGAGGGCGGCGCCAGAGGCTCCCCGGAGGACGAGACGACGGCTCAAGGCGCTCATCGGGCCTCCGCGGTACGCAGGCAGAACGAGGAGCGTGCAACGGCCGGGGAGGTCACGGACCATGCGCCGGTAGACGCTCCCCGGAGGACGAGACGACGGCTCAGGGCGTTCATGGGGTCTCCACGGTGCGCAGACGGAAGGACGGCTCGAGCGCGATGGCCTTGAAGGCCTCGGCCAGCGTGCCGCCGTCACGCAGGCGTCTGGCCACCCGTGCTTCCGCGCAGCGGTCGGCACCAGTCGTCGCGCTCCGTCGCAGGCTGGTCGCGGTGAAGTTGCGCACCAGGCACGCGTGCACGCGCCCGCTCTCGACGATGCGCTCGTTCAGCTCGGCGGCGTCGCGCACGGGCCGGTCGTCTTCGAAGCGCACGCGCGGCAGGCCCTCGACGTTCAGCGGCAGCTCGGCCAGCAGCGCCCCGGTCTGTTCGTCGAAGACGCGCTCGGTCGTCCGGAAGCGCCCCAGCGCGTCGAAGGCCTCCTGCACGTACCCGAGATCCGAAAAGCTCTGGTGGCAGCCGGTGCACAGCGGGTTGCCGGCGATCTTCGCTTCGTAGCGCTGACGCGTCGTCGACGTGGCCGACACTGGCGGCGGATCGAGCGCTCCGGGCGGCAGCGCCACCGGGTCGGGCTGGGGCAGGACGTCGCAGAGCAGCGCGCGACGCATCACCGCGCCGCGGTGGAAGGGGTTGGTCTGCTCCTGGTTCGAGGCGAGCAGGGCGGCCCGCTGGAGCAGGCCCTGCCGGTTCGACAGCGTCGGCGGTGCGCCCTGGCCATTCCACGGAGGGACGCCATAGAGGCCCGCCAGCACGGGAGACGGCGTCACCGAGTCGGTCGTCGTCAACAGCGCGTCCATCGAGGTGGGCGTCTCGAAGGTGTGCCGCTCGGTCAACCGGCGGATCTCGTCGGTCATGTCGGCCCAGGGATCTCCGGAGAAGTTGAGCCCCCGGGTGAGCGCGCGGAAGCCGGGGCGATCGGTCGAGAAGCCGGGGAAGGCCTCGAGCTTGAGCCATTCCTGCCAGAAGGCCCACAGGCCGCGGCGCGTGCGCTGGTCGGCGAAGACGCGATCGAGCTGTGCACGAAAGCCCGCCTCGGTCGCGAGGGTTCCATTGGCGGCCGCGTCGAGGAGCGCGTCGTCGGGCGTCGAGCGCCAGTAGGTGGAGGCCAGGCGTGAGGCCAGCTCGAAGCTCGTCAGCTCGAGGGGACCGCCCGGCCCACGGGGCGCGCCGTCGACCTCGACCTGGTTGAGGAACGCGGGCGACAACATCAGCACCACCACCATGGCGCGCAGCGCCTCGGGCCCGCTGCGTGCAGCGTCGGCCACCGCCGTCAACTCGGCCCGCTCGTCATTGGTGAGCGGTCGCCGAAGCACACGCCGGCCAAACCCCTCAAAGAGGCGGCTCCGGCAGGCTTCGGTGAAGCGCGCCTCGTTGCCACACGGGCCGACCAGCGCCGCGCGCGCCGTCGCGGACTGCTCGAGGCCATCACCAACGCCCGTCGCAACCGCGAACCAGGCGCTGACGTGCTCGGCCGAGAGGCGCGCGTCGTGGCTGAGGTACGTGAGGGGGCTGTCGGGCGGTACCGCGTCGAGCGCCGGCGTGATGGACGGCAGCAGGCTGCCCAGGCCGCTCTCGGTCAACACGTCGACGACGGTCTGGCGATACTGCCGTTGGGGCAGCCGCCTCAGCGGGGCCACGCCCGGGGCAGTCGTGCAGTCTTCACCCGGCAGATCGACGTCCGTCGCGGGCGTGTCCACCGACGCCGGCCCGTCGAACACGACGCCAGTGCAGGCCGTCAGCACCAGCAGCAGACTCGGGGACAGGCGCATGTCGGGTGAGAAGCGCGAGGCCGCTGGATCAGCTCAACGCGCGCAACACACCGAAATGACGTGCGGTGGCCTGGCGCTGCCAACTCGTGTGAACACGTGTTCCATCGTGGTGGGCGCCGCGTTTGCTCTGGAGGCAGGCATCGTCCCGAATCCACGGGAACCGTCATGGGGCCTCGCCATGAAGATCGCCCGCCCGCAGCCCACGTTCGCGTTCCTCGAGCAACGCCTCGCCAACCAGACCCGTCGCCTCGCCCAGGGCGTCCGCGCGAGGACGCTCACCAAGGCGGAAGCAGCGCCGCTGCGTCAACGGCTGAGCGCGGCGCAGGTGGGCCTCGATGGCAACGGCCTCCACGCCTGAACGTGCTCGAGCGCCTGACGTTCGCTGCCCACGCGCCCGGGTTTCGTCGACACCCGTCGCTCCACCGCGCGCGTGCGTGGAGTAGGACGGCGGAATGCCGCTCTCGAAGCCGGTTCCGTTCCAGCCGTACGTCGACGACACGGGGGCCGAGCGGTTTCTCCACGGCACGAAGGCGACGCTTCCGATTGGCGCCCTCATCGAGCCGGGGCGCGCGTCGAACTACGGCGAGCGAACGCCGGCCGGCTGGGTCTACCTGACGGGTACGCTCGACGCGGCCACGTGGGGAGCCGAGCTGGCCATCGGCGAGGGCGAGGGGCCCGTCTACGTCGTCGAGCCCACCGGACCTTTCGAAGACGACCCGAACCTGACGAACCAGAAGTTCCCGGGGAACCCGACCCGCTCCTTTCGCTCGCGGCATGCGCTGCGCATCGTCGGCGAGCTCGTCGGGTGGGTCGGTCACCCGCCCGAGCAGGTCCAGGCGATGAAGGACAGCCTGGCCCGCCTCGCGGCCCAGGGCGTGAAGGCCACCGAAGACTGAGGTTGCGGGGAGACGGCTCCCTCCGATGAACTGCACGGCGCATGGGCACGCCGAAGGTCGACGACGTCACGTTTCAGGTCGAGTGCATCACCCGAATCACGGCCATCGCGCAGGCCCAGCCGCTGTTGCCGCTGCGCTTCCTCGTGCCGCGCATTCTCGAGGCCTTCACGACGGCCGAGCTGGCGCGGGCCGATCGCCTGGCGCGTGAAGACGGCCACGCTTCGTTTCAGCAGCAGATCGAGCTGACGCTCCGTGACGTCGGCGGGCGCTGACAAAGCCCATCACCCGTCGCCCGCGCGCCATCGAATCGCACGACGACGACACCTCGCGCCTCAGTTCACCGGAGGACAGTCGGCCTCCCGGCCGGACTCCTTGCCGCCCGGCCAGTTCTCCTTGAACCACGTCACCTTGAACTGGGCGTTCCAGCACTCGACCCGCGTCGCGCCGCGATAGGTGCCCTCGTCGACGGTGAGCTGCGAGGCGCCGGCGCCGTCTTTCAGCCAGCGGCTGCGCACCGTCGACTTGCGAATGTTCGTGTCGGTCGTCGACAAGGCGAACACCATCGCGCCGGAGCCGTCTTCGCGGCGCTCGGAGCCGTAGCCCGCCTGCGACAGGCCGCTCGTGTTGCCCGGCGTGAAGGTGAAGGCCATCTGCGTGGCCTGCGGGAAGGTCGCCGTCTGGTAGCCGATGATGATCTCGTCGAGCTGCTGGAGCTGGGCGTCGAGCGTCAGCTTCGTCTTCACGCCCTTCACCGGCACCACGATCATGCCCATGCCGCGGCGAACGGTCTCGGCCGA
>JALOQF010000160.1 GCA_025459425.1 Myxococcaceae bacterium | reverse complement strand
TGGCGCAGCGCCTGGTGCGGCGCATCTGCCCCTCGTGCGCGACGCCCATCGAGCTCGACGACGGCCAGCTCGAGGCGCTCAAGGTGCCGATGCCCACCGATCTGGGGCCGCCGCAGTTCAAGAAGGGCGCGGGCTGCGTGAAGTGCCGTGGCACGGGGTACCGCGGGCGCACGGCCGTGTTCGAGATCTTCTCGGCCACGCCCGAGGTGAAGTCCCTCATCACCCACAAGGCCACCCACGCGCAGCTCGTCGCCGAGGGCCACAAGCACGGGCTGCGGACGCTGCGTGAAGCGGCGGTGCGCAAGCTGTACCAGGGCGTCACCGGCTACGACGAGGTGCTGCGCATGACGACGGGCGCCGAGTAGCCGCGCCCTCGGACCGAGTCAGGCCTCCCGGTGGCCGACGGACACGCCCGGCGCACGGGCGGACTCGCGTTGATGCTCCCTCGGACGGAGTCAGGCCTCCCAGTGTCCGACGGACGCTCCCGGCGCGCGGAGTCGGCTCCGTGCCGCTCAGGCCAACCGCGGGCGCCCTGGCGGCCACGAAACGGCAGCTGACGGCCTTCCCGCTCACGCCGTCGCGCGGGCTGTCTGGCGCGCGTCCGCTCGCACCGGCGCAGGCACGTCATCGGGCCACGGCAGCACGACCTGGAACGTCGTGCCGAGGCCGCGCTCGCTGCTGACGCGCACGTCGCCACCCAGCGCCCGCGCGGCAGCGCGAACGGCTGACAGCCCCACGCCGCGGCCCGAGGTGTCGCTCGCCTCGTCGCGCGTCGACAGGCCATCGGCGAAGAGCGCGTCGACGAGATCGGCACGCGTCGAGGCGGGGAGCCCCAGGCGCTCGGCCCGCCCTCGCACCAGCTCCCAGTCGATGCCGGCGCCGTCATCTTTCAGCGTCACCACCAGGCCTTCACGGGTGCGCCCCGCCGAGAAGTCGAGCGTGGCGGGCCCCTTCGCGCGCGCCTGTCGGTCGGCCGGGCGCTCGACGCCATGGTCGACCGCGTTGCGCACCAGGTGTACGAAGGCCGACCACAGCGAGGCGTACCGGTCTCGTGGGAGCCGCACGCCCCCAGCGTCGACACGAACGGAGAGGGGCGCCTTGCCCAGGCGCTCGGCGAGACCGCTCGCCTGCTCCGCGAACCGCTCGAGGCGCGCCTGCACCGGCTCGTTCTTCCACGACTCGATCAGCCGGCGGACCTCGAGCTTGGGCGCGCCGCTGTCGATGGCGTGGAGGATCGCGAGGTAGTCGGTCTCGTCGAGCTGAATCGCGCTCGGAGCCCCTTCACCCAGGAAGCGCATGATGCGCTGCGAGGCCTGGCTCCACCACTCGGTGAGGCGCGCCTGGTCGACGGCCGTGAGGCCTCCGCCGTGCTCGACGAGGCGGGTCTCGAGCTCGTGGCAGTGCGCCGCCAGCGCCGAGACCCCGAAGAGCGCGCAGTTGCCCTTGAGCGTGTGCAGGGCGCGGAGCTGCTCGGCGTCACCCAGGGTCAGCGGCGTCCGGGCGAGCGACTCGACGAGGCCGCGCGCCTCGGCGAAGAACTCGAGGAAGCCGCTGCGATCGCGCATGAGGCGCTCGAACACCTGCACCGTCTCGCGTTGCACCAGGTCGGCCTCTTCCCGCGCCACCTTCTCGGTGATGTCGGTGACGAGGATGAGCACCTGCTCGAGCTGCCCCTCGGCCGAGTCGATGGGCTGGTAGGCGACCTCGAAGGTGCGCGCGCCGGCGCCGAAGCGTGACGGCAGCTGGGCGAGCGCGACCTCACGCGGAAAGAGGTCTTCGGCGAGGGTCTGCCAGCCCAGCGCGAGCCAGCGGCCGAACGCCGGGTCGACGCGGCCGAAGAACGCCCACGCGCTCTCGCCGGCCTTCGGCGCCTCGAACCACGTCTCGACGGCGCGGCTGAACTGCGCCGAGAGCGCCCCGTCGCGTGCGGCGGTGAGGAAGGCCTGCTGCACGTGGTCGAACACCAGCTTCATCTCGCGGTTCTTCCCGTCGAGCGCGCGCGTGCGGTCGGCGACGATGCGCTCGAGGCCGACGACGTTGTCGAAGAAGCTCCGCGCCACGAAGCACGCCGCGACCGACTCGAGCACTACGAAGAGCGCGTGCACCAGCACCGACGAGAGCGGCGCGTCGTAGTTGAAGACGCTCTCGGGCGAGAGGAACCACAGCGCCAGGTGGTGCACTGCCACCGTCACCGCCGCCGTCACCACCACCATCGGGTTGGCGAACACCGCCAGCAGCGCGAGCGCCACGAAGAAGTAGAAGTGCATCTCGATGGTCCACAGGCCGCGCCCGAAGTGCACCAGCACGGCGCCCATGAACATCGCGGTGACGCCGAACACCATCGAGACGTGCCGCGGGTTGCTCAGCGCCCGCATGGCGAGGAAGGGGCCCGCCACGCCGAAGGCCGTCATCACCATTGCCGCCACCGCGCCGGTTCCGTTCGCGAAGGCGACCGCGCCGAAGACGGGCACGTGCGCGGCGAAGAAGAACAGCGCCACCCGGTTCATCTTCGCGAGGTACTCGCGCTCGAAGCGGGTGATGTCCTTCGGCAGGAGCAGATAGGCGAGCAGCGACTTCATGGCAGAAACCCCCGGGGCAGTGACTTCAGAGAGAGCGGATCGACACGGGCCGTCAGCGCCTGGCTGATGGCGCACCCCAGGACCGCGAAGGGCCTGGTCGAGGCGCCCTCTCGGGCGCGCTGAAGGAGCGAGAGATCGTCGACCGGGCCGGAGCGCTTCGGCGCGTGAGCCCCTGCGTAGGCCACCCGGCCGTCGGGCGAGCGGATGACGAGGCCTGGAACTGCCTCGAAGCCGAGCCGAGGCAGCGTGTCGGCGTCGACGGCACGGACGCGGAAGCCGCGCGCCTCGAGCGCCCTGACGGTGCCATCGGCTGCGTCGACGAGGAGCACCTCTTCGGCTGCGTCGGCGGTCGCGCCCCGCGCGAGCAGATGGTCGACGATGCGCCGCGAGCAGGGGCACCGCAGCGCCAGCCCGTGTGTGAGCGTCCACTCCGAGGCTGGCGCTCCCGCGGTCGGATTCGGCGGAGGGAGCGGCGCCTCGTGCAGCAGCGTCAGCAGCGCGCCCAGGGCGAGCGCGGCCAGCACCCACGTCCACACGAGAAAGGTCTTGCCCCACCGCATGGGGCAGACGCGAGCGCAACGGCCGGGCCAGCGCCAACCCCGCCGAAGACGTCGCGCGTCAGCGAGTCCGAGGTGCCCGTCAGGTCCGTGACGACCCGGGGCCCGCGCCGTCGACGAAGCGGGCAAAGCGCACAGCGGTCCTCGCGTTTTCAGCGACGGCTGAAGCGCTGTCGGCGTTGGGGGCGTCGAGGGCGTTCCGAAGAAAAGATGCTCCGCGCCGCGTCGATCGCAGCCGCCACCCTGGACCTCCCGAAGTGCTCGACGCCGAGTCGTTCGCCGGTGGGGACGCGCCATGTGAGGTGGCTCAGGCGAAGTGGGCGGAGGCGCTGGGCGTTGGTGACGTCACGGGGCTGACGCCTGCCCCGAGGGACGCTAGAAGGAGCCTCATGAAGGTACAGCGACAGGGAAGTCCGCAGGTTGCGCCCACGACTGGCCCCACGGGGCCCAAAGCCCAGACGTCCGTCAGCGCGTCATCGTTGCCCACCGTCGGCAAGGGCTGGGCACCGGGGACGAGCGCTCCGAAGTCGGTCGGCGCTGGGCCCACCACGCCGCCGCCGTCGGGTTTCCGGTCTCACGCCTTCGAGGCGCGCCTCGACGCCGAGACCAAGTCGCGCGCGACGGCCGGCAACACCGTGTCGATGCTTTACGACGGCGTCCAGTCGTTCGCCGAGCGCGAGAAGATGATCGCCGGCGCGAAGCACTCGATCTGCTTCCAGACGTTCATCTTCAGCTCCGACGAGACCGGCTGGAAGCTCGCCCGCCAGCTCGCCGACAAGGCGAAGCAGGGCGTGCAGGTGCGCGTCATCTACGACGCGCTGGGCTCGGGCCGTGCCGACCCGAAGATGTTCGACATGATGCGCGAGGCCGGCGTCGACGTGCGCGCGTACGGGCAGAAGTGGAAGGTGTGGGATCTCAACGACCGCTGGCACGAGAAGAACCTGATCGTCGACGGCCAGGCGGCGGTGCTCGGCGGCATGAACATCGGCGACGAGTACGCCCTGGGCGGCTCGGGCCGCATGGTGCTCTCTCGCGGCGGCGGGAAGGAAGGCAACGGCACCGAGGCGTGGCGTGACGCAGACGTGAAGCTCGAAGGCCCCGCGGTGCGCGACTCGATGAAAGCGTTCCTGCGCAACTGGAACGAGGTGGGCACGCCCATCTCCGAGGCCGATCGGCAGAAGCTCTTCCCGCCGCTGGTCGCGAAGGACGGCGGGCCGTCGGTGCGGGTGATTCAGCACAACCCCGAGGTGAAGGGGCTCGAGCAGACGGCGACGAAGCTCCACGTGCGGGCCATCGAGACCGCGCAGAAGAAGATCACCATCGAGAACGCGTACTTCCTGCCGCCCCCCGAGATCCGCAAGGCCCTCATCGACGCGGCGAAGCGGGGCGTCGACGTGCGCGTGATGACGAACAGCCGCGAGGCCAACGACATGGGCTTCGTGTCGGACGCGGCGCGCTACTTCTACGACGACCTCATGAAGGCCGGCGTGAAGATCTACGAGAAGCACGGCGGCACGCTGCACTCGAAGACGGCCACCTTCGACGGCGAGTTCAGCATCGTCGGCTCGGTGAACCTGAACGGCCGCTCGAAGAACACCGACGCCGAGATCGCGATGGCGGTGACCGACAAGAAGACCGCCGCGTCGCTCGAGGAGCGCTTCGCCGCCGGCCTCAAGGAGACCTCGCTCGTCACGCCGAAGGAGCTGGCGAAGGAGGGCTTCTTCACCAACCTCAAACAGTGGGCGCTCTCGACGCTCGCGTGGACGTTCTGATGGTTTCCCTGGACGCGGTGCTCGACGAGGCGCGAGCGCTCGAGGCGAAGGGCGATCTGACGGCGGCGATCGGCGCGCTCCAGAAGGCGCCCGAGGCCGTGCAGGCGCGCGGGCTGTGGCGGTATGCGCGGGGCGCGCTGGCGATGCGGCAGGGCGATCTCGACGCGGCCCAGGCGCACCTCGAGAAGGCGGTCGAGCTCGAGCCCGAGGTGCCCGAGTACCGCTCGAACCTCGGCGCCGTGTGGCTCGAGCGCGCGCGCCGTGGCGACGCGTCGGCGTCGGCGAAGGCCCTCGAGGTGCTCGAGGCGGCGATGCGGTGGGGCCCCACGCTGCCCGACGTGCACGCGAACTACGCGCTGGCGCTCCTGCTGGCCGGCCGCACCGAGCTCGCGCTCAAGGCCTGTGACGACGCGCTGGCCATCGACGCGGGCCACCTTGGCGCCCGGTTCAATCGCGCGGCCGTGTTGTCGGCGCTCGGCCGGCTGTCGGAGGCGAAAGACGGCCTCGACGCGATCCTCGCGCAGCACCCGGGGCACCCGGCGGCGACGGCGAGCCGCGCGAAGGTGCTCGAGAAGCTCGGTCGCGCGTGAGCCTGGCGCTGCGCCTCCTGCTGCTGGGCGTGATGCTGGGCAGCGCCTGCAAGAAGGATCCACCCCCGATCGACCCGAAGACCGAGGCCGACGGGCACTACGTCGCGGCCACGGCGGCCTACCTGAAGGGTGACTTCAAGGAAGCCCACGCCCAGTTCGACGAGGTGCGGCGGCTCAACCCCACGGACAAGCGGCTGCCGGGGGCCGAGGGCGAGCTGCTGATGTCGGAGCAGCGCATCGACGACGCGCTCAAGAAGTTCGAAGAGGCCGTCGCGCTCGACCCGAACCGGGCCACCACGTGGAGCCGCCTCGGTGTGCTCTACGGCATCAAGGGCGAGAAGCAGAAGGCGAAGGAGGCGCTCGAGAAGGCGCTGGCCTTCAACCCGAAGGACTACAACGCGCACGAGGCGCTCGGCGACGAGGCCCTCGAGGCCGGGAACCTCGACGAAGCGGTGCGGCGGTTCCTCCTCGCCAGCGACGCTGCCCCCGACAAGGCGCGCGCCGAGCTCGTGGTGAAGGCCGCGGGCGAGCTGGTGAAGGCGAAGCAGGGCGGCAAGGCGCTCGAGGTGCTCGAAGCGGCGCAGGCGAAGGGCGTGAAGTCGGCGGCGCTCAGCCAGGAGCTCGGCGATCGCTACGTCGAGGCCAGCCGCTGGGACGACGCCATCGCGGCGTACACGACGGCTGCGGCCGATGATCCCTCGGCGTGGGAGCTCGTCGCCGAGCTCGAGGTGCGCCAGTCACGGCCCGATCGCGCCGAGGCCGCGTGGAAGAAGGCCATCGCCGCGAAGGATCAGGCGCTCTACCACGTGGGGCTGGGCCGGCTCTGCCTCGCCCGGAAGGATCAGGCGTGCGCCCAGGCCGAGCTCGACAAGGCGCTGGCGACGGCGACGGGCGAAGAGGTGCGCGAGGCGATGGAGCTCGCCGACTTCCTCTCTCACCTGGGTCGCAAGGCCGACGCGCTCAAGCTGCTCGAGGCGGTGGCGGCGGAAGAAGAGCAGACGAAGAACGAGGCGCTCCAGCTCGCGACGGCGCGCCTCGCGAAGGCGCTGGGCAAGGCCGACGTCGCGCAGACGGCCTGTGCGCGCATCGCGCCCACGAAGTGCCCCTGACGCGTCAGCTCGGCATCTTGCGGTACACGCCGACGACCTTCCCGAGGATCATCGTCTGCTTGAACTGCGACTTGTGCACGTAGATCGGCTGCATCGTCTTGTTCGCCGGCTGGAACCGAATCTTGTCGCCCTCGGGGAAGTACCGCTTCACCGTGGCCTCGTCCTCGATGAGGGCCACCACGATGTCGCCCGGTGACGCGCTCGGCGCCTTGCGCACGAAGAGGAAGTCTCCGTCGTAGATGCCGTCTTCGATCATCGACTCGCCCTTGACCCTCAGCGCGAACACCTCTTTCCCGCCGGCCCCGCCCAGCAGGAACGAGTCGATGCGGACCGAGTCTTCGATGTTCTCGGTCGCCAGCAACGGCGCGCCGGCAGCCACCCGGCCCAGCAGGGGCACGTCGATCATGTTCGCGTCTTTTTTCGGCGACTGGCCCAGGCCCAGAATCAACCGGGCGCGCTTGGTGGGAACGAGCGAGCGGCTCTGCTGTTCTCCCCGCGTGAGGTACCCCTTGCGCTCGAGCGCCTTCAGGTGGTCGTTCACCCCGTTCGTCGACGCGATGTCCATCTCTTCGCCGATCTCACGGATCGTCGGCGGGAAGCCGCGCTCCTCGGACGTGCGGAGGATGAAGGCGAGGATCTCTTTCTGCCGGTCGGTGAGCTCTTCCACGGGACACCCTTTCAGTCGGAAACGTGCGTTCAGTATGGTTCCTGAACACCCGTGTAGAGTCAACTTTTTGGTCACGCGCGGGGCAAAAGCGTGCCGTCCCAGAGGGTTCGCGCTTAATTCCCGGGCGATGCGTTCGGTGTCGGTGGGTGTGTGTCTGCTCGTCGCCCTCGCCGGGTGTGGCGCGGGGCTGCGCGAGGGTCGCTTCTTCAAGGACGGCCTGCGGTACCGGGTGACGGCGCCGCCCGAGGCCGAGTGGAAGCCCATCGGCTTCGCCGAGAACGATCTCGCCTGGGCGTCGCGCAGCTCGGGGCACCTGTTGGCGATGAACGCCACCTGCAAGGACCACGGAGACCCGTCGCTCGAGGTGCTCACCGGCCACCTGCTCATCGGCTTCGAAGACCGGGTGCTGGTCGACCGCAAGGCCCTGTCCCTCGACGGGCGGGCGGCGCTGCGCAGCCTCTTCGACGTCTCCATCGACGGGGTGCCGGCCGAGGTCGAGGTGGTGGTGCTCAAGAAGAACGGCTGCGTGCACGACTTCACCTACGTGGCGCCGAAGGGCGAGCGGCCCCGGCACCAGGCGGCCTTCGACGCGCTGGTCGCGAACTTCGTGCAGGAGGCCGCGCCGTGAGCAGCGAGCCGCCCCAGGCGCCCCGCGGGCCCACCACGCGCGAGACCGAGCTGGCCGTGCTGGTGCAGCAGGAGCTCGAGTCGATCATTCCCTTCACCGCGCGCATCAACCGGGCGTGGCTGCAGCTCGGCGGCATGGTGTTCATGTTCGTGCGGGCCATCGCGCGCATCTTCACGCCGCCGCTCGCGCTCGGGTCGATGGCGTACCAGGTGGTGATGCTGGGCGTGCGCTCGTTGTCGATCGCCACGCTGGTGGCGCTCTTCGCCGGCCTCGTCATCTCGCTCCAGTTCGCCTACTTCCTCGCGAAGTTCGGCGTGCAGCACACGGTGGGGAAGGTCGTCATCTTGACCCTCTTCCGCGAGCTGGGGCCGGTGCTCACCGCGCTCACCGTCGGCGCCCGCATCGGCTCGGGCATCACCGCCGAGCTGGGCTCGATGAAGGTGACCGAGCAGATCGACGCCATCTCGGCCCTCGGGGCCGACCCCATCAAGAAGCTGGTGACGCCCCGCCTGGTGGCCTGCGCCATCGTGCTGCCGTCGCTCACCGCGCTCGCCGACGTCTTCGGCCTCATCGCCGGCTCGGTGGTGGTGAACCAGCAGTACGACATTCCGTATGATCAGTACTTCCGCTCGGCCATCGACACCGTCTCGCTGATGGACTTCGGCGGCGGCATCTTCAAGTCCTTCGTCTTCGGCCTCATCATCGCCATCGTGGGGTGCTTCAAGGGCTTCAGCGTGACGGGCGGCACCGAGGGCGTGGGCCAGGCGACGACCGAGACGGTGGCCATCGCGTCGGTGTCGGTGTGTCTGTCGGACTTCTTCATGACCAAGCTGT
The DNA here is from genome assembly GCA_025459425.1 of Myxococcaceae bacterium. Classification (GTDB taxonomy): domain Bacteria; phylum Myxococcota; class Myxococcia; order Myxococcales; family Myxococcaceae; genus Xiheimicrobium. Next base: position 6,869 of record JALOQF010000160.1, on the reverse strand, counting down.
TCCTGGCCTTCTGACCATGAGCGCTTCCGAGACGACCCAGGTGACGGCGCGGCCGGCCTCAGACGAGGTGGTGATTCGTTTCGTCGACCTCTGGAAGGCCTTCGGGCCGAAGAAGATCTACGAAGGCCTCGATCTCGAGGTGAAGAAGGGCGAGACGCTCACCATCATCGGCGGCTCGGGCACAGGCAAGAGCGTGCTGCTCAAGTGCCTCATCGGCCTGCTGTACCCCGACTCGGGCCAGGTGCTGCTCCACGGCGAGAACGTGGTCGACAAGGACGAGAAGGGCCTGCGCGAGGTGCGCAAGCGGGTGTCGATGGTGTTCCAGGGCGCGGCGCTGTTCGACTCGTTGTCGGTGGGCGAGAACATCGCCTACCCGCTCAACGAGCACCTCAAGCTGTCGGCCGCCGAGCTGTCGGAGCGCGTGGCGAAGAACCTCGCGCGGGTGAACCTGCCGGGCATCGAGCACATGAAGCCGTCGGATCTGTCGGGCGGCATGCGCAAGCGCGTCGGGCTCGCGCGGGCCATCGCGATGGAGCCCGAGATCATCCTCTACGACGAGCCCTCGACCGGGCTCGACCCCATCTCGACCCGCGTCATCGACGAGCTGATCATTCGCATGAAGAACGACCTCGGCTGCACGCAGATCGTCGTCACCCACGACATGGACAGCGCGTTCCGCGTGTCGGACCGCATGGCCATGCTGTCGCAACGGAAGATCGTCGCCCAGGGCACGGTCGCCGAGATGAAGGCTTCGACCCACCCCGATGTGCGCGCGTTCCTCGACGCGCGAGCGAGCTGAAGCCGCCATGAGCACCACCCTCAACCCCGCAGAGCGTGAGCGCCGCATCATCGTTCGCGCCGGCCTCTTCATCGCCCTGGGCCTCGGCCTGGCGATGCTCGTCGTCTTCGTCATCGGCAAGGAGCGCAACCTCTTCGACAAGCAGAACACCTACACGGGGGCGTTCGAGAACGTCGACGGCCTGCAGTTCGACTCGCCGGTGCGGCTGGGCGGCGTCAACGTGGGCCGCGTCACGAGCATCAAGTTCGGCTCCGATCTCGGCGACAAGCGCATCATCGTCACCATGGAGGTGGTGAAGAAGTACGAGGAGCGCATTCGCAAGGACTCGGTGGCCCGCATCACCAACCGCGGCGTGCTGGGCGACAAGGCGGTCGAGATCTCCATCGGCAGCCCCGACCAGCCCGCGCAGCCCGACGGCGCCGATCTGCAGACCGGCACCTCGGGTGACATCTCGTCGATCCTCAAGGCCACGGGCGAGATCATCGACAACACCGTCGGCATCACGCGCGACCTGCGCACCGGCGTGGCCACCTACACGAGCCCCGAGCTGCAGAAGGACGTGAAGGAAGCCGTCACCTCGGTGAAGAACATCTTGAAAGAGGTCGAGACCGGCAAGGGGCTGCTCCACGCGGTCGTCTACGACAAGGGCCTGACGAACGACGTCAAGGCGATCCTCACCGAGGCCTCGGCCAGCGCCGCGCGGCTCGACGCGGCCATCACGAAGGTCGACGGGCTGCTGGCCGACGTGAAGAGCGGAGACGGCACGCTCCACGCGCTCATCTACGACAAGAAGATCGCCGATTCGTTGACCGATCTCGGCAAGGCGGCCGGCGAAGTGTCGACGCTGGTGAACGACGCGAAGACGCGGAAGGACGGCGTGGTGTACCAGCTCGTCTACGGAGATTCCCGCGTGCTGCTGTCGGACCTGGGCCAGGCCGCCGCCGACATCAAGTCGCTCACCGCGAAGATCAACAAGGGCGAGGGCTCGCTGGGCGCCATCATCAACGATCCGACGGTGTACGAGGACCTCAAGGAGATCCTCGGGAACGTCAAGCGCAACCGGGTGCTGCGCGAGCTGGTCCGGTACTCGATCTCGAACAGCGAGCAGATCGAGAAGGCGGGGAAACCAGTCGAGAAGAAGTGAATGGCCCTTGTGCTTGGGGGCGGGGGCCCGACTCGTGTAGGGAGTCGCGTCCTCATCGTCTGCCGTCGGGGTATCCCATGATGCACTCGCTCGTCGTCGTCGCGCTGCTCGCTGGTCTGCCTGGAGAAGCCGAAGGAGAGGCCGGCTACACCGACTTCTTCGCCCGGGGCGAGGCGATGGCGGCGAAGAACGAAGACGCGGTGGCGATCGCGCTGTGGCGTGAGGCCGAGGCGTTCAAGGGAACGCCGCAGTCGGCGCAGCGGCTGGCGAGGGCCTACGAGAAGCTCGGTGATGGCGCGTTCGCGACGCTGTACTACCGGCTCGCGTTGGCCCGGGCTCCGGAGTCGGCCGAGGCGCCGACGATGGCCCAGAGCGTCGGCACCTTGCTCGGGAAGGCCGGCTCGGAGGGCAAGGGGCTCATCGAGGTGTTCGCGCCCCGCGCGTCGAAGCTGGTGGTGCAGGGCCGCGAGTTTCCGCCGGGCCCGGTGGCGATGTTCGCGGCGCCGGGTGAGTACGAGGTGCTGGCGACCTTCCCCGGTGGCGTGAAGTCGACACGCGTACGGGTGAAGGGTGGGCAGGTGGCGAGCCTGCACTTCGAGCCGGTGCAGCCGCCGCTCGTCACCGTCGATCAGGCGCTCCCCGAGGCGGCCATCGCCCGTGGGGCCCTGAACGACGAGGGCCCGCCGCCGAACGTGCTGCGCATCGCCTCGATCATCGCGATGGGCCTGGGTGTCGCCGCGGCCGGCGGTGGCATCGGCCTCGGCGTCAGCTCGTCGCAAGACGCCGCGCAGGCACAGAACACGATGATTCCCCGCGCCCAGCGGCAGCAGTTCGCCGACTCGGCCAACGCCAAGGCGGTGCCGGCGAACACGCTCATGATCGCCGGCGCGGCGGCGGTGCTGGCGGGCGGCGTGATGTTCTTCTTCTCGCTCCCGGAGCCGGGCACGAAGAAGTAGCCGTCACGTCGCTTCGGGGACGAGGTCGAACGCCCACCCGATGAGGATGTTGGCGAAGAACCCGGACGCCCCCTGAGCCACCGGCTGGTGCGTCAGGCCGCCGACGTTCACGCCCTGGGGCGCGCTCGTCCACACCGTCGGCCAGTAGCGGATCACCGGCGCCACGTGCAGCCCCTTCCAGAGGAAGAAGCGGTAGCCGAGCTCTCCGCCGATGGTGAACGTCGTGTAGTCGGAGCGCTCGGCGCCGACCGAGAAGGCGTAGCGGTGCACCTTGAAGTCGACCAGCACGTACAGCTCGTCGATGAGCGTCACGCCCACGCCGCCACCGGTGCTCCAGGTGAGGCCCAGGTTCGCGCCGGCGGCCTTTTCGGGCTCGAGCAGTGCCGACTGGCCGACGCCGTCGAGCCCTTCGCCGTGGCTGTACGTCGCCACGAACCGGCCCACGCGCACGTCCATCGCGGCGTTGAAGCCCTGCACGAAGAGCGGCTGGAGCAGGCCCGCGTGGAAGGCGAGCTGCAGGCCGGGTTGGTGCGCCTCGAGCTGGAAGCGGTGCGAGATGAACTTCTCGAGCGGCGCCGAGGGGCCGTGGCCGGGCAGCGCGCCCAGCAGCGTGAGGGTCAACAGCGGCGAGAGCATGAGAGACTCCGGGGTGACTGCGGGTTCACCGGAGTCTGTTGCCGCGCTCAGCGCCTCGACTTGACCGGGCGCGCCACGGACTTGACCCGACGCGCCCGCGCCGTGCCGCGGAACCAACGCCGGTGCGCGCGAGAGAAGGCGCTCAGCTCGGAGAAGCCCAGCAACAGCGCGACCTCGGACAACGACAGTGTTCCCGACGCGAGGAGCACCTCGGCGCGATGACGCCGAACCTCGTCGACCAACGCCCGGAAGCTGGTGCCAGCGGCGCCGAGGGCCCGCTGGAGGGAACGTGGGCTGCGCCCCAGCGCCGGAGCGACCTCGTCGATCGACACGGCCGCCGACGGGAGGCGTCGCTCGATCTCCCGCCGAACGGCCTCGAGCCCGCCCTCGTCCGGGGAGCGCTCGCGCAGCCGCTGGGCCGCCTGCTCGCCGATGAAGCGGTTGAGCCCCACGTCGGCCAGGGGCAGTGGGCGGTCGAGCCACTCGCGCGGCCACAGCACGGCGTCATGTGAGGAGCCCCACGTCACCGGGCAGCCGAAGAACCGTGCGTGCGCCTGCACGTCGGCCGGTGCACGGTGGCGAAACGTCACCCGGCGCGGGCCACGCAGTCCCAGCTGACGTGCGAGCACGAGCTGCTGCGCGATGACGATCTCGTTCGCCACGCGCACCCCGAGATCGAGCCGCGTGGTGTGGCGCTGCCAGGCGATACGAACCTCGTCGCGCTCGTGGCTCACGTCGGAGAAGCCCGAGTTCGATGTCAGCGACTGGAACCGTTCGACCCGCTCCAGGGCCTCGAGCACCGTCGGCGCCGTCTGGATGGCGAAGCCCAGCACCCCGAGGTGCTCGAGCCGGGTGGTGGTGGCGAAGCGCAGCGGCAGGTCGATGGCCCGGGTCGAGCGCATGGCCGAGGCGATGGCGTCGAACACGAGGCCCTCGTCGACGAGGGTGTCGATGAGCTCGGTGGGCGGTCGGTCGCTCCCGCGTGGTGGGCCGAGCGCCGCCGCCGCGGCCGGGTGCTGCTCCCCGAGGAACGCGTGGAAGCGGACCAACTCGAGCAGGGAGATTCGACGGTTCACGGGAGGAGCTCGGGCCTTGAAGCCATCACCTCACCAGCTGCGCGAGCGGCGTCAATGCCCTTCCGCCGGGAAGGCGCCGCCCGATCGACCGCGGTCAGTACACCGACGAGCCCAGGCCGTAGCCGCGCTTGGCCTCGACCTTCATCGACTTCACGCGCTCGGACTGCACGGCAGGCGCCGCGGCCGGTGCGGCACGCACGACGTCGGCCTGCTGCGCGTTGGCGGCGCGGTCACCCTCGAAGGCCTCGGCGCCCGCGACGGTCTGCGCGTCGTCGAAGAGGAACGTGTTCTCGCGGATGAACTGCCTGGCCTCTTCGAACTTGCCCTTCTGCATCGCGACGGCGGCCTTCTCGACGTTCTGCGAGGCGCGCGCGCGGGTAGCGAAGACGATCGCGTCCTTGTCCCGGCGCTGGTCGGCGAGCGAGCGGTCGGCGGTCAGCATCGCGGCGAGCTTCACCTGCGCGTCGGCGGCCTGTGAGGTGAGCAGGTCGGTGTAGTCGAGGCGGAAGTCTCCGACGTCGACGGCCATGCCCTCGGCCCCCGACAGATTCGAGGCCGCGAGGTGCACCACGAGCTTCTCGGTCTGCCGCGCCGAGAAGTCCGGCATCGAGACGGTGACGCGGTTGCCCAGGCGGCTGCTGGGGCGGCCGAACACCTCGCGCAGCGCGATGCCAGGCGGCAGGTCGAAGCTGACGGTGACGCCCCGCGCCACCATGGTGCCGGCCTGCGACAGGTCCTTCTCGAAGAGCGCCGCGGTGGCCTCGGCGTCGCGAATGAAGCCGTACGAGCCGCCGCCGATCTCGGCCAGCCGCTGCATGAGGTCTTCGTTGAAGTCCGCGCCGACGCCGAGCGAGGTGACGGTGGTGCCCGCGTTGCGCAGGGTACGCGCGACGTTGGCGAGGCCGTTCTCGCTCGTGATGCCGACGGTCGGCTGGCCATCGGAGAGCAGGATGAGCCGGTTCACCGTGAAGTCGCTGCGCGCCACGTCGAGCTGCGCCTTGCCGGCCATGAGCCCGTCACCGATGTTGGTGCCGCCCTCGTCCGCGATGCCGCGGATGTACCGGCGCATGCGCTCCTTGTTCTCGGTCGAGGCGAAGGCCCCGGGGAAGAAGCGCACGTCGCTGCCGTAGTGGATGATCGCGAGGCGATCGTGCTCGTCGAGCAGATCGACCAGGCGCAAGGCGGCGCGTCGGGCCTGGGCGATCTTGTCTCCCGACATCGAGCCGGAGCGATCGATCACCACGGCGAGATTCACCGGCGCCCGGCGCGCGCCCGGCACGTCGACCGCGCTGACCTCGAGGGTGGCGAACACGTCACTGGTCCCGGGCACCACGTAGGGGTGCGACAGCTTGCCCGAGAGGCTCAGCGAGCCGGGGTGGTTCCCGGCCAGCGGCGGTGGGGCCGGCGTGGCCGTGGGCGTGGGCGTCGGAGCGGGCGCCGGCGTCGGAGGCGCTCCGGTCGACTTCGGCAGGCCGACCACCACGGCGACGAGGAGCAACGCTGCAGCAAGGGCGATGAAGGCTGAGGTTCGGTTCATGGGCGTCGCGGTGAAACGCACGAGCCGCCCGGTCGATCTGTTGGCAGTTCTTTCGAGGAAGTCCGAAGGCTTGAGAGCCGTGGACGCTTCGGGTCATCAAGACCTTTCTTGACGCACCAGCACTCCGCACGCTACCGGTGATCGCATGGCATCGAAGCCGCTCGTGGTGGTGGAGTCTCCGGCGAAGGCGAAGACCATCGGTCAGTTCCTCGGCAAGGACTACACGGTGATGGCCTCGGTCGGCCACGTGGTCGACCTGCCCTCGAGCGGCCTGTGCGTCGACGTCGAGAACGACTTCAAGCTCACCTACGAGGTCACCAAGCGCGACGTCATCGCCTCGCTCAAGGCCGCGCTCAAGGACTCGTCCGAGCTCTACCTGGCGACGGACGAAGACCGCGAGGGAGAGGCCATCGCCTGGCACCTCAAGGAGCAGCTCAGGCCGAAGGTGCCGACCCGCCGCATGGTGTTCCACGAGATCACCCGCAAGGCGATCGAAGAGGCCGTCAGCCACCCGCGTGACATCGACATGGGGCTCGTCGACGCGCAGGAAGCGCGCCGCACGCTCGACCGCCTCTACGGCTACGAGGTGTCGCCGGTCCTCTGGCGCAAGGTGAAGACGGGGCTCTCGGCTGGCCGCGTGCAGTCTCCGGCCATTCGCGTCATCGTCGAGCGCGAGCGCGAGCGCATGCGGTTCCGCGCGGCGAGCTATTGGGATCTCTCG
>JALOQF010000505.1 GCA_025459425.1 Myxococcaceae bacterium | reverse complement strand
TCCGCCCGTCGCTCTCGGTCAACTCGTACCATGGCCCCGGCCGCGCGCTCGACGACTCGGACGTGACGGTGACGACGTACGCCATCGCCCGCCTCGACCAGCCCGCGCTCGCGACGCGCCCGTGGAAGGCGGTGGTGCTCGACGAGGCGCAGGCCATCAAGAACCCCGAGAGCCAGGCCGCGAAGGCGGTCTTCTCGTTGAACGCCCCTTTCAAGCTCGCGCTGTCGGGCACGCCGGTCGAGAACCGCCTCGACGAACTCTGGAGCGTCATGCACTTCACCAACCAGGGCCTGCTGGGCGGCCGGCGCGACTTCGACGAGCAGGTGGCCCGGCCCATCGCCGACGGGCGGGTCGACGTGGCGAAGGACCTGCGCAAGCGCATTCGCCCCTTCGTGCTGCGCCGCCTCAAGCGCGACGTCGCGCCCGACCTGCCGCCGCGCACCGAGGTCATTCGGGCGGTGACGCTCGATGAGCGGGAGCGCGCGACGTACGACGCCATCTACGCGGCGACGAAGGACGAGGTGGTGCGGCTGCTGGGCCAGGGCGGCAGCGTGCTCAAGGCGCTCGAGGCGCTCTTGCGGCTGCGTCAGGCGGCGTGTCACCCGGCGCTCGTCCCCGGCCAGCACGCGAAGACGTCGTCGAAGGTGCAGTCGCTCGTCGACGCGCTCTCGACGGCGGTGGCCGATGGGCACAAGGCGCTGGTCTTCTCGCAGTGGACCAGCCTGCTCGACCTCATCGAGCCCGAGCTGACGGGCGCGGGCATCGGCTTCACGCGCCTCGATGGGTCGACCGCCGACCGCGGGGGCGTCACGGCGCGCTTCCAGGCCGACGACGGGCCGCCGGTGATGCTCATCTCGCTCAAGGCCGGTGGAACGGGCCTGACGCTGACGGCGGCCGACCACGTCTTCCTCGTCGACCCGTGGTGGAACCCCGCCGTCGAGGCGCAGGCTGCCGACCGCGCGCACCGCATCGGACAGGACAAGCCGGTGTTCGTCTATCGGCTGGTGTCGCAGGGCACCGTCGAGGAGCGGATCCTCACGCTGCAGGAGAAGAAGCGGGCGCTGTTCGAGGCGGCGCTCGGCGACGGGCAGTCGGCGGGCGGCCTGTCGAAGGAAGACCTGCTCGAGCTGTTCGCGTGAGGTCGCCTTGAGTGGCTGACGGCAGTCGAGGTCTTTACGTCACGGCGACCACCCCGCTGCCGTGATGCCCGTGGAGTCGACCCAAGCCGCCGAGTCGCCGCGACCGCGTCGCCGGTGGTGGCGCGCGCTCGGCGCAGGGGCCCTGTCGGCGCTCGCGCTGGTGGCGTCACTGCCCTGGGTGCTCGAGACCGCCTTCGCGCAGCGGCTCATCGCCGGCCAGCTCGAAAAGCTGGGGGTGTCGGTGAAGTGGGAGCGCCTCGTCCTCTCGGTCCGCGCGGCGCGCCTCGAGCTGAGCGGCCTCGAGGTGGGCCTGGACGGCGTGCGCAGTTCGAGCTCCACGCTCACGCTCGATTGGAGCTGGCGAGCGGCGCTGAACGGGGCGGTGCACGTCCACTCCCTCGTCATCGACGACGCGACGGTCCGCCTCGATGCGTCGAACGCGCCCGCGGAAGCGACGGACCCGACGCCACCGCGCTGGTCGGCGCTCCTCGACCCGCTCGACACGCTCCCGCCGCTCCACCTCGACTCGGTCGTCGTGCGTCGCCTGGCCGTGCACCATGACCTCGGGTCGGCGGAAGACCTCGCCCTCGAGAGCACCCTGCACACGGGTCGAGGCGTCGAAACCGACGGCTTCGTCGCCGTGAAGGCCGGGCAGGTCCGGTGGAAGCGCGAGGGAGTGGCCCAGTCCATCTCGCTCGACGCGAAAGCGCGTGCGACGTTGAAGCGACGCACGGTGACGCTCGAGACGAGCGCGAACCTCGCGAACGCGAGCCCGCCGCTGCCGGTGCCGCTCACGCAGCTGTTCGACCTCTCGGGCCAGCTCGACCTCGACGGGGCGCAGCGCCGCGCCGTCATCACGCTCGACCGCGCGACGCTCGTCGGCGGCGGCGCGGCAGCGACGGCGCGGCTCCACCTGGTGGACGGTGAGCGGCTCCCAGTCGTCGAAGCGGCGACCGCGAAGGCCGACTTCGTGGCGCTGCTCCCCTTCGCCCACCTCTTCGAGCCCGGGCTGACGCTCGACGAGGGGCGCTTCGAGCTCACGGCGAAGGCGGACGGGTCGATGACACCTCCGCTCGACGGCACGCTGGTGCTCCGCGGCGTTTCTGGCCCACAGGGTGGCCTCACTCGCGGCGCTGGCACGGTGAGGCTCGAGCCCGCGTCGCGACGGCTCGAGACGCACCTCGCCTTCGAGGGCCTTCAGCTGAAGCAGGGAGCGCGTGGCCTGTCGATGAAGACGGTCGCGGTCGACGCAGACGCCGTGGCCTCCGGCTCGCGCGTCGCGCTGCGTGTCGCGCTGCCCGTCGAGGGGCTCGTGCTCACCGACGGCGACGTGCGCCTGGGCGTCCGGTCGGTCACGGCCCGCGCGAACACCGACGCCCTCGCGCTCGACACGGTCTTTCCCCTCTCGACGAGCTTCTCACTCGATGCAGCCGACGTGCGTGCGCCCGGAACGACCCTGTCGGCCGTGGGGCTCTCGGGCCAGCTCAAGCTCACGGACGCGACGCACGGTTCCTTCCGACTCGACGTCCCCGCGCACGGGCTCGAGGCCCCCCCGGTGTCGGTGCAGGCGGCGACGATGACCGTCGAGGTCCCCTCCTTCACGCTCGACCGGCTCGCACCGGAGCGTTCTTCCGCCGCGGTGCACGTCACGGCCCGTGCCACGACGGTGCGCGCCGCCGAGGCTGGGACGAAGGTGGGCCTCGAGCAGGTCGACCTCGAGCTCTCGGGCGCGCTCGCGGACCGGACGCTGGAGCGCCTTCGGGCGACGGTCACGAGCCCGCCCCTCACGCTCTCGGTCGGCGCTCAACGCAGCACGCTGCCCGGGGGCACGCTCACCGTGCTGGGTGAGGGCCTCCGCGCCGACACCGCGCGCGTTCGGGTCGACGGGCAGCTCCTCGGGCTCGACGTGCACACCGCCGTGGAGCGCGCCAGGGGCCAGCTCGAGGTGACCGGCGCGATTCGGGCGACGACGCTGGCGCCGCTGATGGCCTTCGCGTCACCGTTCCTTCCCGAGGGCGTCACCGTCGACCTGTCGAAGAGCTCGCTGCAGGTCGACGGCACCGTGCGCCACCTCGCGGGCGTCATGACCGACGACCTGCACCTCCGCCTCGAGCGCCCGGCGGCGACCCTCTCGGGCCATGCGCTCGCCGCCAGGGCGTTGGAGGTCCGCCTGAAGCACCGGGGCGGCGGGGGAGTGCAGCGGCTGACGGGCACGGCGACGCTCGATGCGGCCCGCGTCGCGACCGAGACGCTCGAGGGGTCGCTCCGCCTCGACCTCGAGGGCCTGCTCGACCGGCCCAGGGGCGTGGGCGCGCTCGCCGTGAAGGTGTTCGCGCTCGACGACCAGGAGCTCGCGCTGCGGCTCGACTTCGAGCGCGCGAGGACGGGCGTCGTCACCCATCGGCTCTCGATGGACGCGGGGCACCTCGGCGCGCTGCTGCCCCTGGTGCGGGCGTGGCGCGGAGCCGAGCCCGAGGTCGACCTCTCGGCGCTCGGCGTTCACCTCGAGTCGAAGGGCACCACCACCGGCCTGCTCGACGAGGCGTTGCTGCCCGACCCCGCCTGGGAAGCGCACGTCGACAGCGGCCAGCACGTCGCGCTCGTGCTCACCAACGTGGTCCACCACACCGAGGGCGAGACCGTGAAGCTGCCGCGGCTCGAGTTCCTCCTCGACGCCGGCGTGCACCACGGCGCGGTGCACCTCGAGTCGAACGTCGAGGTGCCGAGCGTCGACGTCGACCTGGGCCGGCAGCACGCCACCCTCACCGGCCTCCACCAGCGCCTCATCGCCGACTCCGACGAGTTCCCCTCCCATGGAGAGCTCCGCCTGACGTTCTCGGGCTCCCTCGACGCGCTCTCCCAGAACGTGTGGGCCCCATGGAGCCCCGAGGCCGTTCGGCTCGAGGGCGCGGCGCGCGTCGACCGCCTCTCGGCGCTCAGCGTCGACCGCTTCCTGCTCGAGAGCGAGCCGGCGGGCACCCGACTCACGCTGACCAAGCGCCTGCGCACGGGCGACCCGCTGCCCGGCCGGGTGACGAACGAGGCGGTGTTCATCACCGGCGGGCAACGCTTCGTCATCGACGGCGCGCTGACGCAGCGGCTCGAGCGGCTCGACGGAGACCCCACGCAGTTCCGTGGCAGCGGCACCGTCACCCTGCCCTTCATCGTCGACTCGGCCGACCAGCAGCTCTTCCGCGTGCGCGGGCGCCTCGAGCTCGACCGGGCGACCGCCGTC
>JALOQF010000159.1:5397-21022 GCA_025459425.1 Myxococcaceae bacterium | reverse complement strand
ACGGCAGAAAGTGTTCTTCGACTCTACAGAGGCGGTCATTCAGCCCGCCGAACGGGTCGAGTACATCGACCCGCAGGGCTTCGTGACAGTGGTCCGGACAGGCGAGCCTGGCGGCGTTGGCCCACCCGGACCAACGCCGCGCCTGCTCGGCATGGTGACGTTGCGCTATGTGCCCTTCGATGCGCTGTCGCTCGTGGGGGAGTTCTCGGTCGAGCGCGATCCCAACGGGAGCAGCCAGACCTCGACGATTCGCGGACAGCTGCTCGCCCAACTGCGCCTCTGACGTCACAGCGCTGCGAAGAGCTCAGCGACGGGACCGCGGCGTGACTCAGCGAGCCTCGCTCCAGGCACACGGGGCGCGGGCGCGGGCTGCGGTGTCTGGGTCGAGGTGCTTCCGCTCGGCGAGTGACCGACACACCGGCTCGCGCACGGCCGGTGGGCCTCCGAGGCGCGCGTGGAGTTCGACGAGCACGAGCTGCTGGTGTGCGAGGCGCTCGGTCGAGGTGTCTGCAAGCCTGCGCTCAACCTCGGGCAGGACCTCGGGTCGCTGCCGAGCCTGCTCGAGCGCCCAGGAGTCTTCGTCGAAGTGGAAGGGCGTCTCGGTGAGCAAGGAGACCAGCTCCGGGACCTCGCGTCGCCCAGGCAGACTGGACGCCAGGGCGGCCCCGAGACCGAAACACACGAAGAGGCCGCGGATGGCCGTTGCCACGCGCGTGCTGCACGGTGGCGGCCGTGACGAACAGGGCCCGGAGGGCCAGCACCGCGACGGCCATCGCTCCGCCCAGCACGGGTGCGACGAAGGCTCCGACGAGGCCGACCCCGACGGCAGACGTCGCGAGCAGGTGTGCGCCGATACGACGCCACCCTTCGAGGCGAGGGCCCTGCACCGCACGAAGGGCCAGCTCGACGAGCAGCACCGCGAGCGCAGGCCCGATGGCCCCGAGCCACCAGTGGCGCTGCTGGAGGACGGTATTCGTGCAGAAGCTGCACGACCAGGCTGGCGCGGCGACCAACGACGCGAGCAGCGCCACTCGCGCTGGTGGATCCACGCGCTCAGGCATCGAGGCTCGCTGAGCTGAGCCGGGCCTCGGCCGTACGCGCGACAGGCTCACAGGCTACGGCGCCGGCGTGGGCGGGAAGAACGAGCAGTTCGACCGCTCCATGCACGGCTCGAGCGACACCGTCTTCCCGCCCGACGACAGGTACACGCCGAAGACGTTCATCAAGAGCGAGCCCAGGTCGAAGTTCGTCGCCGGGTCCGGAATCGGGAAGCTATGCGCGCCCCTGGGGTCCATGAACGGCAGAATCGCGCCCACGGTGCCGCCCAGCCTCGCGCTCGGACCGAACGGCCGCAGCGGCGGGTTCAGCCTCGGCGCGCCGAAGCCGTCATCTCCGCCCGGCCGCACGCTCTGGAACACGTCGACGTCCATCAACACCGGCCGGCCCATCGGGTCGAGATAGCGCCGCGTGCGCTCGACGCCCTCGACGAAGCCCACGTCGATGAGCACCTGCTGCATCGACTTGCCATAGCGTGGGTCGCTCTGCCGCACGTCGAGGAAGCCTGCGGCCCGCATGAGCGCCGCGGCCGTCGAGATGGGCACGCCCGGGTCTCCGGCCATCGGCACGAGGAGCCCCCGCGTCGCCACCGTCTGCCCATCACCGTACGTGAGCGTGCGCGTACCGTCATAGAAGGGCGCCACGTTCGCCGGGTCAGCCGATTCGAGGGCGATCTGCCCGAGCGCCAGGAGCCGCCGCATCTCGGGTGAGCCGCGCCGCAGGCCGTAGCCGTCCTGGAACGCGGTGAGCTTCGTGCCCGCGGCCAGCGTCTGCCCTTCGAACTTCACCTCGCGGTCGAGCGCCTCCACCACGAAGCTCGGCTCGACGCCCGTGGGGTCGCAGCCCACTTTTTCCTTCGTCGGCAATTCCTGCTCGTAGAGTTCGATGCGCAGCGCGTCGCCCTTGTCGCTCGGCACCGACAGACGCAGGTGGCCGTTCTTCTGCACCCGCGCGCAGCGCCACTCGCCGTTGGTGAGGTTGCGCGCCACCGCAAGCTGCCCGGGCGTGAGGTTCGGCAGCGCCGCCAGCTTCACCTCGACGTTTCGCACCGCCGACGGGTACATCACCGAGAGCGTCGGGTTCGTCGGCCCGTCACGCACCAGGAAGAGCGGCGCGAACATGCGCAGCACCAGCGGGTTCTTCACCTGGCCGAGCGCGGTGCGCGAGCCAATCTCCGACAAGTACCCGCCGGGCAGCACCGGCAACATCGCGTCGAACTCGGGCTCGAGCCCACCCAGCAGCGACGACATGATGCCGCCGAGTGACGCGCCCGCCATGTAGATGGGCACGCCCGGGCCGCCGAGGTCGACCACGCCGTCGCCGTCGAAGTCGCCCGCGAGGTCGTCTTCGAGGCCGTTGCGGTTGATGTCGACCTTCCACGTCTTCACGCCGTCGAAGCCGCGCAGCACCTGCACCAGCCGCATCACGTCGAAGGCCGTCTGCTTCACCGTGTCGCGGCTGTGCGGCACGTAGGCCGAGAAGAAGTCGGCGCCGGGGTCGGGCACGCCGTCGCCGTTCTGGTCGTACGCGCGGCCGCGCAGAATCGCGTTGGCGAGCGGCGTCACCCCGAAGGACTCGACGATGCCGGTGAAGAGCTTCAGGTCGTCCTCCGCGACGCCCACGCCGTGGCTCACCGCGTCGATGCCCACCGTGGCCATGCCGAAGCGCGCCATCGGGCCCTGGAAGATGATGCTGTCGAGCTTCGAGCCGGTGTGGCCGTGCACGAAGATGACGACGGGCGCCGGGCCGTTGCGGTTCTTTGGCACCGAGAGGAACAGCGGCACCGTCTCTTCCCGCACCGTGGCCACGCCGCGCGCCGGGTCGAGGTCCATCGTCTGCAGGTAGAACGGCAGGTCGTTGCCCTCGCTGTCCTTGCGGGGGAAGAACTGGGGCGACATCATCGTCGGCGCCGCGAGGAAGTCGATGGAGCGCAGCCAGCCGCGGAACTGTTCCTTGCCCTGCTCCGACACGCTGTCGCCGCCCACGAAGCCGAGCAGCTGCTCGCCGAGCTGGAGGAACTGCGAGCCGGGCACGATGCGGGTGTTGGTGCCGCGGCCCTGGGAGCGGCGCGCTTCCTCGACGGTGGCGATCTCAGCCGGGTACCTGTCCTTCAGCCACGCGAGCGGGCCCAGGCCCTTCATGCCGTCTCGCACCGCGACGTAGTCGGCGGTGATGGACTGGGTGGTGAAGCTCCAGGCGAAGGCCACGTCGTCGACCGAGAGGTTCTGCGTGGTGAGGCACTCGGGCACCGCGGCCAGCGCCTGCGTCTGCGAGAGGTGGTTGACGGCGGGGAAGGGCGACCGAATCGGCGCGCCGTCCTTGCCCTTGAGCCGGGTGGTCAGCACCACGGCGTACGTCGTGGCCTCACGCATCGGCTCGAGGGGCCGCGCGATGAGCGTGTTCGTCTCGTGCTCGTAGAAGCCGATGACGTCGAAGGGCCCGCCCGTCTTCCCGTCGAGCGTGTTGGGGTGGTCGAGCACCCCGTCCATGTCGGTGTCTTCGCCCGGGTCCATCACGCCGTTGCCATTGAGGTCCTCTTCCTGCTGCTCGAACATGAGCTGCTCGAGGGCGTCGTGCGGCTCCTCGGGGAAGTAGGTGCGGTCGTCGGCCACCAGCGGGAAGTGCCCCTGGCCGAGGTCGAGCAGCACCGGCTGGCAGTAGCCCGGCGAGCCGCGCGTCACGTCGAACACGTACAGCGCGTCGTCGGCGAGGTCGCCCGGGGCCTGGTGTCTGGCTTTGACGTCGGCCACGTCGAGTGGCGCGGTGAAGGACACGGTGATGGGCGCGAGCGTGCCCCAGCCCGAGATGCCGTCGAGGGTGCGGCGAATGGAGCGCTCCCACTTCGTCGGCGCCACCTCGATGGCCGCGTTGATGCGCCGCTTCGTGGGCGACATCGCGTCGAAGCGCGTGGCGAAGTCGTTCGGCAGCGGCACCTCGGGCAGCGGCAGGTGGAACACGTCGAAGGTGACGACGGGACCGGGCCCTTCATCGGCGGCGCGGAGGCCACGGGGTGGTGGGGTGCAGGCGACGAGAACGAGACACGGCAGGACGAGGCGCTTCATCGGGGCAGGCACCTTTTCACACCCGGGCCCAAAGCGGCCACGCCCCCGTGACGCGGTTGTGAAGCGCCGCGACACGCAGGCGATTAAGTGGGCGGCCATGTTCTCTTTCCCCACGACAGACGAGATTCCCCAGGTGCACCGCATCGGCACGCCGCTCGAGCAGCGGGAGTGGCTGGTCGGCGGCGAGCTTCGTCGCTTCGAGGGCCCGCTGAACGAGGTCGTCTCGCCGGTGCGGGTGAAGACGGCCAAGGGGCTCGAGCCGGTGGTGCTCGGCTACACGCCGCTCCTCACCGCGAAGGAGTCGGAAGAGGCCCTGAACGCGGCCGTCAAGGCCTGGGACAACGGGCGCGGCGCGTGGCCGACGATGCACGTGGCCGACCGCATCGCCCACGTCGAGCGCTTCCTCGTGGCCATGCGCGCGAAGCGCTCCGAGGTGGTGAAGCTCTTGATGTGGGAAATCGGCAAGACGCTGAAGGACTCCGAGAAGGAGTTCGACCGCACCGTCGACTACATCGCCGACACCATCACGGCGCTCAAGGAGGCCGACCGGCACGCGACGAAGTTCCTCCAGGAGCAGGGCATCATGGGCCAGGTGCGCCGCGTGCCGCTCGGCGTCTCGTTGTGCATGGGCCCGTACAACTACCCGCTCAACGAGACCTTCAGCACCATGTTCCCGGCGCTGCTCATGGGGAACCCGGTCATTCTGAAGCCGGCGAAGTTCGGCGTGCTGCTGGTGCAGCCGCTGCTCCAGGCGTTCAAGGAGTGTTTCCCGCCCGGCGTCGTCAACGTCATCTACGGCCGCGGCCGCGAGACGGTGGGCACGCTCATGTCGAGCGGGAAGGTCGACGTGCTGGCCTTCATCGGCACCAACAAGGGCGCGTCGGACCTCAAGAAGATGCACCCGCGCCCGCACCGCCTGAAGGCCGTGCTCGGCCTCGACGCGAAGAACATCGGCATCGTCACGCCCGACGTCGACCTCGACGAGGCGGTGACCGAGTGCCTGTCGGGCTCGCTCTCGTTCAACGGCCAGCGCTGCACCGCCATCAAGCTCATCCTCGTGCACCGGCGCGTGGTCGAGTCGTTCCTCGAGAAGTTCGTGAAGGCCGTCAACGGCCTCAAGGCCGGCATGCCCTGGGAGCCGGGCGTGACGCTCACGCCGCTGCCGGAGCCGAACAAGACCGACTTCCTCGCCACGCTGGTGGCCGACGCGACGAAGCAGGGCGCGAAGGTCATCAACCCCGGCGGCGCCGAGGTGACCGGCTCGTACTTCACGCCCGCGGTGATGTACCCGGTGACGCCGTCGATGAAGCTCTGGCACGAGGAGCAGTTCGGCCCCATCGTGCCCATCGGCGTGTGGGACGAGGAGCAGCAGGTCATCGACGCGGTGGTCGACTCGCCCTTCGGCCAGCAGGTGTCCATCTTCGGCCGCGACGCCGCGCAGGTGGGCCGCCTCATCGACGCGTGCGCGCACCAGGTCGGACGCATCAACTTGAACTGCCAGTGCCAGCGCGGCCCCGACGTGTTCCCCTTCACCGGCCGCAAGGACTCGGCCGAGGGCACGCTGTCGGTGAACGACGCCCTGCGCGTGTTCTCGATTCGAACGCTGGTGGCGGCGAAGACGACGGACTCGAACAAGAAGGTGGTGCGCGAGATTCTCACCCACCGGCACTCGTCGTTCCTGTCGACGGACTACCTGTTGTAGTCCGTGGCGCATGGTGCGCCTGCTGCTGGTCGTCGTCGTCGTCGTCTGCGGCTGCAAGAAGGAGCCTCAGCCCGAGCCGGCGGTGGCTCCAACGCCGCCAGCCATCGTCGAGCAGATCCGCGCCTCCGAGGCGCGCGCCCTCGAGCGTGAGCCGCCACCGTGTGACAACGCCCGGGTCGTCTTCGACGGGGTGGTGAACGTCAAGGACGACCGGTTCACGCACGTGGTCGAGCAGGAAGGGAACTTCTTCGAAGAGCCGTGGCCCGACCTCGACGTGGTGGTGGCGCGGGCGCGGCGCTTTCAGTTCACGCTCGAGTACCCGTTCGAGAAAGCGTTCACCGGCGAGCTCCAGGGCGAGCTGACGGCGAGAAAGGCCATTACCGCCATTCGCGCGGGCTTCCGCACCATGTACGGCGCCAGCACGGTGAAGGAGATTCCCGGCATGCTGAACAAGCAGGTGACGGGCCCGTACGGCGAGGCGTTTCACGCCCTCGACGACCTCGTCATCGAGGGCATCGAGGTGTGTGACGACCACACGCTGCGGGTCTCCATCGGGAGCTGAAGCGTCATGCCAGGCAAAGCCGCTGCGAAAGCCATGCATCCCCGGGTGGCGGCGTACCTCACGAAGCAGCCTGCGCCCGTGCGGCGCGCGCTCGAGACGTTGCGCGCGCTGGTGTTCACGGTGGCGCCCGAGGCCGAAGAGGGTTTTTCCTACCAGATGCCCAGCTACACCCTCGGGCGAAACCTCGCCTACCTCGCCGGGTGGACGACGCACGTCGCGCTCTACGGGCCGGTGACGATGGCGGGCGGGCTCGAGGCGAAGACGGCGAAGTACCGCAGCGGGAAGGGCACGCTGAAGTTCCCGCTCGACGCGCCGCTCCCGGTGGCGCTCGTGAAGCAGCTGTTGCGGGCACGGGTGAAGGTGCTGGGTGAGGGCTCTGCCAGGAAGCCGGCGCGTCGCTGAGCGATTCGGCCCGTGTCGACGCAGGGGCCACGCTGGCGCAACGGCTGACGCGACGGCACCACGGCCAGTCCGACTCGGGCCCGAGGCACCTCACTGACGGCGCGTGTCACGGGCTGATGACCGGTGCTTGCACCCCTCGGGCGAGCGTGGTGGAGCGCCGCTCCTCGCGCCTTCGGGGAGTCGTCATGCGTCTGGTGTTCGTCCTCGCTTGTTTGTCGGTCCACCTCGCCTTCGCGCAAGACGTGGCTGACGCCGGTTCCGCGCCGCTCCCCGAGGTCACCGTACCGGCGGAGGTGAGCCCGGCCATCGCGCCACCTCCCGCGACGACCCCAGCGCCCACCACGGAGCCCGGTGTCACTGCCGCCGTGCATGGCTCGCTGCGCCTCGTCGGCACCGGCGTCAGCGCCTTCCCGCTCGACGCCGACGGCACGCCGCTGTCCCCCACGCCCATCGAGACGCGCGTGCGCCTCACGCCCGAGCTCCTGTGGCGAAAGTTCCGCCTGCTGGGCGAGTTCGACGTCGTCACCGGCTCGGTGTTCGGCACGCCCGGCCCTTCGCTGGTGGCGTCGCGCGTGCCCTTCCCGTCGCTCAAGCCGGCCGAGCTGCGGCAGCTCTTCCTCGAGTACCGCTGGGGCTGGGGCGGCGCGCGGCTCGGGCTGCAGACCAACCACTTCGGCCTCGGCATGCTGGCCAACGCCGGCGCGAAGGACTCGGAGCCTGGTGACTTCGGCCACCAGCACTTCGGCTCACTCGCCCTGCGGGCGCTGGTGCTGGCGCGGCCCTTCATGGACTGGGGCGGCGGCTGGGTGGCGGTCGAGCCGGTCGCGGCGTTCGACCTCGTCGTGCGCGACTCGACGGTCGACCTGCTCGAAGGCGACCGGGCGCTCCAGGGCATCCTCGGGGTGCGGCTCAACGTCGACGAGAAGAACCAGCTGGGCCTCTTCGCCATCTACCGCAGCTCGCGGCCGCTCAACTCGGACACCATGGAGCGCTCGACCGACGTGCTCGTCATCGACGCCTCGGCGCAGTGGAACTTCTTCGAGCGCCTCGACCTCGGCGCCGAGGTGGCGGCCATCACCGGCACCACCACGCAGACGCGCACGCCAGAGCACCCGCTCATTCAGGTGCGGCAGCTCGGCGCAGTGGCGAAGGCCGCCTACAAGGTGGGCCGCTTCGGCTTCCTGCTCGACTGGGGCCTCGCCTCGGGAGACGCCGACCCCTACGACAACCAGCTCACCAACTTCCGCTTCGACCGCGACTACAAGGTGGGCCTCATTCTCTTCGACCAGGTGCTGGGCTGGCAGTCGGCGCGCAGCGCCTGGCGCGCGTCGGACCCGGCGCTCGTCGGCTTCCCACCAGAGGGCGTGTCGTTGCTCCCCACGGGCGGCGCCGTCACCGGAGCCTGGTACCTCTTCCCGCGCGCGCGCGTTCGCCTGGGCGGCCTCGTCGACGTCTACGGCGGGCCGCTCTTCGCCTTCGCCACCGCGCCGCTGACCGACCCGTTCAACACGCGCGTGCTGGCCGGTGGCGTGCCCGTGAACGCGCTCAACGGCAACGGCTCCGGCCTGCTGGGCACCGAGCTCGACGTGGGCGCGGCCATCAAGCACCGCTTCGACTTCGGGCTCACGCTGTCGGCCATCGCCGAGGGCGGCCTCTTGCTCCCCGGGGCTGCGCTGTCACAGGCGAGCGGCCGGCCGATGGGCAACGTGTGGCTGGGGCGGCTGCGGCTGCAGGCGATGTACTGACGTGGGCTTGTGCCCCTCGATGAGGTCGGTTTTGGTCACCCCATGAAGCGGCGCCCGGCCATCACTCCCGAGAGCATGGCTGACTTCGTCCAGCGCGACTGGGGGCTGCCGCAGCGGCTCCAGCTCGAAGAGAACCGCGGCCTGGTTCAGCGGGGCGACGCCGCGGAGATTCTCCGTCGTGCCGACGTGCTGAAACGAAGCGCTCAAGTGCTGAACCCGGGATGGCCCGATGCCAGGACGCAAGCGGAAGACCTCGAAGCCCACCGCCGCCTCGCCGCGAAGCTCGCCGCGTTCCAGGCATGGCGGGAGCGTCGAGCTGGCGCTGCAGGCCATCGCCCGGGCCATGGGACGCCTCGAGGCCCGGTGGTACCTGTTCGGCGCGCAGGCGGTCGCCCTGCACGGCGCCCAGCGCACCACCCAGGACGTCGACGTGACGGTCCTGACCGATGAGCCGACCGCCGTCCTCGTGGAGGCGCTTCGTCAGGAGCGGCTCGTCACGATGTTCGACGATGCCGCCTTCATCGAGCAGACCCGGGTGATTCCGTGTCAGCACGTTCCATCAGGCTGGAAGGTCGACGTCGTGCTTGGTGGGCCGGGGCTCGAGGAGTTGGTGTCGTTGGAGTCCGAGCCCCATCGGGTCGGAGCGCTCCGGGTGCCCGTCGTCAGGCTCGAGCACCTGCTCGTCCTGAAGACACTCGCCGGCCGTCCGCAGGACCTCGCCGACATCGCCCGACTCCTGGCCGCGCGGCCCGAGGCCAACCTGGAGGTGGTTCGGGCACTGCTTCGCGAACTCGGGGATGCGCTGGCCGATTCCGAACTGGTCGACCGGTTCGAGGCGCTCGTGCCGCCGCGCGGTCGACGCCCTACTCGAGCGTGACCTCGAGGTTCTTCACCGCGCCCCGCTTCGGCGCATCGCAGGCCTCCTGATTCGAGAACCCCTCGGCGGCCAGGTTCACCGTCGCCTGCGCCACGCCCTCGGCCAGCGCGCCACAACCCTGCCCCGTCATCACGCCGCCGTTCTCGCAGGTGATCTCGAGGTCCCAGCACACCGAGATGGAGCGGCTCCCGGCCGTGCGCTTCACCTCACAGTCGACGCCGCCCGGCCCCGGCGTGCCGCAGTCGACGCGCGCCTTCTCGAGAGAAGCGGCCTCGCGCTTCGCCTGTTCGATCTCGGGCACGACGGCGACGCCGATGAGGCCGAAGACGCCCAGGCCACCGCAACAGAAGAAGACGATGGCGCAGCCGATGCCCACCACCCACTTCCAGTTCTGCGAGAACCAACCCTGCGGTGCGGACGGCGGAGGCGGCTGCGGCGTCATGCGCGCGCTTCTTCCAGCGGGACCGCGGTGACGCAAGGTTCTCCGCGCGGGGGGCTCCGGTTCGCGTCGTGCGCCGCCGGGCACGTCGGCTGTCGAACGGCCACCGACCAGGCCGCCGCCAGCGCTCGCGCCTCCGGAGCCAAAGGGGGCAGCGACGAGCATCGTCCCAACGCCTGAACGGTCTGGACCAGTCGCTCGCCTTGACGTTCGCCGCCACCACGGGCCTGCTGCGCGCCCATGGCCCTCCATTCCTACGACCTCGACTTCATGCACTCGCAGCTCGGCTTCTCGGTGGTGCACCTGATGATCACCCGCGTGCACGGCGTCTTCACCTCGTGGAAGGGCGAGGTGGCGCTCGACCTCGACGAGCCCTCGAAGTCGACCGTCTCCATCACCATCGACGCCGCCAGCGTCGACACCCGCAACCCGCAGCGCGACGGCCACCTGCGCTCACCCGACTTCTTCGACACCGCGAACCACCCCACCATCACCTTCAAGGCCACCTCGGTCCGCAAGAGCGCCGCGGGCCTCACGCTCGACGGCGAGCTCACCCTGCGCGGCGTGACGAAGCCCGTCACCTTCGAGGCGCACGGCGGCGCACGCGCGAAGGACTCGCAGGGCCGCGACCGCGTCGGCTTCCATGCCCACGCCACCATCAAGCGCAGCGACTTCGGGGTCTCGTGGAGCGCGACCTACCCCGGCGGCAGCGTCGTGGTGGCCGACGAGGTGACGCTCGCGCTCGACCTCCAGCTGATTCCCCGCTGACCATTCCCACGTCACGGTTTTGCGGTTGCCAGTGTCGCCGTGCGGGCTTGCGTCGATAACCTTCCAGTCCCGGAGGTCTTCGCATGATCGTCGTCGCGCTCGTGGCGGGCATCCTCGCCTGGTCGCTCACCGAGTATGGGCTGCACCGCTTCGTGGGCCACGGGCCGCTCCGCAAACGCCGGCGCCTGTGGTTCCTCGCGCCGACGGCGCTGTTCGTCCTCTTCCAGGAAGAGCACCTCGCCCACCACCGCGACCCGCTGTACTTCGCGCCCACGTGGAAGAAGGCGCTGGCGGCGGCCGCGCTGGTGCCCGTCATCGGCTCGCTCGCCGCGCTCGTCGTCGGGCCAGGGGCCGGCCTCGGCTTCGGCACCGGCTACGCGCTGACGTACCTCGCCTATGAAGTGCTGCATCGGCGCATTCACACGCACCCACCGGCCAACGCGTACTTCGCGTGGATGCGGCGGCACCACCTGCACCACCACGTGCGCGCGGCCACCAACCACGGCGTCACCTCGCCGCTGTGGGACGTCGCCTTCGCCACGCGCGAGGTGGCCGAGCCGGTCTCGCTGCACGTGAAGCTCGCGCCGAAGTGGCTCACCGACGAGTCAGGTGCGGTGCGGCCCGAGTTCGCGCGTGACTACCGTGTCGTCGGCCGGTGATGGCGCGTCGGCTCAGAACACCTTGTTGATCCACACCAACAGGCCCGTCGAGAAGCGGCCGCTCGACAGCACCGAGAAGTTGAGGAACAGGTCGACCTGAAAGATGCCCTCGATGAGCAGGTGCGCGGTGGGGCCCACGCCCGCGCCGAAGCGGGGCGTCGTTCGGCCGGTGTCGCGCTGCTCTTCACCGAAGGCCACCGCGTTGGCGAAGAGGCCCACCTTGAAGATGTCGCGCGCGAGGCTGTAGCGGAACTCGGTGCGCACGCCGCCGGCCTTCTGCACCCAGATGTCACCGAAGACGGCGGGCAGGTGCTCGCCCAGCACCTCTTCGAAGGGAAACACGACGTCACCGCTCATCCACGTGCCGCGGGCGCGAACCCACACGTCGTGCCAGCCGATGGGCACGACGAGCTGGTAGCCCAGGCGGGCCTCGGCGAACGTGGGCAGGTCGAAGCGGGTGACGTTGGCCGAGAGGCGCCCTTCCAGGGAGAGCGCGTGCCGGCGGTCGGCGCGCGAGTCTCCGTCGAAGAAGACGAGGTCGAGCCGCGCCTCGACGAAGTTCCGCAGGCGCGTCGGGTCCATGTTGGCCGAGGCGGCGCCGAAGGCGAACGGCGGCAGCGTGGGGGGCGGCGCGCCGAGCGGTGCCTGTAACCCGCCGACGAGGAAGTACTGCATGCCGGCGCCGCCCGACAGGCTGATGCCGGGCGTCGGCCTGACCGAGAGGCTCACCGAGAGCTCCGTGCGCAGCGCGAAGTAGTTCTCGAGCCCGAAGTCGCGGCGCTGCCGGGCGATGCCCTCGGTGTGCAGCGAGACGAGCGCGCGCGCGGTGCCGCTCTCGTCGATGGCCGGTGAGTACCAGAGGGCGTCGGCGATGAGCCGCGAGGGGAAGACGTAGATGTTGTTCTGCGGCAGGTCGTTGCGCAGGCCGAGGCCCCCCATGAGCGCGACGCGCCAGCGGTCCTTCTCGAAGGCGAGGCCCTTCGACTGGTAGTTGAGCCCTACCTCGAGCCCATCCATCCAGCTCGTGCGCAGGTCGACGCCGAGGCCAGTGCTCCACGCGGGCTCACCGAAGGTGAAGTGCAGCTCGAAGCGCTGCTGCGGGCGGATGAGGGAGCGCCCGGCGATGACGAGAGTCGGCGTTTCCTGCACCTGCACGCCCTGGTGTCGCACCTCTTCCGTCTCGATGAGCTCCCACGTCGGCGGCTCGATGCCGAGCTCCTTCGCGCGCTGCGCCACTTCGCGCTCGAGGAGCGGGCGGTTGAAGACCTCTTTCGGCAGGTCGACGGCGATCTTGAAGCGGAGCATCGGCAGCGTGAAGCGCCCGCGGAACACCACCTTCTCGAGGCGCCCCTCGTCGATGCGCACGGTGAGCCCGCCGTCTTCGAGGGTGACCGAGACGGTGGACAGCTCGTAGCCACTCTTGAGCAGGAAGCGCTGGAGCTGATCGGCCACCAGCTGCGCGGTCTCGGCCTCGGGGAGCGAGCCCTTCGGCACGTCGAGCACGGCGCGGTACACCTCGTCGGCCAGCACGAGGTTGCCTTCGAAACGAATGGGGAACGGGGGCTTGCTCAGGCCCACGCCGCCTCGCACGAGGGGGCCCTCGTCGACACCGGCGTCCCATGTGGGGTTGATGACGGTGGCCTCGTCGACCGGCTGTCCGGCGTCGGAGCCGTCGGCCTGCGCGAGCGCGAGGGTGAGCAGCAGCCACGTCACGGGCCCGATGATGGCACGGAATTCCAGGGGCTTTGCGTTCGAGCGTGAGGGCGTGACACACGGCACACGCGGTTTTCGTTCTCCCTGTCACACCCGGGCCGCTTCGGCCCCGTCTCCAGGGAGTCTTCGAATGCAGCGCAGCCTCGTCGTCGGTCTTCTGTCGTTCCTCTGTGCGTGTGGTGTCGACCCCGGCCCGTCAGGAGGTGGCGGCGGCTCCTCGGGCACCGGTGGCGGTTCGTCGAGTTCGTCGTCGGCGTCGTTCTGCTGCAGCATCAACAGCACCAGCTACGACTGCCCGAACCAGGCGGCGGTCGAGAAGTGCGCCAACCTGTCGAACCCGGACCCGTCTGATTGCACGAGGCGGTCGGCGCGCTGCAACTGAAGCCGCGAGGTCGCGCGGGTCGACGGGCTCCAGGTCGAGCGCTGGTGACCTGGAGCCGTCGCGCTCGCCTTCACCGCACCGTCGGCAACGCACCCAAGCTCGACTCGAGCGCCTTCGGGTCGAGGGTGCTCTCCTGCAGCTTGCCCGCGAAGTAGTCCGTGTAGGCCTGCATGTCGAAGTGCCCGTGGCCGCAGAGGTTGAAGACGATGGTCTTCGCCTCTCCACGCGCCTTGCACTCGAGCGCGAGGTCGATGGCGCCCTTCACGGCGTGGCTGGCCTCGGGCGCGGGCACGATGCCCTCGGTGCGCGCGAACTGCACCGCCGCGGCGAAGCAGGGGAGCTGGTCGTACGCCCGCGCTTCGATGAGGCCGAGCTCCTTTACGTGCGACACCAGGGGCGACATGCCGTGGTAGCGCAAGCCGCCGGCGTGGAACGGCGCGGGCAAGAAGTCGGCGCCCAGCGTGTGCATCTTCACCAGCGGCGTCATGCGGCCGGTGTCGCCGAAGTCGTAGGCGTAGCGGCCCTTCGTGAGGCTGGGGCAGGCGGCGGGCTCGACGGCGACGATGCGCACGGCGCGGCCCCCGCGGAGCTGCTGTCCGAGGAAGGGAAAGACGAAGCCACCGAAGTTGCTCCCGCCGCCGGTGCAGCCGACGAGAATGTCGGGCGCGTCACCGGCGAGCTCGAGCTGCTTCATCGTCTCGAGGCCCACCACCGTCTGGTGGAGCAGCACGTGGTTGAGCACGCTGCCGAGCGCGTAGCGCGAGCCCGGCTTCTGGCCGACGGCCTCGACGGCCTCGGAGATGGCGATGCCGAGTGAGCCGGGTGACTGCGGGTCGCGCTCGAGCACCTGCCGCCCGAACGACGTGCGCGGCGACGGAGACGGAATGCAGGTGGCGCCGAAGGTCTCCATCAGCGCGCGGCGGTAGGGCTTCTGGTCGTAGCTGACGCGCACCATGAAGACCTCGACCTCGAGGCCGAAGTGCTGACCGGCGAACGCGAGGCTCGAGCCCCACTGGCCGGCGCCGGTCTCGGTGGTGAGCCGCTTCGTCCCCTCGAGCGCGTTGAAGTACGCCTGCGCGATGGCCGTGTTGGGTTTGTGCGAGCCCGTCGGCGAGACGCCCTCGTATTTGAAGTACAGCTTCGCGGGTGTGCCGAGCGCTTTCTCCAGCGCACGGGCCCGGACGAGCGGGGAAGGGCGGTAGAGGCGGTACACCTCGCGCACGGCCTCGGGAATCTCGATGTCGCGCTCGGTCGAGACCTCCTGCTGGATGAGGGCCTTCGGGAAGAGCGGCGCGAGGTCGTCTGGGCCGATGGGCTTCATCGTGCCCGGGTGCAGCGGCGGCGGGGGCGGCGTCTTCAGGTCGGCGAGCAGGTTGTAATAGCTGCGGGGGGCGTTCTCTTCGTCGAGGAGGAAGCGGGTCTTCGTGGATGACATGAGGGGCTCCGGGTGCGTGTGGGGTGTTGGTTGGAAACCCACGCGTCGACGGAGCACTGCAGAATCGAACCCGTCCACGCGAGGGAGGACGGGGCTTCGGTTCAGGGCCTGGGAGCAGTCACCAGTGCCGTCCGAAGTCCGTCCGGAAGGCGCCAGCGCCACCAACCCAGGTTGTGCGCGAGTGCATGCACGAGTGAAAAAGTACCAGAGGTCATTTCAGGCGCGCAAGCGGGCCAGAGGTTTCGGGCAGTTCAGCGGGCGGCTGGAGCAGGGGCGACGTCGCTGTCCCACGTGCGGGTGTGGAGCCCGGCGGCGCGGCCAGCGTCCATCAACGAGGCACAGAGGCGGTTGAGGGCGACAACTTCCTGCAGCCGCCGCTCGACCGCCTCGGGTGACATGTCGACGTCAGGCTTCGTCGTCGCCGGGTCTCTCGAGGGTGATGACATCGGCGAGGTCCTTTGCGCGCGTTGAGAGGCGCTTCATGGCGATCAGGCCCGATCTCGAGAGCAGAGACAAGCGCCGCCCCCTCCACTCGATGACTTCGCGGAGCGCCCAGGCCTGCGCGTAGCTTTCAGAGACCTGGAGAACGTCGGTCGTGACATGGCTTCCTACGCTCACTTTGGTCGCACGAAAGAGGGTTTGCGGCGTGGGCGACTTGACGCCGAGGGGAATAGGCCCTGCTCGGAGTGTGAACCCGGCTTGAGCCGCTGCTCGGAGCGCCGGCTCGACCGCCTCGGCGGGCACGAGGAGGTCGATGTCCTTGGTGGCTCGAGGGTGCCCGTGAATGGCCAGCGCGAGGCCACCACACAACGCATACGGGACT
>JALOQF010000159.1:0-5383 GCA_025459425.1 Myxococcaceae bacterium | reverse complement strand
GATTGAGCGCGTCGATGAGCCGCTCTAGCTCGGCGACAAGATCGACGACCGGTGTTTCCATACACCCATCATCGCCGAGAACCGCTCAACGCGAGGTCAGACGTGTTGAGCGCCGGGGCCCGGCCCCTCGTTCCCCCTCGGGGCGAACACGAGTAAGGGCGCTCCCCCATGAGCACTCCCGTCGTCCCCAGCCACGCGCGCGTCGTCATCATCGGCGGCGGCATCATCGGCACCTCGGTCGCCTACCACCTCGCTCACCTCGGCATCGACTGCGTGCTCCTCGAGCGCGACCGGCTCACCTCCGGCACCACGTGGCACGCCGCCGGCCTCATGGTCACCTTCGGCTCGCTCTCGGACACCTCGACCGAGATGCGCAAGTACACCCGCGACCTCTACTCGCGCCTCGAGGCCGAGACCGGCCAGGACACCGGCTTCAAGCCCGTCGGCTTCATCGAGCTCGCCTCGGACAAGGACCGCCTCGAGGAGTACCGCCGTGTCTCGGCCTTCAACCGCTACAAGGGCATCGACGTTCAGGAGATCAGCCCCTCGCAGGTGAAGGAGCTCTTCCCCCTCGCCCGTGTCGACGACGTGCTCGCCGGCTTCTACGTGAAGGGCGACGGTCGCACGAACCCGGTCGACACCACCATGGCGCTCGGCAAGGGCGCGCGGCTCAAAGGGGCGAAGCTGCTCGAAGGCGTCTCGGCCCTACGCGTCACCTCGAAGCGCGGCGTCGTCACCGGCGTCGACACGAGCCACGGCCACATCGCTTGCGAGACCGTCGTCAACTGCGCCGGCATGTGGGCCCGCCAGCTCGCCGCGCAGAACGGCATCAACGTGCCGCTCCAGTCCGCCGAGCACTACTACCTCATCACCGAAGACATCCCCGGCCTCAAGTCCGACTGGCCCGTCATCGAAGACCCGCGCTGCCATGGCTACTACCGCGAAGAGGTCGGCGGGCTGATGATTGGCCTCTTCGAGCCCAAGTGCGCGCCGTGGAAGGTCGAGGGCGTGCCGGCCGACTTCTCGTTCGGAGAAATTGCCCCCGACTGGGACCGCATGGCGCCGTACCTCGAGACCGCCATGTCGCGCGTGCCCATCTCGATGGAGGTCGGCGTGAAGAAGTTCTTCTGCGGCCCCGAGAGCTTCACGCCCGACCTCTCGCCCATCGTCGGCGAGGCGCCCGAGCTCAAGAACTACTTCGTCGCCGCCGGCCTCAACTCCATCGGCATTCTCACCGGCGGTGGCCTGGGCCGCGTGCTCGCCCACTGGATCGCCACCGGCCAGCCCGACGTCGACATCACCGGCTTCAACATCGACCGGCTCCACACCTACCAGTCGAACCCCGAGTACCGGCGCACGCGCACGGTCGAGTCCCTCGGCATGGTGTACCAGTGCCACTACCCGTACCGGTCGATGAAGACCGCGCGCGGCGCGAAGCGCTCTCCGATTCACGCGCAGCTCGAGGCCCGCGGCGCGTACTTCAAGGACGTCAGCGGCTGGGAAGGCGCCGATTGGTACACGCCCGATGGCTCCAGGCCCGACGCTGGCCCCTTGAGCTTCGAGACGCCGACCTGGTTCCCCAACTGGGAAGCCGAGCACCGCGCCACCCGCGAGGGCGTCGTGCTCATGGACATGTCGTTCATGGCGAAGTTCAGGGTCCAGGGCCGCGACGCGGGGAAGATGCTCAACTTCATCTCGGCCAACGACGTCGACGCGCAGTCGGGCCGCGTCACCTACACGCAGTGGCTCAACCGCTTCGGCACCGTCGAGGCCGACCTCACCGTCACCAGGCTCGATGACGAGGAGTACCTCGTCGTCGCCTCCGACACGGCGCATCGCCACGCCGAGACGTGGATGAAGCGCAACACGCCCGACGGCGCGCACTGCTTCGTCACCGACGTCACCTCGGGCTTCGGGCAAATCAACGTGCAGGGGCCGCGCTCGCGCGAGCTGCTCCAGGCCGTCACCACCTGCGACCTCTCGAACGACGCGTTCCCGTTCCGCGCCGCGAAAGAAATCGACATCGGCTTCGCCCGCGCGCTCTGCCTGCGCATCACCTACCTCGGCGAGCTCGGCTACGAGCTCTACGTGCCCACCGAGCAGGCCGCGCACGTCTACGAGCGGCTCGTCGAGGCGGGAAAGTCGCTCGGCCTCAAGCACGCGGGGCTCAAGGCGCTCGCCAGCCTGCGCATGGAGAAGGGCTACCGCGACTACGGCCACGACATCGACAACACCGACACGGTGCTCGAGGTGGGGCTGGGGTTCGCGGTGGACCTCAAGAAGCCCGGCGGCTTCCTCGGCAAGGAGCACGTGGTGCGGCAGAAGGAGGCCGGCCCGCTCCACAAGCGCCTCGTGTCGCTGAAGCTCGAGGTGCCGAACGTGTACCTCTTCCACGGTGAGGTGCTGCGGCGCGACGGGAAGAACGTCGGCGTGGTGCGCTCGGCGTCGTACGGCCACACCGTCGGTGGCGCCGTCGCGCTCGCGATGGTCGAACCCGGCCATGCCGTGACGCCCGACTACCTCGGCTCCGGCACGTGGGAGGTCGTCGTCGGCAACCGCGTGGTGCCCGCGAAGGTCTCGCTCAAGCCGTTCTACGACCCCGAGTCGAAGCGCATTCGGATGTGATTCAGCCGGCCAGCGTCAGCGCCGCCAGCAAGGCGAGCTGGAACGCCACCTGCGGCGTGTTGCACGCGAAGGTGATGCGGTTGATGCGCCTGAAGCGCTCGCTCTCGGGGTCGGCGAACCAGATGCCGTCGTCGCCCGTCGT
This sequence comes from Myxococcaceae bacterium, assembly GCA_025459425.1. Taxonomy (GTDB): domain Bacteria; phylum Myxococcota; class Myxococcia; order Myxococcales; family Myxococcaceae; genus Xiheimicrobium. Next base: position 2,616 of record JALOQF010000159.1, on the reverse strand, counting down.
CTTGCCCTCCACCGCCCGGAAGAACAGCGCGGCGTAGAGCAGCTCGACGACGAGGCTCACCACCACCATCACCACCAGCGCCGGAGCCCACAGGCCCCACGCGCCCACCTCGAGCATTCGCGCGCCGAACCACGCCGAGAGGCCCAGCGTCGTCACGATGCACACCGCGTCGTGCGTGATGCCGATGGGCGGGCGCCAGTTCTTCGTCACGTTCAGCATGAAGAGCTCGATGACGCCGCGCACCCACATCGAGGCGGCCTGGGCGCCGAGAATCACCCGGTACGGCCACGGCAGCGCCGGCTCGAAGGCCAGCACCGCGCACTCGATGAACCAGAACCAGATGGCGAAGAACAGCCACAGCACCTTCGGGTTCGAGATGCGGCCCCCGCGCGCGCCCGCGTTCTGCTTCGCGCGGAAGCGCAGGCCCAGCCCCGTGCACAGCGCGACGCCGGCCCAGAGCAGGGCGACCGTCAGCGGCGAGGCCATCACTTCTTCGGCGCGTCGGCGGCCGGCTTGCCCGAGGCTCCCTTGCGGGAGTTGTACGTGCGGATGAGCTCGTTGGTGAGGTCGAGCGACGGCTGCGCCCACGCCATGCCCGACGTCGAGCGGTCGAAGACCATCGCCAGGCCCTCGCGGCGCGAGATCTCGTCCAGGATCGCCTCGAACTTCGGGAGAATGGTGCTCATCTCCTTGCGCTCGGCGTCGGCGAGCTCGGCCTGCGCGCGCTGCACCTTCTCGGACAGCTCGCGCTGCTTCTTCATCAGCGCGTCGAAGCGCTCGCGGCGGGCCTTGTCGTCCATCGTCGCTTCCTGCTTCTTGAAGGCCTCGCCCTCTTTCTCGAGCGCGGCGCCCTCGCTCTCGAGCTCCTTCTTCTTCGCGTCGGCCTTGGCCTGCAGGCGCTGCTTGGCGGCGCGGCCCTCGTCCACCTCGACGAGCGCGCGCTGGAAGTCGACGAAGGCCGCCTTGAACTCGGCGTGGGCAAGGGACGAGGCGGTGAGGGCGAGGAGGAGGGCGGTGCGCATGGCGTGAGTCCGGTCGTTCGGGGTGGCGAGCCCCTAGCACAGCGAGCGTGGGCGAACAGGCGCTGTAGACTGTGCCCCGTCATGGAGCGCGTCGTCTCTCAGGCAGCGCAGGCCCCGTCGCCCGTCGAGCTGGTGCCGCTGGCCGACCTCGACGCGGTGTGGACTGCCGGTGGTGACGTTCGCAGCGCCGTCACCCGGGTCGTCGCGGCGACGGTCGACCGCGCGGCGTTCGTCGAGGCGGCGCTCCAGCGGCTCGCCGACGCGCAGTTCGGGCGCGAGACGCTCGAGGGGCGCAGCCGCCGCTCCGTCTACGTCGAGGCCGTGTTGGCCGCAGGCTACCCGTGGGCGCTGCAGCTCGAGCCAGCCGATGTCACCCACGCGCGAGAGCTCGAGCAGGCCCAGGGGCGGGCGCGTCGGGCACCCTTCTGGCGTGCGGCGGTCGCTGGCATCACGCTGGGGTTGATGGCGGGGCTGGCGTTCGCTGCGTGGGCCGCTGGCTGGCCAGCCGACGGTGGGCCACCTCCCGCGACCGGCGTCGACCGCACCGGGCAGGCGGCCAACCCCGAAGGGCTCGACCCGAAGCGGCCGCGGACGGAGCGGGTCGTCGCTCCGCCCGCGCAGAACCCGAACCCCTGACGCGACTCGGGCCCGGCGCGCGTCACCGCGGCGCCGTTCAGCGGCCCTTGAAGAGCTCGCTCATCTTCCGCGCGATGGTGGACAGCCCGCGGCCGGCGCTGGCCATCGGCTCACCGGGCTTCGCGGCCGCCGTGTCGACCTGACTCAACGCCTCGAAGGCGGCCACCACCTCGGGCCAGGTGCCGAACCGTTCGGCCGCCGGCTTTGCGAGGAGCCGCCGAACGAGCGCTTCGACCGGCGGCGGCACGTCGCGGAGGCTGGGCGCGGGCTCACTCACCTGCGCGCGCATCGTCTCGATGGGGCTCGCCCGCTCGTAGGGCGCCTGCCCCGACAGCGCGAAGAAGAGCGTGCAGCCCAGGCTGTACATGTCGGAGCGCACGTCGACGCTCCCCGGCGTGGTGATGGCCTCGGGCGACATGAAGGCCGGCGTGCCGTACACGAGGCCGCTCCCTTCCTGGGCGCCGTGCTGCGAGTGCGCCAGCCCGAAGTCGGCCAGCTTCACCAGCCCGTCCTTCCGCACGAGAATGTTGGCCGGCTTCACGTCGCGGTGGAGGAGCCCGTGCTCCGCGGCGGCCCCGAGCGCCGAGGCGACGTCACGTCCGATGCGCAGCGTGCGCGAGACGCCGAGGTGGCCGGTGGCGCGCACCAGCTCGTCCATCGACATCGCGCCGACGTACTCGAAGACGATGAACGGCAACCCCTGCGCCTCGTCGACGTCGAGCACCCGCACGATGTGGGAATGGTCGAGCCGCGCCAGCACGCGCGCCTCGCGAACGAAGCGCTCGCGGAGGGTGTCCTGGGCGACACGGTCGGTCGGCCGGTACACCTTGAGCGCGACGGGAATCTGGAGCGCCTCGTGGAAGCTGCGGAAGGTGAGGGCGGTGCTGCCCTCGCCCAGCAGTTCTTGCAGTTGGTAGCGCCCGAGGGTCTGGCCGGCGCGCAGCGTGACGGCCTGGGT
>JALOQF010000504.1 GCA_025459425.1 Myxococcaceae bacterium | reverse complement strand
CCGCGCTTGAGCACCACCGTCAGCCGCGCCTTCCAGCACTCGAGCACCGGCATGCCGTAGATGCTCGAGTTCGGGTCGTCGAGCGCGCTGGGGTTGACGATGTCGTTGGCCCCGATGACGAGCACCACGTCGGTCTGCGGGAAGTCCTGATTGATGTGCTCCATCTCGAGCACGATGTCGTACGGCACGCCGGCCTCGGCCAGCAGCACGTTCATGTGGCCCGGCAGCCGGCCCGCCACCGGGTGAATGGCGAAGCGCACGGTGACGCCCTTCTCACGCAGCGTGCGCGTCAGCTCGTTCACTGCGCCCTGCGCGCGCGACACCGCCATGCCGTAGCCAGGCACGATGACGACCTGCCGCGCCTGCGAGAGCGCCTCGGCGACCTCGTCGGCTTTCAGCTCCTTCACCTCACCGGTGATGGCCGCGGCCGGGCCAGCAGGCTTGGCGTCTCCGGTGCCGAAGCCGCCGAACACCACGTTCAAGATGGAGCGGTTCATCGCCCGGCACATGATGATGGAGAGGATGGTGCCCGAGCTGCCCACCAGCGCGCCGGTGACGATGAGCAGGTCGTTCGACAGCATGAAGCCCGCCGCCGCGGCCGCCCAGCCCGAGTAGCTGTTGAGCAACGACACCACCACCGGCATGTCGGCGCCGCCGATGGCCATCACGAGGTGCACGCCGAGCAGCGACGCCAGCACCGTCATGCCCACGAGGAACCAGAGGCCATTCGGCGCGCCGCCCTGCACGAAGGGCACCGCCAGCCCGATGATGACGAGCGCCACCACCGCGTTGAGCGCGTGGCGCCCGGGCAGCAAGAGCGGCTTGCCCGAGATCGACCCCTTCAGCTTCCCCCACGCGACGATGGAGCCCGTGAAGGTGATGGCGCCCACCGCCACGCCGACCCACACCTCGACTTCGTGCACCACCACCGCCACCGGGTCCGTCGAGAGGCCGTGCGGGTGCAGGTAGCTCGAGAAGCCCACCAGCACCGCGGCCAGGCCGACGAAGCTGTGCAGAATCGCCACCAGCTCGGGCATGCCGGTCATCTCGACCCGCTTCGCCAGCGTGGCGCCGATGAAGAAGCCGATGCCGATGGCGCCCGCCAGCAACGCCAGGCCCGTCGCCCGCAGGTGGAGCGCCTGCGCCGAAGGGTCGTGCGCGCCCATGATCCACGTCACCATCGCCACCGCGACGGCGACGGCCATGCCCACCATGCCGAGCTCGTTGCCGCTGGTGGCGGTCTCCTGCTTCGAGAGGCCGGCCAGGGAGCGGATGAAGAGCACGCCCGCCGAGAGGTACGCGACTGCCAGCACGCCGTTCATCGGTGACCTCCGCCATGCGACGAGGCCGCCGGCGCAGCGTCTTCTCGCCTGAACATCTTCAGCATGCGCTCGGTGACGAGGAAGCCACCGGCGATGTTGATGGTGGCGAAGAAGACGGCCAGCACGCCGAGCACGGTGGGCAGGTCGATGCCGTCACCCACCTGCAAGAGCCCGCCGATGATGATGATGCCCGAGATGGCGTTGGTGACGCTCATGAGCGGCGTGTGCAGCGCCGGCGTCACCGCCCACACGACCTGCCAGCCGATGAAGCAGGCCAGCACGAAGACGGTCGAGTGCTGCAGGAAGTCCGACGGGGCGAAGCGACCGAGGCCGAACAGCGCGGCGATGACGGCGAGGCCTCCCACCGTGCTGCCCCACGCGCCGCGCGAGGGCGACTGGAGCTGCTGCTGCTGCGGCTTCGCGTCGGGTTTCGGCACGTGTGGCGGCGCGGTGCTGGGTGAGGGCTCCTTCACCGGCAGCGGCGGCAGGGCCTTGCCCTCGTGCAGCAGGAGCGCCGGGCGGATGACGTCGTTCTCGAGCGGCAGCTCGAGCGTCTCGGCCTTGCCGAGCTCGCCGCACAGGTGCACCAGGTTCATCGCGAAGAAGCGGCTCGAGGTGTGCGCCATGCGGCTGGCGAGGTCGGTGAAGCCGAGAATCTTCACGCCCTGGAAGTCGACCACCTCACCGGGCTTCGTCAGCTCGCAGTTGCCGCCCTGCTCGGCGGCCATGTCGACCACCACGGAGCCCGGCTTGAGCGCCTCGACCACGTCGCGCGGCACCAGAATGGGGGCCTTCGCGCCGGGCACGAGCGCGGTGCTGATGATGACGTCGACTTCCTTCGCCTGCGCGCGGAAGAGCGCCATCTCGGCGGCGATGAACTCGGGGCTCATCACCTTCGCGTAGCCGCCCTGGCCCTCGCCGCTCTCTTTGAGCTGCACCTCGAGGAAGCGCGCGCCCAGGGACTCGACCTGCTCCCGGGCCGCGGCGCGCGTATCGAACGCTCGCACCTCGGCGCCCAGGGCCCGCGCCGCGCCGATGGCCGCGAGGCCGGCGACACCCGCGCCGATGATCAGCACCTTCGCGGGAGGGGTCGACCCGGCCGCCGTCACCTGCGGCCCCATGAAGCCCGACAGGTGCGCCGCGGCCTCGACGACGGCGCGGTAGCCCGACAGGTTGGCCTGCGACGACAAGACGTCCATCTTCTGGGCGCGCGTGACGCGGGGAATGCGCTCGAGCGCGAGCGCGGTGGCCTGCTTCGCCTCGAGCGCGCCCACGAGCTGCGGGTTGCGCTCCGGCTGCATGAGCGACACCACCAGCGCCTTCGGCGTCAGCCGGCCCACCTCGTCGAGCGTCGGCGGCCGCACCTTGAAGACGACCTCGCAGCCCCACGCGGAGTCCACCAGGGTGGCGCCGACGTCGGCGTACGCCTGGTCCGGATAGCCGGCAGCGGCGCCGGCGCCCTTCTCGACGTGGAGCAGAAGGCCCCGCTGGGCGAGCTTCTTGACCGACTCGGGCGTGGCGGCGACGCGCCTCTCACCCGACAGCGACTCTCGAGGAATACCAATGGTGGTTGCCACGGCCGGGGCGTCTAGCGCGCCGGGGCGCGGTGGCTCCATGTTTCTTTCAGAAGGGCAGGCCGCGGCCAGCGAGCAGGTCGAGGCCGACCCGCATCAACGCGAAGGGCAACGTCACCGGGAGCGCCTGGAGCACGAGTAGCGCCGCCCCGTGGGTGCCCAGCGCCCCCAGGGGGCCGTCGAACTTCGCCACCACCCAGCTCGTCGCCGCCGCGAACGCCGCGAACCAGCCCCAGAACACCAGCACCGGCACCAGCGCGCTCACCGCCAGCGCGGCCTTCAGGGTGAACAGCACGCCCGCCACCACCCACATCGCCAGCACGCCGAGGTGCACCAGGTTCTTCATCGCCTTCATGTCGTTTTCGCTCCCGTGAGGGGGCCGCGTCGTGGGCCCGTTGACGTGCATTGAACCCCCGGCCCGTCAATCAGGTTCAGGACAAGAACATCGTTCATCGATTACCGTGCGCTATCGATGAACCTGCAACGTCTCGAGGGCTTCTATTGGGTCGCGCGCCAGCAGGGGTACGCGCGCGCGGCCCGCGCGTTCCCGTACCCCATCACCCAGCCGGGCGTGCACCAGCAGGTGCGGCGGCTCGAAGACGAGCTCGGCGTGAAGCTCTTCGAGCGCGTGGGGAAGGACCGGGTGGTGCTGACGCCGCAGGGGCAGCTCCTCTACGACGGGTTCGCGCCGTTCTACGAGCAGCTCGCCCAGCTCGAAGCGCGGGTGAAGGGCGGGCAGGTCGGCGGCACGCTCAAGCTCTTCGCGGCAGGGCATCTCTTGCGGCACCTGGTGCCCGAGTGGCTGCGGAAGCTGCAGACGAAGCGGCCGGACATCACGGTGGCCTTGTCCGAGCTGCCGCACGCCGACCTGTCCCTGTTGCGCCGCGGCGACGCCGACCTGCTCATCGACTGGATCCCTGAGGTGCCGCCCGACGTCGAGGTGCGAGAGCTCGCTCGCACCGAAGCGTGGATCGTCGCCCCGGCGCACGGGCCCCACGCGCAGAAGGGCAAGGTGTCGCTGGCCACGCTCGCCCAGGTGCCCTTCATCGGCTACCACGCCGACCGGCAGCTCAAGGCCTTGCAGCTCGAGGCGCTCAAGGCCCACGGCGTCTCGCCCCGCGAGGCCTTCGCCGCCGATTCGTCGGACACGATTCTCGGCTTCGTCGCCGCCGGGCTCGGCTTCTCGCTCGTTCCTTCACTCTCGCCGGCAGGCCCGCGCATGCCTGGGGTCGTCGCCCAGAAGCTCGAGCGACCCCTCGCCCGCTTCCCCATCTACGCCATCTGGCGCAGGCGCTCGCACCTTCACCCACTCATCGCCGCCGCCCTCGAGTGCGCGCCAAACCCCTGAAAACGACATGCACCCACTCGACGTGAGGTGCCGAAATGTGGTTGAGACGCGCCGCAACACCTCGAACCCGCTGTCGAACCTGGTGAAGACCGCCCAGAAGGCGGCCACCACCGTCGGGAAGAACCTCCAGAAGACGGCCACCAGCGTCGGCAAGAACCTGCAGAAGACTGCCACCAGGGTCCAGAAGAACGTGCAGGACACGGCGACGGAGGTTCAGAAGAACGTCCAGAAGGCCACCACCACCGTCAGCAACAAGACGAAGGCCGCGGTCGACGCGACGAAGAACGGCGTCAAGCACGTGCGCGAGGAGACGAAGAAGGCCACCGTCGACTCCGGCTGGAAGGACTGGAACACCAAGTTCGAGGCCAAGGAGGGCAAGGTCGAGCTCGGTCGCGCGAAGGGCTTCGGCGACAAGATGGACGAGGCGCCCACGCTCAAGGACTTCAAGACCAAGGGCACCGGCAAGCGCACCGCCGAGTGGAAAGATGAGCCCGAAGCCAAGACCTTCAAGGAGAAGGCGAAGGCCACCGGCAAGGAAGTCGTCGACTCCGTCGGCATCAAGGTGTTCGACCCCGAGAAGGCGAAGTTCGAGAAG
>JALOQF010000503.1 GCA_025459425.1 Myxococcaceae bacterium | reverse complement strand
GGCGTGCAGCAGCTCGCCCAGGGCCCGCGCGTCCATCTCTTCGCCGGCTTCCTCGTCTTCCTCGAGGCGCAACACCCGGCGGCTCAGGCCCAGGAAGTGACACCGTGACCAGGCCTCGAGCTGGCTGGCGCTGACCGGCCGGCTCACCCCCCACTCGAGCGCTGGCTGCAGGCGGGCGAGGACGTCACCGTCAACCCGGCCCGACCAGCGGCCCGCGGTCCGTTCGCCATCGGAGAAGTACCGCAGGCGCTCGGCCTCCATCTCGGCGGCGAGGCGGGCCGTCGGCATCCACGGCGTGTCGGCGAGGACGTGCTCGAGCACGGCGGCGACGGGAGCGCGCGGCGACTGCCGGGTCTCGAGCGGGCTGAAGCACTCGAGCGCGGCGCGGGCGGCGAGGTCGGCCTCGCACTCGACCTCTTCGAGGAGCGGAACGGGCCGGTGCGCGCGCGTCTCGACGGGGAGCGGCTGCAGGACACGCGAGAGGCCATCGAGGAACGGCGAGCGCAGCGCTTCCCGGCCCCGGGCGTCGACGCGCGGCGCCGTCACCGTCACGCGCGGCGCCGCGGTGAGGGCGAGGTGGAAGAGCAGCCGGTCTTCGGCCAGCCGCAGCGGCAGGGCCACGCCGTCGTCCATCACCGAGACCCGGAAGACGGGGCTGGGCGCCGCGGTGTTGAGGGCCACGCGCTCGTCGTCCGAGAGCAGCGGCGCAGGCGTCGGCCGCCCGGGGAAGCGCCCGTCGACCAGGCCGCCCACGAAGACCGCGTCGAACCGCATGCCGGGCAGCTCGCGCACGTCGACGAGCCACACGGCGCCCGAGCGGGGCCCGCGCGCCTGCAGATTCACGTCCTGGGCGGCGAGCGTGAGCCACCGCGCGAAGGTGCGTCGGTCGAGGCGGGCCGACGAGAAGCCAGAGCGCTCGAACCCTTCACGGAGCGACGCCAGCAACGACGAGAGCGCCTCGAACGACGCCTGGTCTCGCGCGAGCGCTCGATCGATCTCCTGGTCGAGCACGACGCCGCGAAGCGCGGGCTCCGGGTCCCGCAGCGCCTCGTCGAGCCCGAGCGCCCCCAGCGCGGCCGTGAAGGCAGCGAGCAGCTCTCCCGCGGTGCCGCGCACTGGAATCGAACGGCCCAGCGCGAGCACCCGCTGCACGCCCACCTCGAGCTGCTCGAGCTCGACCACCTCGGGCTGGAGCGCCCGTCGCTCGGCCGCGAGGCGCCGCTTGCGCTCGAGCAGGCTGCGCAGCCGCACCGTCCACGCCCCTTCCCCCGAAGCGGCGCCGATGACGTCGTTGCGAATGCCGGCCTCGGCGAAGGCCGCACGGCACGGCGGCAGGTGCCGCGACAGCGAGGGGGCGTACCGGCTCTCGAGGAGCGCCGCGACGTCGTCGACGGGGAACTCGTCGTCGGCCAGCCGCAGCACCGAGAGCGCCAGCCGGCCGATGGGGCTGCGCGCGAGCGGAAGGCCCAGGCGCGCCCGCGCGGGGACGCCCAGCAGCGCCAGCTGTTCGACGAGCAGCTCGGTGTCGTCGGCGAGGTCGCGAAAGGCGACGGCGATGCGCTCCGGCGGCACGCCCTCGTCGAGCAGGTGCCTCACGCGCGAGGCGATGGCGCGGGCCTCGTCGCGGGGTGAGGCACACGACACCACCGTGACGCCCGGGGCGCTCGACGGCGTCGCCTCGGCCGCGAAGACGCCGCGCAGCGCGACGCCGAGGTCTCCAGGCGGCGACTCGGGCACGAGCTCGGCGCCCGGCGCCGCTTCCCACCGGCGCTCGAAGAAGCGGGCGACGCCGCCGACGAAGGCGTCGGTGTGTGGGCTGCCGGCCCAGGGCAGGACGAGTCGAAAGGTGCGGCCCTGCGCCAGACAGGCCCGCGCGAGCGTGTCGAGGAAGGTCAGCCGCGCCGGCGGCAGGTCGTGCAGATCGCGCACCTCGATGCCGCCGAAGCGCTCGAAGGCGTCGGGGAGCCCGGCTTCCTTGAGACGCCGGGTGGCCAGCGCCTCACGCCCGCGGGGGTCGACGTGCTTCAGCGCCAGGAGCCGCTCGTCGACGCGCTCGAAGAGCGCCGCCAGCGCGCTCACCTTTTCACCGACCCGACCACCGAGGCGCGAAGCGACGTCGGCGAAGAAGCCCGGCGTGACGTCTTGCGAGAAGAGCTCTCCGCGCAGGGCGAACGCCTGCATGGCGAAGTCCGGTGTCGAGGCCACCGGGCCGAACGCGGCCTGCGCCAGCGCGGGGGCCTCGGCCGCGAAGAACGAGCGCACGAGCCAGGGACTGGCCGGGGCGAGACCTGCGTGCGCGGATCCCTGGCACGCCTCGACGAGCTGCGCGAAGGAGCGCCTTCGCCCCGCGTCGACGAACCGGTCGGCCCGGCTGTCGTCGAGGAGCGCGAGCTCGACGCGCGCCGAGTCGGGGTGCACCACGAGCATGTGTGGCCGGCGCGACATCGAGGCGAAAGCGTATACGTCAGGGCTGACACGAACGCGGTGGAACGAAGCCTGGGCCGGCGAGAAGGTGGCGATGGCCGGCTCGACCTTCTCCTCGGGCGTCTGGCGGCACCTCGACGTGTGACGTTCAGGGTGAGGTGTCGCACACTGACGTCATCGTGGGTCCCCACATGGTCGAACTCGACGACGTCATCCAGTCGTTCTACCGAACACCTGACGTGCTCCGCGCCGTGCACGCCTTCGAGGCGTGGTTGAACGCCACCGAGCCCAGTGTCACCTAACTCCACGCCTTCACGCGCATGGCGATGGTTTCGGCCGAAGTACGCAGCGGCATCGAGGCGCTGCACCCGGTGAAACCACGAGTCGTCGAGAGGATCCTGAAGGGCTTCGACGACCCCGAGTTCCCACGGGTCGGTGATGGTCCTCCGGCGCCCGAGGAAATGGACCTGCTGTGGCTCGAGTTCTTCGTCACAGGGAGCCTCAGCCCGGTGCGACGCATCATCGGCGTACTCGATGAGCCCGACGTCGTGCGCGCGAAGCTGACCGCCTGGCTGCGCGAGACGGGGACCAGCTTCTTTGGAAAGTGGAAGTTCGCGCCGCTCTTCGCTCGCTGCGCGTTTCCCGTGCAGTTCGACACGATGAGCATCGGCGGCCCGATGGACCTTGAGCTTGGCGTGGCGCTCTGCGCGCGGGCGGGCAAGTTGAAGTTCGCGGAGCTGCCAGTATCGCTCTCACAGAACGAGTTCGTGCGCATCGCCGCGAAGAGTGCGTCGGTGTGGTCGCTCCGGAGCAACGCGCTGAGGCACCCACTCGTCGCGCAGCTGTGCAGGGAGGAGGCGACGAAGCCCGGTGGCGCCGCGCGCACGCACCTGCGTGACGCAGGCGAGGCTTGAGAACGTGCAATCGGCTCGTCAGCCGAGCGCGGAGACCGGCTGGCAGAACGAGGAGCCAGAGCACGAGCGCGAGGCGCGACGACACGTCACGCTCGGAAGGACCTCGCCCGAGCGTCGCCACGTAGAACGCGAGTGACCGAGGCATGGCGCGACCGCGCGAGTGCGGGCACGATGCCACCGTGTTCGCGCTCGCCCTCTCACTCACCCTCGCCGCCACGCCCGCCCCGCTGAAGTGGGACCCCCGCATCGACCTCCCCGTCACGGGCACGCTCGTCGCCGGCTGGGTCCTGAGCGAGTTCGCGCTCAAGGACGCGCTGGCGCCAGACGCGTGCCGCTGGTGCGCGACGAACGGCTTCGACACGGCCGTGCGCCGCGCGTTCAACCCGTCGCTCTCGCCGAGCTCGTCGGGCCTCAGACCAGCGGCCACCGCGTCCGACCTCGTCGGTTTCGTGGCCCTGCCCCTCGTCGTCGCCGGCCTCGACGCGCTCGGCGCGAAGGACTCGCCCGAGTTCTGGAAGACGTGGGCCGTCGACCTGCTGATCATGGTCGAGTCCACGTTCGCCGCGCTGGCCATCAACCAGGCGGTGAAGTTCGCGGCGGGCCGCGGGCGGCCGTACACCGCCGGCGCAGACGAGGCGCTGCTCGCGCAGGCGAGAGACCCGAACGATCACTTCATGTCGTTCTTCTCGGGCCACACCACCTTCACCGTGGGCCTCTCGGTCTCGGCGGGCGTCATCGGCGTGCTGCGCGGGTACCGCTTCGCGTGGCTCACCTTCGCGGTCGGCGTCCCCATGGCGCTGGCGACGGCGACGCTGCGCATGGCGGCCGACAAACACTGGCTGACCGACATTCTCGTCGGCACCGCGCTGGGGAGCGCCTTCTCGATAGCGATTCCCCTCCTCTTCCACGGCCGTGACACGACGCCAGCGGTGCGACTCAGCCCGATGCCGAACGGGCTGGCCGTGTCGGGCAGCTTCGACTGACCGTCAGCGCTGGCTCGTCCACGGGCCCATTCCCGTCGCCCACGCGTCGATCCAGCCCTTGAGC
>JALOQF010000502.1 GCA_025459425.1 Myxococcaceae bacterium | reverse complement strand
CATCTGCTCGAAGCTCAGCCCGACGAGGCGCTCGCTCGTGGGCACCAGCGGGAGCGCCCCGCGGTAGGGCGTGCCGACGTAGCGGTCGACGAGGTCGCTCGAGGGGCCGCGCCAGACACCGGGGAAGAGCTGAACCCCGACGTAGTGGAAGTGCGTTCCCAGGTTGAGCACCGCCGAGGTGGTGTGCAGCGCCGTCACGCCCGCGACGCGAGGGTCGAGCTGGTTGAGGAGCAGGTTCACGCACGCGTCGGGCAGCGCGTGGTACTGAAAGTCCTCGGTGAGCGGCGCGAGCGTGCGCAGCTGCCAGAAGCAGTGCACCACGCGCATCAGCTCGCGCGGCGGCGGCGCCTCGACGTAGCGGATGCTCGACGCGGGCCGGGGGAAGCCGTCTGGAACGGGCGCGTACATGACAGCCCGGGTGTAACCGCCACCCTCGGCGCGAGGAAGCCCAGGTGATGGCCCTCAGGGCACGCCGAAGGTGGCGCGCAGCAGCAGCCCTCCAGTCGCGCTCGCCGCATTCACCAGCAAGGCCCACTTGAGTGACGAGCCCACGCCGCTGAACGACAGCCACGCCGCCTCGCCAGCCACCGCGAACGCCTCGGCGGCCGCCACCATGCCCCAGTAGCCCCACGACAACGGGCACACCTCGGGGAAGACGAACCACACGATGGGGTGCGTCAGCGTGCTGGCGAGCAGCGCCACCCGCCAGCGCCCGTCCGTGATGCGCAGGTAGAGCGGCACCTCGATGGCCTGGGTGAAGACGTACGCGACGAGCCACGCCCCCAGCACCGACAGCCCCGTCACGCGGGCCGGCCCTTCACGAACCAGCGCGCGGCGATGGCGAGCTCGAGGTACCCGTGAAACGTCGCGAGGTGCAGGTAGCCGTTTCGGGCAGCGCTCAGCTCGACGGCCCCCCACGCCGCCAGCCCCACGGCGAGGCCTGCCACGACGGCCAGCGCGGGCAACCCGAAGTCCTGCACGAGCGCCCGCCACGAGGCACGGAAGGTGCGCGGGGCTCGACGCTCGCGGGCGTCGTCGGGGATGAGGCGTAGCCACATCGCGTAGTGCACCGACTGCAGGAAGCAGAACGACAGCACCACGCGCGCGGCCAGCGTCGGGTCGAGACCGCTCGTGTGCGTGGCGACGAACTCGCCGAAGTCGCTCCCCGTGCCCGGTGCGTCCCAGCCGCCCATCGCCGTCACCACCGGGTCGAGCCCACCGACGAGGATGAGAGCCGAGCCGCCCAGGGCCAGCGCTGGAATCCACCCGTGGCTCGAGGGCCGGGGCCGCAGCGCGAACCACAAGCCGATGGCCACGAGGTTGTGCCCGTGCACGAAGGCCAGCCGAAAGTCGTCGGAGAAGGCCCACGCCACCAGCGCCAGCACCGTCGCTCCGGCGAAGGCCAGCAGCTGCCGCCAGCTGCGCGGCCCCGAAGCGACGGCGACGAACACCGACAGCACGCCGAACACCGGCGGCGCGCCCGCCGTCACCGCCACCAGGGGCACGCCGAGCCCGAGCATGAGCGACACCTCACGATGCAGGCCCGGCTTCACCACGAGGTAGCGCACGTCGGCCAGCAGGTGCGGCACGCCCAACACCACCGGCCCCAGCGCCAGCAGCCACAGCGGCGCGAGCCCGGTGAGCATGAACGCCACCAGCACCGAGGCCACGCCGAGCCACAGCACCCGCCGCTCCCGGTCGGCGAAGAAGGGCGTGAGCGCCGGCGCCGACGCTCGCAGAAAAGCGCTGCGCGCGGCGTCGAGCGGGGTGAACACGTCAGGCGAGGCGCTGCGCTCCACGGCGGCGCTAGGTCGACGGGTTCAGACGACGGCCACGCCCCGCGAGCTTGAGGCCGATGAGAATCGCCATCACGGCCACCACGCCTCCTGCGGCGAGGTACGGCGGCGCCACCGGCACGCGCGCCGAGGCCGAGGCCACGCAGATGAGCATGTCGACCTCGATGGACTTCGGCGGCACGCCTTCGGAGTAGTCGAGCCGGCCCACCTTCTGCGTGAGGCACGTGCCGGCCTTGCCGTCGTCGGTGGTGCAGGCCGCACCGGGCTTCGAGCCGTGGCACTGCGAAGCGTTGCTGGGCGGAATGTCGGCGAGCGCGGCGCTCGAGACGAGGGTGACGAGCAGCAGGTGGCGCATGACGTGGGGCCTCACTTCGACTTCGCGGGAGACGTCTTCTCGAGCGGCCTGGGTGCGCCCGCGTCGGCCGCCGGCGCCTCACACTTCAGGCAGTCGACCACCTTCTGCTTCGGCGGTGGCCCTTCGCTGTAGTCGTTGCGCGTACACTTCGCGGGCGCGCAGACGCCCTGGCCGAACTCGGCACGGCAGACGTCGCCAGCCTTCTTGCTCCGGCACTCGGCCTCGGCGGGCGCGACGATGTCGGCGAAGGTGGTGGCGGTGGCGAGCGTCCGTCAGGCCTCGAGCCGCTGCTCGGTGTACTTGCGCGAGAAGTGAATCCACTTGCGGGCGTCGATCTCGACGAACCACTCGGCGTTCGGCACGTACGCGAAGCGCTTCGACACGAACTGCTCGAGCAGCTCGGCGGCCTGCATCGGTGACAGCCCCGGGCCGCGGAAGGACACGCGGATGAAGGTGTCGAGGGTGGGCGTGATGTCGAGCGACGCGCACACCTGAATCGAGCCCACCGTGCAGAGGTTCTCCTTGTTCACCCGCCGCGTCGGGAGCGCCCAGCCTCTCGGGTCCAGCGCGCGCTCGAGCAGCGTGCCTCCGGCTTCGTCCATCGAGGTTGCCACGGTGGAGTTGGTGCGCATCGGTCGGCCTCGATGACGGCGTCGGAGATGAGGTGATGAGACGCCTCATGCGCGCACGAAACAAGGCGGGCGACGGCTTGACGGGTTCGTTTCCTCCGTCCTCACCATCTGCCGCTCACGGCTGACGGCGACCGCTCGGGAACGAAGACCGACGGTCTGGTCAAGGGTGCCCGTACGAAGCGGCCGCCGCGGCGTTCCATGGGGCATGACCTGGAGCCGCTGGAGAGCCCACTTCGACGCGAACGCCCACCGCCCGCTGCCACCCGTCACGCCACCGGTCCTCGACGACGCCCGCCGCCTGGCGCTGGCCCGGTCGCTCGCGCGCTTTCAACTTGGAGAATCGGGTGAGGGGCGCATCGCGCACGACATCGACCGCGCGACGTTCGAGGGCATCGACGACGACTATCGCGCGGCGCTCAAGCGCTTCGTGGCCGAGGAGGGTCGGCACGCGCGCCTGCTCGGCGAGATGGTGGCGGCGTTGGGAGGAACGCTCGAGGCGCGGCACTGGAGCCAGCGCCTCTTCACCCACGCGCGTCGGCTGTTCGGCATCCGGTTCAAGCTGCTGGTGCTGCAGGCGGCCGAAGTGGTGGCGCTGGCGTTCTACGGTGCGCTCGCCCGCGCGTTGCCGGCGTCGAATCTGCGGTGGGCCCTCGAGGCCATCTGCGACGACGAGCGGCAGCACCTCGCGTTTCATCGTGACTTCTTCCGTGGGCAGCCCGCGGGGGTGCAGGGGGTGCTCGGGGTGGTGTGGTGGCCGCTCGTGACGGTGGCCGTGGGGCTCACGCTGCTCGACCACCGCGAGGTGCTGCGGGTGTTCTCGGTGTCACCGCGGCAGGTGTGGGCGCTGGCGTGGGCCCACCTGGTCGCGCCGCAGGGCCACGCGCTCGAGGCAACGCCCCGTTGATTCGCAGCCGGCCGTCGACCACCCTTCGCGCCATGCGCGTCATGCTGCTCGTCGGGCTGTTGGGGTCATCGCTCGCGTCGGCTCAGACCGTCACGCTCGACGCCGGGGTGCTGGGCGCGTCGGTGGCGGTGGCCCCGCGCGTCGACGTCGAGCCGCTCGACCCGTCGGCGAAGCCCTCCTGGGTGCTCCCCGCGCACACCGAGTTGGTGGTGACGAAGCCGGGCGCGGTGCGGCAGGGCCGCGTCGACGTGGTGTCCCTCGAGGCCTGGCAGCGCCTGCTCGCAAAGGCGCCATCGGCGAGGCGCTCGTGTCTGGCGAGCCCGCTGAAGGCGCTCACGCAGAGCCTCCGCACGCCGGGCGGTCAGCTCACCGAGAAAGCCCTGCTGGGCTGCCCCGACGCCAGCGCCGGGTTCCTGCTCTTCCCGACCCGCGTGCGCTTCGAGGGCGGCGAGGGCTGGCTCTTCCTCACCGCGTGGTTCATCGAGCCGGTGCACCTGTCGAATCGGCTGCTCGAGTGGAACTTCCAGGGCCTCACGGCCGACGGCTCCACGTGGGTTTCGGTGTCGATTCCGGCGTCGGTGAACGCGCTCCCGGAAGATGACGGCAGCGCGCTCTTGTCCACCTCGCAGGCCCGCCGCAGCCACGCCGAGGCGGCGCGGTTCCTCACGACGATGGGGCCTGCACGCATTCAACCTCCCCTCGACGAGCTGCGTCGCTTCGTCGAGTCGATGACGGTGGCGCCGGCCGCTCAGCGCTGCGGTGCACGAGCATGGGCGTGCCCCGCCGGGAGAAGACCGTCGACAGGCCGAGCGGCTCCGTGCTGGTCGCCAGCGCGAGCAGCTCGAGCAGGGGCGTCGTCTTCCGAAGCGCCCGGACGGCCGGGTGCGGGTCGTCGTCTGGCTTCAGCGGTGAGTTCTGGTGCGAGCAGGCCGCCCACCGAACCCGGGGCTCGGGGTCTCGCGCGAGGCGCTCCCAGATGGCGTCGAGGGGCGCCACGTCGTCCTCGTCTTCGTCGAAGTCTCGCGGTTGGTAGGTGAAGGCCAGCCCGGCTCGAATGCGCACGTCCGTGCTTTCGAGGGCCGCGGGCACCGCGGCGAGATGGGCTTCGAGGTCACCGTGGAGCCCAAGGGCGACGAGGGCCATCGACAGCCTGGCGTCGTCTTCCGGGGGCAGGCGCTGCAGCCGCACCTCGCGCGCGGCCAGTTCGGCGATGAGGGCGCGCCGGAAGTCGAATGGACGACCCATCAGCGCCTCGTCGAGACTGAGCGTGTCGTTCTCCCATGCGCCGAGGGCCTCGAGGACGTCGTCACGCCGCTCGCACGGCCCGGCGAGCTCGCGCGCGGCAGTGCTGAGGCCGAGGTGCAGCCCGGCGAACCCGTAGCCCAACGACGAAAGTCGTAGCGACGCCTCGTCCAGCTCCGTCATCGAAGGCGCCAGCGCATCGAGTCGCCCTGGAGCGCCGCGCCCCTCGAGCCAGCCGACCGTCTTCATGACGGCGACGTCGGCGTCGAAGAGGAACCGTGGGCTTCTCGGCCGGTGCTCTTCCAGGAGCAGCTGGGCCAGGGCGCTCAGCTTCGACGCGGAGGGCTCGTCGAAGGCCGCGAGCGCGCGCGAAAGCAGGCTGCGCGCCTCGGCATCGTCTGGGAAGGGGTAGACCAGTTCGTGGAGCCACACCTGCAAGCCAGCGCCGCCGTCGAGCGTCCCGAGCTGCTCGGTGAAGAGGTCGAGGTGCTCCGCGAGCGGTAGCTGCACCAAGTCGCGGAGCCCGTCGCGGCGTTGCACGAGGCGCTCCCGGGCGAGGCGTACGGACGTGCAGAGCGTGAGGAAGCGGGAGGACTCCAGCGCTGGAACGAAGGCGCGCACGTCATCAGGGGAGAACGCGGCGAGCCAACCCAGCGGTGTGATGTCCGCAGCGCTCGCCACGGGGACGCCCTCGTTCCGTTGGCGTACGGGCGCTGGCGTCGGAGTCTGGAGCAGGTGGGTCCAGTACGGCATCTCGGCTCCATGAGGGTGCGGGGCCGCTCCGTCAAGCGAAGGCGAGGACGTGGAGGCCGGACTTCGGCTACGCGTGGAACCCGTGACGACGCGGAAGACGGGGCGCGAGGCGCTCGAGCAGGCGAAGCGGGTGGTGGTGAAGCTGGGCACCAACGCGCTCACCCACGCGACGGGGAAGTTCCACCGGCCGCACTTCGAGAAGCTCGCGAAGGAGCTGCTGGCCCTCGCCGAGGAGCGTGAGCTCGTCATCGTCTCGTCGGGCGCCATCGCGCTGGGCGTCGAGCGGCTCGGCCTGCCGGCGAAGCCGAAGGACATTCCCGGCAAACAGGCGTGCGCGGCGGTGGGGCAGAGCCGGCTGATGCGCGCGTGGGAAGAGGCGCTCGCGCCGCGGGTGGTGGCGCAGGTGCTCCTCACGCACTCCGACGTGCAGGACCGGCGGCGGTACCTGAACGCGCGGCACACGCTCGAGCGGCTGCTCGCGCACGAGGTGGTGCCGGTCATCAACGAGAACGACACGGTGTCGGTCGATGAGATCAAGTTCGGCGACAACGACACGCTCGCCGGGCTGGTGACGGGGCTGGTGGGCGCCGACGTGCTCGTCATCTTGTCCGACGTCGACGGGCTGTACGACGCCGACCCGCGCACCAACCCCGACGCGCGGCGGATTCCGCTCGTCGAGCAGGTGACGCCAGCGATGCTCAAGGCCGCGGGCGGCAGCGGGAGCGCGGTGGGGACGGGCGGCATGGCGACGAAGTTGCGTGCGGCGGTGCGGGTGACCGAGCTGGGCCATCGCTGCGTCATCGCCGAGGGCCACAGGGCGGGCGCGCTGACGGCGCTCTTCGAGGGAGCCGACCTCGGCACGGTGTTCGAGCCGACCGCGACGCCGCGTGACGCGCGCGCCGCGTGGATTGCGCATGCGCTCAAGCCGAAGGGAGCGCTCGTGGTCGACGAGGGCGCGAAGGCCGCCGTGCTCGAGCGGAAGAAGAGCCTGCTGCCATCGGGCGTGCGCGAGGTACGCGGTTCGTTCGCGCACGGCGACCCGGTGGACGTGTGCGGCGCCGACGAGAAGCCCTTCGCGCGCGGGCTGGTCGCCTACGCGGCCGATGACTTGCGGCGCATCGCCGGCCTCAAGACCTCACAGATTGAAGGCGTTCTTGGCTGGCGCGGGTTGGACGAAGCGGTTCACCGCGACGACCTGGTCGTGCTGGGCTGAACATCAGCCGTCGCCGAACAAGAGCTTCACCGTGAGGCTGAACGGCGAGCCCTCGAACACATGCCGCAGCCACGGCGTCAGCAACAACACCTCGATGCCTGCGAGCCCAATCCACGGGCCGAACGGCATCGACGTGAGGCCCGGTGTCCACTCGGGTGTTTCGAGTTGTCCCTCGGCGTTCTCTTCGGCCGGTGGGTCGTCGGGGATCGGCTGAAGGAACAGGACATACGGCACCGACACCAACCGCTGCGCCAACGACAGCCCCGGCTTCTTCCACTCGGGCGTGAAGACCGGTTCCGGTTCGTCGGGCTCGGCGGCCGCTGCGTCGCCTTCGGCTGGCAGCGGCGCATCGCTGGACGCACGCCCTCGCAGCCCAAGGCTGATGAGGCCGAACACCGCGCCCTGCAGCGACGAAAGGAACAACACCCCGAACAGCGGGCGCCAGCCGAGGAACGCGCCCAGCAGCGCGAGCAAGAACTTGTCGCCAGCCCCGAGCGCCTCCTTGCGGAAGAGGAGCCACCCGAGGAACTCCATCACCCGGAACGCGAGGAACGCCGCCGCCGCGCCGATGGCCGAAGCGATGAGCGCGTCGACGCCGAGCGGCGCCGCCAGCGCGAGCCCCAGGCCGATGCCGGGCAACGTCAGCTCGAACGGCAGAATCCAGTGCGCGGCGTCGATGAACACGAGCGGCACCACCAGCACCATCATCACGCACGCCGGCACCAGCGCGTACGTCCACCCGAAGCGCACGAAGCACGCCACGAAGAGCACGCCGGTGAGCAGTTCGACCAGCACGTACCGCGGCGAGATGGGCGCCTTGCACGCCGAGCACTTCCCGCGCAGCGCCAGCCACGAGACGACGGGCACGTTCTCGTACCAGGCGATGGCATGCCCACACTTCGGGCACTGCGAGCGGCTCGGCGAGACGAGGCTCCCGTAGCCGACCCACCAGGTGCTCGTCTCGCTCTCGGCCAGCGGCAACCGGTGGATGACGACGTTCAAGAAGCTGCCGAACAGCAGCCCCAACACGAGCAGGAAAGCGACCTGGAGTGACTCCACCACGCGGAGGCCGACCCTATGCCGACTGCGCCCAAAGGCCGACAAAACGACGCTGCCCGGCGGTGGGGGCCTTCAGCGAACGCACGCGCCACCTCCGCTGGAGGGCTGCGCGCTTGCTCGAATTCGGGAAGGGCGCGCAGACTTCACGGCATGTGGCTCCTCGACGAGACGAACCGCCTCGCCGCCAACCTCCGCGCGGTCCTCGAGCGCGAGGTGCAGCCGCTCTCGTCGTTGCAAGACGTGCTGCGCTGGGCCTTTGCGCAGACGCCGCCCTGTGACGTCGCCGCCGTCGTCATCCAGGACGAGTACTGCCACGACGTTGTCGTGCCCTGGCGTGACGGCCTCGTCCTCGTCTTCGACACGACGTGACTGGGCGCGATGAACGGGGTCTCCGTGTGGGACCTGACACCTTCGGCTGACGCGCTCCTCGACGCCCGCTTGCGTCGCGGCTGGCGTCCCACGCCCACCAGCACCGTCGACGGCGAGGTCGTGCTCGGCCACGCCGCGTGCCGCGTGAAGACCGTCGCGACCCGCTGACTCGTGCGCGCCTCAGCCGGTGAGGAGCGCGCCCAGCACCGCGCGGAGCGCAGCCTCGTTCAGCGGCTTGGCCAGGCACTCGTCGAAGCCCAGCCGGAGCAGCGCGTGCCGCTCGTGCGCGTCGACGGTCGCCGAGAACGCCACCAGCGGCGTGCGCGCCGCCGCACCCGGGAGCGCCCGAATGGCCCGCAGCGCCGCTTCACCATCGAGCCTCGGCATCTGCAGGTCGATCAGCGCCACCGACACGCCCCCCAGGCGCACCCGCTCGACCGCCGCTTCGCCGTCGCTCACCACCTCGTGCGCAACGCCCCACCGCTCGAGCGTTCTTCGGACCAGCAGCGCGTTGACCGGGTTG
>JALOQF010000501.1 GCA_025459425.1 Myxococcaceae bacterium | reverse complement strand
TCGCTCTTGATGCGCGCCGTCGCCCAGACGAGCACGAAGCCCAGCAGCGTGAGCCCCACCGCGACCCAGCCGAGGAACGGCGTCACCGGCAGCGTGCGCACCTCGAGCGGCCGGCCCGACTCGACCGTCGCCAGCGCCGTCATCAGCGCCTGCTGCGCCTCGACCGACCGCGCCTTCTTGAGCGCCTTCGAGAGCTCCTCCGCCACCGGCCGGTCCGTCAGCAGCCGCGCCGTCAGCCCCGCTTCGGGGTTGGGCGGCGAGAAGCGGTGCTCGGCCGCGTTGATGATCACCATCAGGAGATGGGCTGACGCGAGCATGAACAGCACGAAGGCGCTGGTCACGATCGTCCTCAGGAGCGCTGGAATCTGGCGGTCCACGTTGACCTCCGGGGCCGGAACTGGCCCGTCACGGGTTTGTATAATCTTGTCTCCACAACTTGATGTCAAGCCCGGTTGACACTGGCGCGAAGGGTCGTGGAAGTGCCCGAGAGTCACTGTTCTGTCAGGGCAGGTTGACGCTTCGAAGTGTCGGCCGTACGGTCTTCTCTCGCGAGGGCACCATGAAATCCAACGATCTCGGCTGGTTCAGCATCTTCCGCCTGGGGCTGGTCCAGGCGTCGCTCGGGGCGATCGTGGTGTTGACGACCTCGACGCTGAACCGGGTGATGGTGGTGGAGGTGGGGCTGGCGGCGATGATCCCCGGGGCGCTCGTGACCCTGCACCACGCGATGCAGATGCTCCGGCCCCGCATGGGCTACGGCTCGGACGTCGGTCAGCGCCGCACGCCGTGGATCATCGGCGGCATGGCGACGTTGGCGCTCGGCGGCGTGACGGCCGCTGCGGGCACGGCGCTGATGAAGGCGAACCTCTCGCTCGGTCTGGCCGTGGGGGCCGTGGGCTTCGCGTTGATCGGCGGTGGCGTGTCGGCGTCGGGCACGTCGCTGCTGGTGCTCATGGCGAAGCGGGTGCACTCGCAGCGGCGCGCGGCGGCGGCGACCATCGTGTGGATGATGATGATCATGGGCTTCGCGATCACCGCCGGCTCGGCGGGCAAGCTGCTCGATCCCTACACGCCGCTGCGCCTGGTGCAGGTGGCCGCGGGCGTGTCGTTGTTCGCGTTCCTGTTGTCGCTCATCTCCATCTGGGGCCTCGAGGGGCACGCCTCCGGGCCGATCGAAGCGCCCGAGGCGAAGCCCGCCTTCCGCGAGGCCCTCAAGCAGGTCTGGCAGGAGAGCGACGCCCGCCGCTTCACGCTCTTCGTGGCGATCTCGATGCTCTCGTACAGCGCGCAGGATCTGGTGCTCGAGCCCTTCGCCGGCGCGCACTTCGGCTTCTCGCCCGGTGAGTCGACGAAGCTCTCGGGCGTGCAGCACGGTGGCGTGTTCGCGGGCATGCTGTTGGTCGCGCTCGCCACCACGCTCTTGCGGTCGACGCCAGCGGCGAGCCTGAAGAAGTGGGTGGTGGGTGGCTGCCTCGCTTCCGCCGTTGCGATGGCCGGGCTCGTCGCGGGCGGCCTGCAGAACGGCCCGTGGCCGGTGAAGGCGAACGTGTTTCTCCTCGGGCTGGCGAACGGCGTGTTCAGCATCGCGGCCATCGGGTCGATGATGGCGCTGGCGAGCCAGGGCCGTGGTGCGCGGGAAGGCGTGCGCATGGGCCTGTGGGGTGCCGCGCAGGCGATTGCCTTCGGGGCGGGTGGCTTCGTCGGCACGGTGATCGTCGACACGGCGAAGTTCGCCGGCCTCGCTCCAGGACCGGCAGCAGCCGTCGTCTTCGGGCTCGAGGTGGTCGGATTCCTCGCGGCGCACGCGATCGCGCTGGGCGTCAACTTCGACAAGCCGGCCGCGCCTGCGCACGTCACCCCGGCCGACACGGCGGCCGTTCAGCAGCCGGCCTGAGCTTCGGAAGCGGCGCTTTCCTTGCGGGGGGGGCGAGGCGCTCTCCTGCGTCGGGGGCTCCTGCATGCTCGCGGTCAGGCCACTGACCTGTCAGGCGCGGGACGTCGGCCGACGCACACACTCGGCGCCTGACTCCGAGCGGCGCCGGTGACGCCCCTTCCGACGCGGCTGACGACGCGATGACCTCGATCGCCTTCGGGCTCGCGGCAGACCGGCTCGCACCCGCACGAGATACCCCTCGCGCGTCGCCTCTCGTCAGTGGCGCAGCGTCGCCCAGCGGAGGAGCACCGCAGGCGCGCTGAACCACCCATTGGCCGAGGGCACGTGCTCCTCGATGACCGCGCCCACCCCGGGATCGGCCTCGACCCACGACCCATCGCCCACGAACAGCATCGTGTGGAGGCCGTCGGCGGTGACCATGAAGTCTCCAGGGAGCAGCATGCCGCTGGTGACGCCATTGACGCCGCGTGGCGCTGGTTCGAGCGGCGCTGCCAGGCCCCGGTAGCCCATCGCGAGCGCCGCGGCGGACGCGTCGAAGAACCACACCGTGAAGACGTCGCGCAGTAGTCCCGGGTTCGAGCCTGCAAGGGCTTCCCGCACGAGCGCTCGCCGCCACGCAAGCCGCACGAGCCCAGAACAATCGACCCCGCGGCCTGTCTCGCCGCCCCAGAGGTAGGGTGTTCCGACGAGGGCGCGGGCCTCTTGCGCGATGGCACGCCGGAGCCGCACCTCATCGAGCCTTCGTCGGGGCACGACGACGAAGAACAAGAGCAGCAGGCCGAGAAGCCCGCACAGCTTCCACCGGGCGCGGCTCGAGACCCACAGCCCCCACGCCGCGAGCACCGCGGCGAGGCCGATGACCTGGCCGACGCGCGAGAGGCCGGTGCCGACTGGCATCACGGAAAGGCAGAGGGTGAGGAGTGCCCCCGAGCCGGCGAGCGCCCACCGGAGCTTCATGGCCACCACCACGCCGCCATCGTCGCCACGGCGTTGTTCGCGGCGTGCAGCAGAACCCCCGGCGTGAGGTTGCCCGAGCGACGCCTCACCAGGCCCAGGGCCACGCCCATCACGAGGATGATCGGCACCTTCGAGAATGGCTGAACGGGTTCGATGTGCGCGAGCGCGAAGCAGAGGGCCGACCCCACCACGGCCACGGTCTGGCCCCACCGCGCGGTCAGGCCCTCGTAGAGGAACCCACGAAAGGCCACCTCTTCCGCATAGGGAACGGCCAGCGCCACCGCGAGCAGCGTCACCAGCCGCGGCCCCAGCCCGTCGACCCGCAACAGCTGCTCGATGAGCTGACCCTCGAGCGGCACGCCGAAGAGGGCCTCGTAGGCGCGCCCGTGGAGGTGGCCGAGCCCGGCGATGACCGGCAGCAGCGCGACCGTCGACCCCGCGACCCGCCACGAGAAGGGAAGGCGCGGCAGGCCGAAGGGCAGCGGCTGGCGCCTGATCGCGAGGGCACACACGCAGGTCAGCGCTCCGAAGAACGCGCCGCTCCAGCGATCGAACGTCTGGCCCAGCGGCGTGCCGAGCGGGAACAAGATGCCGAGGCCGTTCGCGAACAGGGGAACGCTCGTCCACGAGAGGGCGAGCCAGAGGCCGACCGGGCTGCTGCGGGTGCGCCACGTCCACCCGAGGAGCACGAGGACGCAGACGACGAGCGCGCCCCAGACGCCCCACTTGAGCGCAGGGATCTTCGCGAACGGCGTGACGAACAGCTCCTCGAACTCGGCGCGGCTGAGCTGGTTGAAGCGCCCGGTCTCGAACAGCGCCTTAACGCGGAACCCATGTGCGGCCCGGCGCTCGGCGGCGAACTCGGGCGTCGCCGGGAGCGTCTTCGCGGCGAGCGTGCCGTGGATCCAGGCGTCTTCCCATCGCTTCTCTTGAACGGCGAGTCGTGCCTCGGCGAGCGCGCACGAGGCCCGCGAGCAGACCCTGGCGCTCTTCGCGATCTCGAGCATGCGCCTGGCAGCCGCGGGGTCCCCGTGCCGGCGATCGAGTCGTTCGTAAGCACTCGCGCACAACAAGGTCTGCGCTGGCCCGATGCCTGCGTCGAGTGCCTCCGCGAGCAGCCTCACGGCCCGGGCTTCGTCGAGGTGGTACGTCGCCGCTCCGAGCGCGTAGGAACACACTCGGCGGCGATGGGGTGGTGCGCCAGCGAGCAGCGCTTCGCCCCACGCGACGTCCTTGGGCAGACCGAACCAGCCGAAGAGGAAGGCGTGGCCGAGCTCCCAACGCGCTGGCTCCGCACCGATGAGCGCCGCGTGGAGAAGGTCGTCTGCAGGAGCCGCCAGCATTCTGGGTGGGCGAAAGGGGTTCCACAGCTCGCCCGATACCGGGTCCTCGATGGCCCACCCGCGCGGCGAGAGGGTGACGCGCGGCGCACGAAGCGGGTCCGGGAATGCCCAGACCGTCGAGGCAAGGAGGGTGACGAGGCAGAGGCTCCGACGCACCGGCAGAACGATGCGCGATGCCCGCGAGCCGAGCATCGGACGGACGCCCGATGGCTTTGCTTGCGTC
>JALOQF010000158.1 GCA_025459425.1 Myxococcaceae bacterium | reverse complement strand
CCGAGCAGTCCTTTCGCGCCGAGCCGCTGCGCCTCGTCGACGGAGGCGCCGCCACGCTGCCCGCCCTCGACGTACGCCTGACGTTCAGTGACGTGAGCGTCGTCACCACCGCCGACGTGCCGGGCACCGCCTTCACCGCCACCCTCACCCGCGTCGAGGGCCCGTGCACCACGGTGTCCGACGTGGCGGCGTTCTTCCCGGCCGTGGCGTGCGCGCGCGACAGTCAATGCGCGACGGCCGTCGACCTCGACGCGGGCATCTCCACCGTGTCGGGCCTCAACCCCGCCTTCAAGCCCGTCTGCGACACCTCCGTCGGCTTCTGCGTGCCGACGGTCGACGTGACGAAGCCGGGCCTGCCTCCGCTGCCCTGACCCAGGGTGCTGGTGGCGCTCCTCGGGGGGGCGTCGCTGCGGCCGTTCGGTGGGTGGCACGCGGCCCCGCGATTTCCGTTCCCGGGCGCTTGTGGGCTAAGGGCCGCCGCCCGTGGCGACGCGACAGACGCTCATCGACCAGCTCTCCCAGCGGGCCGCCGCCGAGGTGGGCTCGCTGCACAAGGACGCGCCGCTGCGCGTGGCGATGACGTACCCGAGCCCCTACCACGTGGGCATGTCGAGCCTGGGGTTCCAGGCCATCGCGCGCGAGGTATTCCTCCACGACGGCGCCGCGCCCGAGCGCGTCTTCCTGCCCGACGACGTCGAGGCGTGGACACGGGCGAAGCTGCCGCCGGTGTCGGAGGAGACGCACCGGCCGCTCCACGCGTTCGACGTCATCGCCTTCTCGGTCGCCTACGAGCTCGAGCTGCCCGGCCTCTTCACGCTGCTCGAGCTGGCGGGCCTGCCGGTGCTCCGCGAGGCCCGCACCGCCGAGCACCCGCTCGTCATCGCCGGTGGCCCGCTCACCTTCTCGAACCCCGACCCGCTCGAGCCCTTCGTCGACGTGCTGGTGCAGGGTGAGGCCGAGGACACGATTCACCAGCTGTTGCACGAGGTGCAGGGCGCGACGTCGCGGGACTCGTTGCTGGGCCGGCTCGCGCTGATGCCCGGCTTCCGCGTCCCCGGGCGCTCGGCCGAGTCGACGCGCTTCGCGGTGGCGAAGGCCGGTGACGAGCGGCTGCCCGCGCGCAGCGTCATCGTCACGCCCAACACCGAGTTGACGAACATGTTCCTCATCGAGCCCGAGCGCGGCTGCTCACGGGGCTGCCACTACTGCGTGATGCGGCGCACGACGAACGGCGGCATGCGCACGGTGCCGCCGGAGCGCGTGCTCGAGCTGATTCCCCAGACGGCCCGGCGCGTGGGCCTGGTGGGCGCGGCGGTGACCGACCACCCGCGCATCGTCGAGCTGCTCGACACCATCGTCGGGGCGGGCCGCCAGGTGGGCGTGTCGTCGCTGCGGGCCGACCGGCTCACGTTGCCCCTCGTGTCGGCCCTCAAGCGTGGCGGCGCGCAGGTGCTGACCGTGGCCTCCGATGGCGCCAGCCAGCGCATGAGAGACCTCGTCGACCGGAAACACTCCGAGACGCAGCTGCTCAACGCCGCCCGGCTGGCGAAGGAGGCGGGCCTGCGTCGGCTCAAGGTCTACAACGTCGTCGGGCTGCCCCACGAGACGGACGACGACGTCGACGAGCTGGTGCGCTTCACGCTCGAGCTGGCGAAGGTTCTCCCCGTCGCGCTCGGGGTGGCGCCGTTCGCCGCCAAGCGCAACACGCCGCTCGATGGAGCGCCGTTCGCCGGCATCGACGTCATCGAGTCGCGGCTGGCGCGCATTCGCAAAGGCCTCAAGGGGCGCGCGGAGCTGAGGCCCACGAGCGCCCGGTGGGCGTGGGTCGAGTACATGCTCGCGCAGAGTGGGCCCGAAGGAGGGCTCGCCGCGCTCATGGCCCATCGCGCGGGAGGAACGTTCGCGGCGTGGAAGCGGGCCTTCGCCGAGGTGGGCTGTCAGCCGTACGAGGCGCGGCGGACCGTCGATGGGCGCCGGCGCGCGACCGAGTGGCCGAGCGTCGGGCCGAAGGGCGCGGCGCCGGTCATGCCCGCGGCCGAGGTCGCCGAAGCGCTGCAGCCGGGTGTGGTGAAGGACTGGGGCGCGCTGCTGCCGGGGCGGTAGTCGACGCCGCCCCTCGAGCCGGAGCCGAGCACCGACGCCTCCTCGACGACGTCGTCGCACGCCTGGGCCTCTCCGTGGCCTGTTGGGCCCTCGACGGAGTTCGGCGCTGCGTTCCCGGGTGCCAGTCGGCCCGCTGCGAATGACGCTCAGCCCGCCTTCGTGGGTCGCTCGCCACGACCGCGCCGTGGGCGTCCGAGCCACCAGACGTCGTTCCATGCCCCGGAGGACACCAGCCGAACGCACCTCGAGAGGTCCACCCTTCGCCTCGAACCTGGCCGTGCGCCCATGCACACGACGTTGCAGCAGCGCACACCCAACGAGGGTGCGCGCATGCCAGTGAAACGCAGGCCCGCATCGAGCCCGCGGTCGGCTTCACGCGCCGGATGCTGAAGCGCTGAAAGTCCCGGCAGACGCTGCCGTCGAAGGCTCAGGTGTGCGGGGACGTTCTGGGCGCCGGCATCACCTGCGTCGCGAACGCCGACGGCCGAAGGCGCCGAGCGCCCCGAGCAACACGAGGAGCGGCCCCGAGGTACCCGAGCAGCCGCAGCCGCGCGGAGGCTCCATCGTGCCGCCGCCTGCGCCACCCTCTCCGCCACCCGTGCCCGTCACGCCGCCTCCGGTCGCCGCGGCGCCACCACCCGTCGCAGCCCCACCAGCAGAGCCACCGCCCGTCCCCATCACGCACTGCTCGTCGACCTGCCCATCGCAGTCGTCGTCGAGGCCGTTGCAGAGTTCTTGCGAGGGCTTCACCTCTCCCACGCAGCGCGTGTAGCGGCCCATCGTGCAGGTCCGCGTGCCCACCTTGCACACGCCCGCGTCACGCGTCTCGGACGGGCCCGTGTAACAGGAGCGCGGCTCGTCTTCCCGGCACGTGCAGTTGTCGTCGATGGTGCCGTTGCAGTCGTCGTCGAGCCCGTTGCACACCTCGACGCCCGCGGCCCCCGGAGAACACGTGCGCGGCTGGCCGGCGACGCACGTGGTGATGCTCTTCACCGTGCAGGTGCCTTCGCCACACCGCTCGACACCAAGCAACGCCTGCGTCTCGCGCGCCTGCTCCTGCAAGCCGTCACAGTCGTCGTCCTGGTTGTTGCAGACCTCGGGCGTCGGAATCTTCCCGGCGAAGGCCACGAACCAGCCGCCGTCGTTCACGTTGCACGACACGGTGCCTTCCAGGCACGGGCGCGTCGGAAGCGCCCCGGGGCCCAGGTACACCGAGCGTGACGGCTTCGCCCGCACGCCACCATCGGGGAGGAAGTTGCGGCAGTCGAAGTCCTCGTCGATGCGGCCGTCGCAGTCGTTGTCGCGGCCGTCGTCCACTTCCGTCTCGGGCGTGCCCGCGTCGCAGGTCTGCGGCATGCCGTTCACGCAGTTGTTCACCAGCCGGTAACAGATGCCCTGCCCACACGTCGACTGACCCAGCCCGTCGTCGGCGACACCGTCGCAGTCGTCGTCCTGTCCGTTGCAGGTCTCGGTCGTCGGGCGCGTGGTGGACACGCACGAGAGGCGGCCCGCGAGGCACCGCCGCTCTCCGGCCTGGCAGGCGCCGAACTCACCGAACACCGAGCAGCTCGCACCGCCGCCCGGGTTGCCCTCGTCGATCTGCCCGTCGCAGTCGTTGTCGAGCCCGTCGCACACCTCGGGGAAGGGGCTGATCTGATCGCGGCACGCGCCCCAGAAGCCGTTGCGGCAGATCTGCGTGCCCTGGCGGCACTCGCCCGCACGGAGGGTATTCGTATCTGCCGTGTAGCAGGCGCGGCGCTCGCCTTCGGGGCACTGCGGCTCGTTCGTCTCGCAGTCAGCTGGCGTCTGTGGACCCGGGTCGTACGGCCCCGGACAGTTCTGGTCGACGCCGACGGCCACCTGCAAGCTGCCGACGCTCGGGTACGTGTGCCGCGCTCCGTCGCCGTCGGTGAAGAGGAAGTAGTACGGGTGGCAGCCGTTCGGCAGCACGTCGGGGTCGGGGAAGCGCGTCTCCCAGGTGCCGTTGAAGTCGGTGCCCCAGGCGCGGTCCATGTCGAAGCAGTGCCCGGCCACCACGACGGCCGCGCGCTGCGGGCGCTTGCGGCTGGCGTCGTAGTAGTTCGCCGCGAACCAGAGCTGGCTTGTGTTGCCCGGGTTCGGCGGCGGGTGCATCGCGCTCGCGGCAGGAATGCGCGGCACCGTCACCGGGGCCCGGCCGAAGGCCAGCGCCCAGTACGGCATGGTGCACATCGTGCCCATCGACTGGAACTGCCCCGCGGCGAACTGGGTGCCCGCATCGGCGTAGATGAGCGCGCGCTGCTGGCCCGAGCGCATCAGGTCGCACCACAGGTCGAACGCCGCCGCCTGCCCGCGCGACACGCTGCTGGCCGAGAGCGAGGTGAACCCGAAGAGCGCGTAGCGCGCCTGGGCCGTCTGCCCGACACCCGCGTCACACGTCTGACCGCACATGGCGCCGGTGCAGCTCGCCGGCCCGATGCAGCCCACGCCCGAGCCGGCGTCGCCCACCTCACAGCAGCTCTCGTTCTGGAAGCAGCCGAACTCGGACATGTTGCGCGCCGAGAAGCGCGCGCCCTGGTTCGCCTCGGGCGAGTACACCAGCGGAATGCGGCTGACGTCTTCGCCGAGCTCGGCGGTGTAGTTGCCGCACATGTCGTTGTTCGGCGTGCGCGCCGACACGCGCGCCTGGTTCATCAGCACGTGCAGCATGCGCTCCTGGTCGGCTGGAAAGCCGCCGACGATCTCGCCCAGCGGCTGCTGCGTCGACGCCACCGGAAGCTCCGACGGTTCGGCCACCGACGTGCCGCCGCTGCAGCCCACCAACGACGCCGTCAGCGCCAGCGCGACAGCCGCGGCGCCGCGATGAACGCCGTGCCCTGGCACCGTCACCGCGCGGCTCGAGCGCCTTTCCCGCCTCCGGCGCAGGAGCCACACGGCCAACGCCGGGACGAGCGCCGCGCCCT
This sequence comes from Myxococcaceae bacterium, assembly GCA_025459425.1. Taxonomy (GTDB): domain Bacteria; phylum Myxococcota; class Myxococcia; order Myxococcales; family Myxococcaceae; genus Xiheimicrobium. The sequence continues at coordinate 16,107 of JALOQF010000158.1, read as the reverse complement.
CGGTGCCCGAGCAGCCGCAGCCCCTCGGAGGCTCCGTGCTGCCGCCGCCACCAGCCCCGCCGCCGCCCTGCCCACCGCCGGCGCCCGACGCCTGCACGGTGACGGTCGAGGTCGCCTCGAACAGCCCACAGGTCGCCGTCACCGTCGCCGAGCCCGCCTCGGCCGGTGCGGTGAAGGCTCCGGTTCCGTCGATGGAGCCCGCGCTCGCCGCCCAGGTACAGGTGCCAACCGGCGCGTCGGCTCCGGCGAAGTCCTTGCCCGACACCGCGAACGTCTGCGTGCCCGAAGGCGCCAACGTGACGGCGCCGGGCGTCACCGCGATGGAGGCCAGCCCCGGCCGCACCGTCACCGTCACGAAGCCCGTCACGGTGAGGTCCCGCTCGTCCTTGACGTCGACCCGCAGGGTGTACTGCCCGGGCGCCGCGAAGGTGATGCGCGTCGACTTCGCCTCGTTCGTCCCGTTGGGCGAGAACGTCACCAGCGCCGGCGGGTTCGCCGCGCCCCAGGTGTACGTGAGCTTCGCCTCGGCCTCGTCGTCGGTCGCGGTGACGGAGCCGATGGCCTTCGCGCCATCGACGGGGCTCGGCGTGACGGTCGGGCCCAGGGTGATGCGCGGCACGGGGCCCACCTCGGTGCGAATCATCTGCGTCGCGGCCCGCCCGCCCACGCTCGCCGTCAGCGTACAGGTGCCCGCGCCCGTGGCCGTGAACCGACCCGTCGGGCTCACGGCGCCGCACATGCCGTCGACCGTCCACTCGATGTCTTCACCCGTGTCGAGCGGCTGGCCGAACTGGTCGGTGGCCGAGGCGAAGTACTGGCGCGAGTCTCCGACATTCACCGGCGTGGTGGGCGCGCCGAAGATGCTGACGCTGGTGGGCGTCGCCACGACGACGACCGAGAGGTCGGCGGTGACGGTGAGGTTGCCCAGGTCTCGCGCCGTCACGCGAAAGCCGTACGCGCCAGCGCGCGTGAAGGTGACGGTGACGTTCTTCGCGCCGTTGTTGCCGTTGTTCGGGAACATCACCGGCGCGGGGCCGAAGGGCCGCGTCCACGTGTAGGTGAGGTCGGCCTCACTGCCGGGCGCGGGGTCGTCTGCCAGCACGAAGAGGTCGGCCGTGGTGCCCACGATGGGAATCGGCGTGGCCGACGGCGGCACCACGATGAAGGGCCGCGCGTTGGCGCCCTGCACGGTGAAGTCCTGGCCCGGCACGCTGCCACCGTCGACCTCGACGAGCCGGCTCATCGGCGCGAAGGTGAAGCCGGGCTTGAAGGGCGCCACCGTGAACTGGCCGGGCGGCACGTTCACCAGTGCGTACGCGCCCCGGCCGTCGGTCAGCCCGCTCGCCACCAGGCCACCGTCGGCGTCCGACGCGCGCACCTCGGTCTGCGTCAGCGGAGCGCCCGCCTCGTCGATGAGGCCCGTCACCGAGAAGAGCGGCGTCGGCGACGCGGTGGCGTTGAAGACCAGGCCCGTCACCGGGTTGCTGCCCACCGTCACCGGGTTCATGAACATCGGCACGATGCGCTGGTTCGGCGCCGAGGCGACGAAGTTGTACGAGCCGGCCGGCACCCGCGGGAAGGTGAAGGCCCAGCTGTTGCCCATCATCGTGGTGGTGACCGAACGCACGCCGTCGGTCACCGTGTGCGGCCCCATCGCGCCGTTGACGAAGCCCGTCACCGGCACCACCTCTTCGAGGAAGTTGCAGCCCGTCAGCGCGCCGCCGTTGACGACGATGGGGTTGGTGCAGCCCGCCAGGCGGAAGCTCTGCCCCGGCGCTCCGCGCGCCGACAGCACGTACTGGCCGTTGGGCAGGTTGGTGAGCTGCCACAGCCCGTTGGGGCTCGACACCGTCGTGTACGCCCCGGCCGACACCGTGATGCCACCGAGCGGCTGCCCCACCGAGGTGACGTTGCCGAAGACGCCGAAGCCCGCCCGAATCGCGTTGAAGTTGATGTTGGTGGCGCCCGCCTGCGGCACCATGACGGGGTTGGTGAACGAGGGAGAGATGGCCCAGCCCGGCTTCGAGGCCGTCACCGTGGCCGAGGTCGCCGGCACGCCCACCAGCGTGTAGTCGCCGTTCGAGTCGGTGAGCGCCGTGCGCATGCCCGAGACGACGCGCACCGCGTCGACGCCCACCATGGTGTTGGCGTCGATGACGCGCCCCGAGATGCGGCTCGTCGTCACGGTGCCCACGCGCACGATGACGTTCGCCGAGGCGAGGCCGCCCTTCATGTCGCTCACCGTCACCCGCATCACGCCGTCGCGCTGGCTGGTGAAGCGGTGCTGCACCGAGGCGGTGTTGGTCGAGATGAACGACTCTCCCGAGGGCGGCTGCACGACTTCCCAGAAGTACGCGAGCGCATCGCCGTCGGGGTCCGTCGCCATCGCGGTGAAGGTGAGCTGCTGGTTGACGGTGGCCGTCATCGCCGAGGCCGTCAGCGTCACCGTCGGCGGGCGGTTGCTGGTGAAGGGCCCCCGGTTGACGACGACGTTGATGGACGCAGGCGTGGTGCTGGCGACGCCCGTCGGGGTGATGTGAATGCCCGCGGCCGGGTCCGAGAAGGTGCGGCCGACGTGCAGGGGCGCGTCGTTCGCCGAGGTGGTCGAGGGGCTCATGTCGAGCAGGTTCGACTCGTCGGAGCTCGGGTAGCCCCAGAAGATGACGACGCTGCGCCCGAGGAGCCCGCCGGCCACCGGCCGGAACTCGACCCAGTAGTCGCGCGCGCCGCTGATGGGCACGCGCAGCCCGTGAATGCCGCCGAGGCTCGGCTGCTCGAGGTCGTACACCTGGTACGTGCCCGACTGCGCCGGCTGCGAGACGACCTGAATCTGCGTCGGCGACAGCCAGTCGAGGTCCCACTTGTACCAGGCGTTGAAGTGCCCCTCGAGGCCGGTGGCGCGGTCGATGTCACCGCCGCCCATGGTGTCGAAGGGGTTGCCGTATTCCTGGCTCGAGCCCGAGCCGATGATGGTCTCGTTGGGCGCCTGCCAGAAGTTGGCGTGCCGCAGGCCGAAGTTGTGGCCGAGCTCGTGCGCGAAGACGCCGAGGCCGAAGCTGCCGTTGAGCCAGCTCCCGCGCGCGCCGACGAAGCCCAGGCCCGCCCACCCCCACGCCGAGACGCTGCGGAAGGCCACCACGTCGAACTCGAAGTTCGACTGCGGGAACCCGGCCGACGCCGCCGCGGCGCGCGCGTCGTTGAGCAGCTGCGAGGTGGCGTTCATCTGCCCGTACGAGGCCTTCGTGCGGGGCATGCGCAGCACGGTGGGCGTCACGGTGCCCACGAAGCTCGTCTGGTTGAAGCTGGCGGCGCGGTAGTAGCGGTCGAGCTCGACGATGGAGGCCTGCGCGTTGGCGACGCTGATGGGCTCGCCCGGGTCGTCGGAGAAGTCGACGCGGATGTAGAGGAGGCGCTTGTTGCCGACGGTGAAGGGCGAGGCCTCGGTGTCGGGCGTGCCGGAGCGCTGGGCCACCGCGTCGTCGAGCACGAGCTGGTCCTCGATGGAGAAGCCCTTGAGGCGCAGCGCGTCTCTCGTCTTCAGCTTGCGCAGCTCGCCCCACGGCACGACGTCGAAGCGGCGCTCGCCGATGAGCACCTGCACGTACGGCGCCTGGCCGAAGGCGCACAACACCTCGTAGCGGCCGATGGTGTCGACGGGCAGCTCGAGCTGCGTGGCGACGGAGGGCGGCAGGCCCAGCCGGCTCTCGAAGCGGCGCAGGGCCTCGCGGGGGTCGGTGCGGGCGAGCGAGACGAGCGCCTCGTGGCGGGCGCGGGCGAGCGGCAGGCCTTCCTTCTCGAGGCGCAGCTTCTCGGCGGTGGCGTCGGCCTCGCGGTAGCGCCGCGCCCAGTCGGAGAAGCGCTCGAACACCGGGTCGACGGCCGCGAAGACGGGGGCTGCGCCAAGCAGCGTGAGGACGACGAGGAAGGCGCGCATGCGAGGCACTCCAGAAGGCTGCGAGGCGTGAACTGCACGGGCCGGCCGCCCGGGCGCCACGAGACGGCCTCTTTAGCGCCGAACGGCCACGAAGGGGCACTCCGACGTCAACGGCAGGTGCCCGTCGTGCACGTCGTGCCGCCGGGGCACGTGGCGCACGTTTGCCCGCCAACCCCACAGTGGGTGTTCGACAGCCCCGTGAAGCACTGGGCGTCGGCGCTGCAGCAGCTGTTGCAGGTCGACCCGGAGCACCTTGCAGGCGGAGCGTTACACGTGCCCGACCCACACACCTGGCCCATGGGGCACGCCACACACGACGTGCCCCCCGTTCCACACGCAGCGGCTTCGCTGCCCGCGACGCACGTGTCGGTCCGCTGGTCGCAGCAGCCCCGGCAGTTCATCACCGTGCAGCGCGGAGACGGCGTTCCGCACGCGGTGACGAGGAAACCAACGACGAGCACGAGGCGCATGGTCGGCGGGGTACCGCAGCCCAGCGTCGCGGTCACCATCACGCGTCGGCGGAGCGCGGCTCGAGCACCCGTTGCAAAGTGGCCACGGCCTCTTCCAGCCGCCAGGGCTTCATCAACACCCCCGCCACGCCCAGCCGCTCGAGTTCGTTCGGGTCGACGAGGCTCGCGAACCCGCTCGAGACGATGACCGGCAGGTTCGGCCGCAGGCTGTGCAGCGAGCGGGTGAAGTCCTCGCCGCTCATCTGCGGCATCGACAAGTCCGTCAGCACCGCGTCGAAGCCCTGGGGCTTCTGGCGAAACGCCTCGAGCGCCTGCCGTGGGTCGTCGAACACCGTGGTGCGGTACCCCAGTGTCTCGAGCAGCTTCGCGCTGACGCGGGCCATACCGGGGTGGTCATCGACGAGCATGAGGTGCTGGCCCTGGCCGGGCTTGTCGTCGGCGGCGTCGAGCGCTGGCAGGTACACGTCGAAGCGCGTGCCCGCGCCGGGCACGCTGTCGACGAAGACGACGCCTTCGTGGCCCGTCACCACCGACTGCACCACCGGCAGCCCCAGCCCGGTGCGCGCGTCGCTGGTCGAGAAGTACGGCTCGAAGATGCGCTGCCGCGTCAGCTCGTCCATGCCGCGCCCGGTGTCGGCCACCGACAGCACGGCCCAGGTGCCGGCCTTGAGCGGCGGGTGCGAGGCCGCCCAGTCCATCGACACCGGCTTGAGCTCGAGGCGCACGGTGAGGCGGCCGCCGTCGGGCATGGCCTGCAGCGCGTTGGCGACGAGGTTGAGCAGCACCTGGTGCAACTGCGCCGCGTCCCCCTGCACGCGCACGGGCCGGCTCACCACCTCGGGCAGCACCGTCACCCGGGGCGCCGTCGCCGACAGCTGCCGCACCACCTCGTGCACGAGGGGCTCGAGGTCGACGGGCTTCTTCTCTTCGGGCCGGCGGCGGCCGTAGGTGGCGATGCGCTGCGCCAGCTCGTTGCCGCGCGCGGTGGCCTCGAGGATGGCGCGCGTCGTGTCGGCGGCGCCCGCCTGCCCTGTCTGGAGCTGCCGCGCGTGGGCCTCGATGGCCGACAACAGGCTCGACACGTCGTGCGCGAGGTGCGTGGCCAGCCGGGCGAGCGCGTCGCTCTTCTGCGACTCGGCGAGCTGGGCCTCGAGGCGGCGCGACAGCTGCTCCGCGGTGCGCTGGGCGCTCACGTCACGGGCGATGGAGGCGAGCCGGTGCACCCGCCCCGTGTCGTCGAGGAGCGGGACGATGGCGGTGTTGTACGCGCGCGCGCCCGTGGGCAGCGGCAGCTCGTGCTCGTACGAGATGGGCCGCTTGGCGCGAATGGCCTGCTCGTAGCGCTCCTCGAGGCGGGCGGCGGCCACCGGCGGCAGCACCTCGCGCGCCTCTTTCCCGATGACCTGGTCGCGCGTCATTCCCGAGGAGCGCTCACCGGCCGGGTTCAAGTCTTCACAGAACACCCGGCCGTCGATGGCCACGCGGTACAGCACGATGGTGTCGGACGAGTAGCGGAACAGGTCGCGGAAGCGGCGCTCGGACTCGGCGAGGGCCAGCTCGACGCGGCGGCGCTCGACGCTCTCGAGGGCGAGCGAGGCGACGTCGGCCAGCGCGGTGCCGAACACCTCTTCGGCGGCGGTCCACCGGCGGGGCGGGCCGCGGTGCTCGATGCACACCGCGCCGGCCAGCTCGCCACGGCTGCGCAGGCCCACGTCGAGCGTCGACGTGATGCCCGAGGCCTCGAAGTGGCTCACGAACTCGGCCGTGCGCGGGTCGACGCGCGCGTGCATCACCGGCAGCAGCCGCGCGGCCGCGAGCGACTCGAAGTAGCGCGGGTGCTCCCGCCGCTCGAGCACCGTGCCGTGCGCGTGCAACCCCACCGTCGCGTCGTAGCGGTCGACCAGGCGCAGCGACTGCCGGTCGTCCGAGTAGACCCACACGCCGCAGCGGTCGACCGACAGCGCGCGGCTGCCGGCCACGGTGAGCTCGCGCGCCATGGCCGCCAGGTCGTCCCCGCGGAAGGTGGGGCTGCGGGCGAGGTCGACGAGGGCGGCGGTGGCCTCGCGCAGCTGGCGCTCCTTCGCCTCGGCGGCGGCCTCTTCCCGGGCCTCGCGCAACAGCCGCGCCAGCACCGCCGACAGGCCGAGGAAGCCGGGGCGAAACACCCAGTCCGACGCGCCGGTCGACAGCCACGTCACCACGTCGGGCTCCTGCCGGGCGTCGGCGAGCACCACCAGCGGCGCGCGCTGCCCCACCTCGTCGAAGAGCGCCAGCCAGCCAGGCGCGTCGAGCCGCGAGGTGAGGAGGTCGACGAGCACCGCGTCGAAGCGCATCGCGGTGAGGAGCGCGCGCGGGTCTTCGGCCGAGCCCAGCCGCTCGAGGCGCACGGTGAGGCCGTCGGCGGCCAGCGCGCGGTGCACCCACCCCGCGTCATCGTCGGAGCCGCCAATGAGCAGCAGCTGTGGCGTCGCGCGCGTCAAGTCGATGGTCCGCCCCGCGCGCACCTTGCCCGAGTCGGGCGCCGCACGAAAGGGCGGGGACTCACGGCGCGGGCCGAAGTTGCTGCAGCCGGGCGAGCTCGGGAGACTTCTGGAGCAGCCGGCTGGCGGCGTCGACGAGGCTGGCCTGGGTCGCGGCGGGCTGCGCGCGCACGAGGTCGAGGAGCCCGGCGACGCCGTTGGGCCCCGTGGTGGCGGCCGCGAGGCGGAAGGCAGCCCCCGGCGCCCCCTGCACGGGCGTCACGCGGAGGCGGCGCACCCCATCGGCGCAGGGCTCGAGCGCGATGACGTCGGGCGCCCCCTTCACCAGGCGCGGGGCAGGCGGCGGCGGCGCCGGGCGCGACGGAGACGACTGTGACTTCTTGAGCCGCCAGGCCTCGAGCGCCGCTTCGTCGATGACGGCCAGCGCGCCCTCGTCGGGCGGCACCACGGCCACCACCACCTGCTCCGCCAGCGGCACCTCGATGACCTTGAAGGTGTCGATGGTCGAGAACGGCGCGTCGGGGCGCAGCGCGACCAAGCGCTCGACGTCGTCGAGGTGGGCGCCCGTCCACGCGGTGACGGCGCGGGTGAGCGGGAGCGGCTGGGCGGTGAGCGGCGAGTCGTTGGGCTCGGCCTCGAGGCCCTGGGCGTCGGTGGGAATCGCTTCGAGCAGCAGCGTGTACGACACCAGGCTCTTCTCGCGCGGCGGGCGGGGCGACTCGGTGGCGAAGGCCTGCTCCTCGACGCGCAGGTAGACCGAGCCGGGCGCCAGCTCGAGGCCGTCGACGCGCTCCCCATCGCCCACCCCCTGGTCGTCGAGGAAGAGCCGGCGCACGAGCTTCTCGGTGGGCGGGCTCTTCTCGGCCGGGCCGCCGGGCGGCGCGTCGTAGACCTTCTCGAGCTGCAGCACCTCGAGGGTGAGGTTCAGGTCGCTGACGCCGGTGAGGCTCACCCGGTAGCGGCCGGCCTCGGGCACCTGGGCGACGAAGAGGTCGCGGTCACCCTCACCTTCTCCGGCGGCGCCCATCGCGCCCTTCACCGGGCTGCCGAGGGCGATGAGGGTGGCCTTCGGCACCTGGTCGTTGGGCTCGCGCTCGACCGAGGCGGCGACGGTGGCGCGGGTCGACTGGTAGCCGCGAAACGCGAGCCCGCCGCCGGCCACCAGCACCAGCACCACGGCGAGGGGCCACAGCACGCGCTGGGCGCGCAGCCTGCGCTCGAAGTGGTCGAAGTCTTCGCGCGAGAGCATGCGCCCGGCGAGCTCGTCGGGCATCGGCGTGTAGTCGCGCGTGGACGGCTTGACGGCGCCGCGCAGCCCCTCGAGGGCCTTCTTCATCGCGTCGGCGTCGGCGTAGCGGCGGGCCGGGTCCTTCTCGAGGGCGGTGCGAATGACGGCCTCGAAGGCCGGCGAGACGGGCACCTGCGGCGCGAACTCGGCGAGCTTCGGCACCGGCGTCTCGAGGTGCTGCTTGATGATGCTGACGGCGGTGGGGCCCGTATAGAGCTGCTGGCCGGTGACGAGCTCGAACAGCAGCGTGCCGAGCGCGTAGAGGTCGCTGCGGGCATCGACGGCCTCACCGCGCACCTGCTCCGGTGACATGTACGCGGGCGTGCCGACGAAGTCACCGGTGGTGGAGTGGCGGCCTTCGCCCTCGGCGAGCTTGGCGATGCCGAAGTCGAGGAGCTTCACCTGGTCGTCTCCGCCCTTGCGGCGGCGCACGAGCATGACGTTCGCGGGCTTGATGTCGCGGTGAATGATGCCGGCCTCGTGGGCCTCGGCGAGCGACGACAGAATCTGCACGCCGATGCTGACGCACTTCTCTTCGCTCATGGGCCCGTGGGCCTTGAGGTGCCAGGCGAGGTCCTTGCCGGGCACGTACTCCATGGCCATGAAGAGGGCGCCGTCGTCGAGCTCGCCGGCGTCGAAGACCTGCACGGTGTTGGGGTGCGAGAGCCTGGCGACGACGCGCGATTCCTGGAGGAAGCGCGCCTTCATGGCCTTGTCGAGCGCGACGTCGGGGCGGAGCACCTTCAGCGCGGCGATCTTCCCCATGCGCACGTGCTCGACCTTGAAGACGGCGCCCATGCCGCCTTCACCGAGCTTCTCGAGCACGCGGTAGCGCCCGTCGATGGTCTGGTTCTTGTCGAGGCCCGAGAGCGTGTCCGAGTGGGCGCCGAGGCCGCGCAGGTCGGAGCCGCACGAGACGCAGAAGTTGGGCTCGCCCTCGAGCACCTTGGCGCAGACGGGGCAGATGACGGGGCCGTCGGGGGTGGCGTGCTCGACGTCGCGCGGGCGGGAGCGCGCGGTGGTGTTGTTCCCCGACATGGAAGGCGCGTCAGGGTAGCACGGGGCGCGGGCCGGTCAGGCCTTTGGCGGCAGGGGCACGAAGAGCGAGGTGCGGGCGGCGTAGTCGGCGTAGCCCTTGCGGCGCTCGAGGCTGCGCTTCTCGGCCATGGGAATGCTGGCGCCGAGGAAGAGGCCGGCCATGCCGAGCCAGCCGAAGGCCGACCACCAGGGCGCGCCGGCGGCGAGGCCGCACAGCCAGAGGCCGAACCAGAAGGACACCTCGCCGAAGTAGTTCGGGTGCCGCGACAGGCGCCACAGGCCGCGGGTGCAGAAGGCGCCCCGGCCTTCGGGAGACCTGCGGAAGGTGCGCAGCTGCTCGTCGGCGACCCACTCGACGATGACGGCGGCGGTGGTGACGAGGGCGGCGAGCCCGTCGAGCGCGCCGAAGGGCCGTGACGACTCCACCAGCGCCGCGTGCAGCGGCAGACAGCCGGCGAAGACGAGGAGCATGGGGAAGAGGTGGAAGGCGAGGAAGCTCACCGGCCAGAAGCCCTTGCCGGTCTTCGCGCGGAAGTCGGTGTACTGCCAGTCTTCGTGTTTGAGGCCGGCCCAGCTGCGCACCCAGTTGAAGGTGAGGCGCAGGCCGTAGAAGCAGACGACGGCGAGCACGAGGGCCTGGCGGGCGTCGAGGCCGCGGGCGGCGCCGGGCCCGAAGATGAAGAAGAGCGCGACGGCGATGGGCGCGAGCGACCAGTGCGCGTTGAAGAAGGCCGTGTTGTCGAAGAGCACGGCGAAGACGAAGAGGACGACGGTGGCGGCGACCTCGGCAGCGAAGACGTGCGCGAGGGGGTGCCAGTCGGCGGGAGCCTGGCGCACGGTGACGACGGCCGCGCCGAGGGCGGCGGCGTAGGCGACGACGAGGGCGGCGTACCCGCTCCACGGGCGCTGTTCGACGAAGGGGACGGACACGAAGTGGGACTCCTGGTGAAGGCGGGCGGGTGCGTAACAGCCGCGCACCGGGTCGCAAGCGGAGAACTCGTTGCTCGACGGCGGGCGGCGCTCGTGCGAGTTCCCGGCGCCGTGAATGCCGAGAACCTGCCGCTGAAGCAGCGCCCGTTCGACCTCTTCCTGGCCGTGGTGTTCGCGGTGTTCGCGGTGACGACCGCGATGGCGGACTTCATGCCGAGCCTCGGGGTGGAACTCACGCCTGACTCGCCGAACTTCCTCGTGCGCATGAACTACGCGTACGCGGCCGACACGGACCCGTTGTTCCTCCGCCACCCGTTCTGGATGCGGCTGGTGACGGGGTTGTCGGCCTTCGTGTACGCGCCGTTCTACGTGGTGTTGGTGTGGGCGCTGGTGAAGGGGAAGAACGGCATTCAGCTGCCGGCGGGTGCTGGTGTTCGGGGTGGCGCTGTTCGGAGAGCCCGAGTGGCGCACGCCGAATCCGGTGAAGTTCCTGCTGCTGAACGGGCCGTACGCGGTGATGCCATTGGTGCTGCTGGCGCGCATGCGCAAGGCGATGCCGTTCACGCGGAAGTTCTGACGCCTCACCCTTGGACGGCGTGGGAGGCCATCGCGTCGGCTCCGGCTGGAGCATATGATTCGGGTGCCATGACCGCCGTTCCACACCTCACACGAGCGCGTCCGAGGGTGGCGCCCCCATCGCCCTGGCGCCTCACCCGCGCTCGCTATCACCAACTCGGTGAGCTCGGTGTGTTCGATGGCCGGCGCGTACAGCTCCTCGAAGGAACGGTGTTCGACATGAGTCCGATGGGAAGCCCGCACTCGACGGCGATTCGGGTGCTCAACCGGGTGCTGACTTCCGCGACGGTTGACCTCGGGCTCGACGTGATGGTGCAGCTCCCGCTCGCGGCCTCCGACGACTCCGAGCCCGAGCCCGATTTCGCCATCATTCCCACACCGGTGGACGAGCTGACCGACCACCCACCGACGGCGCTGCTGGTCATCGAAGTGGCGGACAGCAGCCTGAAGCTCGACCTGGGCCTCAAGGCGGCGCTCTATGCGGCGTGTCGGGTACCGGAGTATTGGGTCATCGACCTGAACGGCGGCACGACGGTGGTGCACCGCCGGCCGGGCCGCTCCGGGTACGGGAGCACGCGACGGGTTCCGTGGGACAAGGAGCTGAAATCATCGGCGGTACCGTCGGTGAAGCTCACCTTGAGCACGGTGCTGCGGCGCGCGCGCTCCTGACGAGCCGCCTCACGGGAGCGAGTCGACACGGGTCTCGACGACGTCCTGCACGGCCCGGGGCACGTCGGCGAGGAAGTCGAGGCCGGTGAGCTGCTCGATGGCGCGCACCGAGACGCGGTGGCTGCGCCAGTCTCCGGAGACCGAGGTGGTGTTGGGCACGAGCACGCCGATGACGCGGGTGGCGGTGGTGACGGCGGCGGGCGAGGCGGCGCTGGTGTCGAAGACGACGGCGACCTTGAAGGTGGACAGGGGCACGGGCACGCCGGTGCCGATGGCCTGCGGGGTGACGCCGAAGACGGGGCCGGCGACGAGCATGACGGTCTTGCCCTGCTGGGCGAAGGTGCGCGCGTCGTCTTCGAGGGTGCTCCAGGTGCCGCTGTTGCTGGCGCGGGTTTGCGGCACGATGTTGGTGAAGACGAAGGTGGCGTCGTTGTCGGGGTCGGTGCGGGTGCGGTCGGCGCTGGGGCAGAGGTGGCCGCGGTCGAAGCCGCTGTTGCGGAAGTCTTCGTCGCGGGCCTGGCCGGCCGAGGTGGGCAGCTGTGGATCTCTCCGGAAGCTGGTGGCGCGGGTGGCGGTGCCGAACCACGAGGCGTCGAGGCGCCAGGCGACCCAGCGCGGCGTCTTGCGCGTGGTGTCGTAGGAGGCGACGAATTGGGGCTTCACGAGGAGCCAGCGGTCGAGCCGGCCGACGGTGGAGTCATCGGGGAGGCCGAGCGCGGTGTGGGCCGAGAGGGTCGCGCCGGGGCCGGCGTCGGGAGTGCCGGCGTCGAGCGGTGGAGGCGTTCCCGCGTCGGTGGGCGGTGAAGCGGAAGGGGCTCCGGCGTCGGGTGGCGGAGGTGAAGGCGTTCCAGCATCGGGGGCGGGTGAACCGGCGTCGCTGGTGACGGGCGGAGGACTTGCTGGAGGTGGCGTTCCTGCGTCCGGTGGAGCGGCTGGCTCCGGCGTGCCGGCATCGGGTGGCTCGTTCGGCAGAGGTGGAGCGGTGTCCGCGGAGCGCTCCGCGACGGCGACCGGGGTAGGGTCATCATCGACCCGAACGAGCGCACCGACCTCTTCGCCACCGCAGGCGAGGAAGAGGAGCACGAGGCTGAAGAGCGAAGACCGCCGAGGGAGGGTCGGCACGACGGTCGAGGAAGAGCAGCGCGCATGCCGCGCCGAACCGCGCGCGAGATGGAGCCACCGCCTGGGTGCAGGGCCCGGTCAGGGTCACCCGTGACGCCGCATCGAGGTCGCGAGATCTTCAGCGCCTTTGCAGAGTGGGTCCCGCTCAGAAATGATCCTCCCATGTCGACGGCCTCGCCAGCCCCAGCAGCGTCCGATGCTCGGTCAGAGCAGCGAACGGTCGCTGAGCTGGTGTCCGTAGCGCTGACCGGTGACGAAGATGATCAGAACGCCTGGGCTGCCATCGAGGCCCTTCAGCGACGCGGAGACGGCCCCGTCTTCGCGGCCGCCACGAAGCTGCTCGGCTCGCCCTCACCGAAGGAGCGAAGCCGCGGCGTCGACATCCTCGGTCAGCTGGGCACGCCCAATCCACCGGAGGCCCTCCGCACCAGGTGCGCAGATTCCGTGCTCGCGACACTGGCCACGGAGCAGTCGGCGCCGGTGCTGCATTCGATCGGTGTTGCCCTGAGCCACCTGAAGGACCCGAGGGCCGTGGCCGCGCTGCTGCCCCTCATTGGCCACGATGACGCGCAAGTTCGGCTGGGCGTCGTCCACGGGTTGCTGACCCACACCGATCCCGCCGCCGTCGAAGGGCTCATTCGACTCTCGGGCGACGCGGACGAAGACGTTCGAAATTGGGCGACCTTCGGGCTTGGGTCGATGACTGGCGTCGACAGCCCGGCGCTTCGGGACGCGCTGGTGCATCGGCTCGATGACACCAACACGGAGACCCGGGGCGAAGCGCTCGTTGGACTCGCGGAACGCAAGGACGAACGGGTGCTGGAGCCGCTCCGGCGTGCGCTTGACGGCGAGGAGGTTGGAGTCCTCGCGGTGATGGCGGCACAGGCGCTCGGCGACCCATCGCTGCTGCCGCTGCTCGAGCAGCGTCGGAGCTCGATGGCCGCGGAGGCGTCGTACCTCAGGACCGTTCTCGACGGAGCGATCGACGCGCTCAAGGTGCGTGGCGAAACCCCGGATACACGAACGCTCCCTGGAGCAACTCCGCCTCGGCTGGCGTGACGCCGGCAGCACGGAAGGTCGGGTACCAGCGCCTTCGAACGACCGTCTCGAGTTCGTCGACGAGCTGCTGGGCGCGCTCCGCGCTCAACAAGAACCGCTGAGCCTCAGACACGAGGTTCTTCGCGTTGGCCCAGCGGCCGAGTGAACCAACAGTGAGGGCAAGGTCACGACGGTCGAGGCTGACGGCAGGCTGTGGCACGAGGTCGTACGCGGGCGAAAGCCGCCACGTCTCGTCCCACGCGATGGCTGCGTGGTTACGCGGGTGGTCGTCGGTGTTGGAAGTGAGTGCGTTGAAGACCATTCTCCGGAACAGCTGCTCGGAGTCCTTGCTCGGGTCGGCGCTGAGGCGACGAAGCACTTCAGCGAGTTCGAGATACGACCATCGGTCGCGGCGCGTGACGTCTTCATCGGCGCCCAGGAGCGTCAAGCCGCTCAACATCCGGGCGCGTCGATATCCGGCCGAAGTGCTTTCACGGTCGAACCGACGCACCAGGAGCACATCGCGACCGCCAACCCCACGGACCTGGCTGTCGGGGGTCGTGATTCCGCAGGCGCGGGCGAGCCGGAGCATCGCCGCCTCCACGCGCGCCATGTTCCAGCGGTCGCTCGGAAGGTTGAACTTCGCGAGCCACAACGCCCCCTCGTGCTCGATGACGGCCTTCGGCCGAGCCCCACCCATCGAGGTTCCGATGAGGAGAAACTCTCGCGTCTGACTCTGGGCCGAGTCGTCACGAACGCTCGTTGGCTCAGCCAGCACCGCGTCGGCAGCGCGCTGAATGCGCTCCAGCGAGACGGTCCGGTTGAAGCGCCGCAACGGCGGTGGAGGCTCGGGCCCGAGTCCGAAGGAGAGCGCGCCCGCACGGTCGTCGGGCGCGTGAAGCAACAGATCGAGTTCATCCAGGGGAGCAGGAACGTGACGCTCGATGACGCGGCGCCCCCAGAAGTCAGGGCTCGAGTCGCGCAGACAGCCGAAGAAGCCGCCGAGGCGAACCGTCTCGAACCGGCGTTCGCTCAAGGGGAGCTCGAAGGGGTCGAGTGGCACCGCGTCGGCCCGGGCGAGGTAGCGGCGGCCATACACGAGCTGCCCGAGCGGCACACCGGCGCGCGTGCGGGTCCAGGTGAAGCGTGCAGCCGGCACGGCCGAGGTTTGCCCCGGAAGGGTCATGAAGACGTAGCACCCTCGGGCGACGTCAGAAGTCACGGTCGTCGGCCCCCCTCGAACCGCGTGCGCGGAGCGGTGCCTTCGCGCGCGCGAGCCGCTCACCTTCGACGTCGAGCGCTGGCTCCGCCAGGGCTGCGTAGTGTTCGAGCAGGCCGAGCGCCCAGAGCATCGCCACGGTGACGGCGATCGCTGTCGAGGGTTTCCCTTTCTCGGCATCGGCGACCGCTCGCAGTCCGGTGCCAATGCGCTCGGCCAGTTGGGCCTGGGTCCAGCCCCGGCGGATCCGTGCCAGGCGCAAGGCGGAGCCAACCTCAACGAGGGTTCGTTCGACCGCTGACGGAGGCTGTTGGAGGAGAAGATTGGAGCGGGCCATGAGTGCTCTCAAAAGCATTTTATAGCTCTTTAAATGCTTTGAAAAGCGACCTTCAGGAGCCTTCCAGCGACCCTGCCGATCTTCTTCCGAGCCGCGCGAAGATGCTCAGCCGGCGCGCCCATGGCGGCGAGCTGTAGGGGCGCCTCGGAGTGAAGGCCGAGCTGCGTAGCCACGAGCCACGCGACCGCCTCGGCCTCGAGCTCACACTCGAGGACGTCCAGGCGGTTGCTGACGTGGAAGTGGCCCAGGAGAATGTGGGCAAGCTCGTGGATGAGCGTGGTGGTCTGGTCGACTTCGCTGACGTCACGCCGCAGCCGGACACGTCTCCCACGCAGCGAGAGGCCGAGTGTTCCTTCCGGGAGTGGGCCTTCTTCGAGCGTCACGCGGAGGCGGGCGGCGACCCGTTCGAAACGCGCGAGCCATGGCGTTCGTCTCCGACGTTTCGTGGGCGACGCGGGCCGCGCAGGAACGAAGGCGCGATCGTCGATGACGGGAACCAGGACCACCACGCGTCCTTCGTGCAGTGCGAGGACCGGAGCGAACTGGAGCGTGAGTCGTTGGAGTCGACCGATCTCCTCAGCAAGCTGATCGAGCTGGACCCCGAGTGATGAAGTGCCTGTCATCGGCACTGGCAGCGCAGGTTCCGTTCCTCTGGAACCCTCTGTAAGCCGATGTAGGACGACTCTCAAGGTCCGGCTTCTCGTACCGCGCCGGTATTGCGGGACGGCTATGACCGAAAGACGAAGGCCCTGACTCGCTCGGAGAATCCCGAACCGAATCAGGGCCTTCAATCAGTCGGGGAGACAGGATTTGAACCTGCGACCCCTTGGTCCCGAAGCAACGTCGAGCGCCGTCCAGCCTTCACACGCCGTCACAACCACCTGTTCTTGGCTCTCGAATTGGGACTGCGGTTTCCAGTTCGTCACACTGGGGGACAGCAAGTACCAACCGCTTTGCTGCTCATCCGCTGCTACTTCTTCACCGCCGGCTGGGCCTGCAACGCCTT
>JALOQF010000157.1 GCA_025459425.1 Myxococcaceae bacterium | reverse complement strand
AACGGCGGCGCGGGCTTGTCGACGGCGGCGAGCTCTTCCAGGGCGAGCGCGAGCGGCGCGGCGATGACGAGGGCGGCGGCGACGAGTCGAAGCATGGTGAGCCTATTCAAGGGCCAACGGGGTGGGCCCGTCGATGGGTTTGCGAACGAAAGCGCGCCTTCGACGACAGCCCCGCGGGAAAATTGATGCTGCCGCTGCTTCATGTGAGCGTATGTCCGACGATGCAGACGTCGCTCGACCTGCAGCACGCCCTCTTCCGGCACCAGCAGCGGCAGATCGACGCGCTCGTGGCCGGGGCGTCGAAGGCGTTCAAGGCGTACGAAGCCCGCTATCGCCGCGCCAGCACGTCGTTTCGCCGCGTCATCTCGGTGGCCGACGTGCACCGCCGCGTCGCGGGCGCCGACATCGTGCACGTGGGCGACTACCACACGCTTCGTTTCGCTCAGCGGACCTACCTCGACCTGCTCAAGCACGCGCTCCAGACGGGCCGGCGCGTGGTGGTGGCGCTCGAGTTCGTCGAGGGCCGGCATCAGCACGCCGTCGACGAGTACCTCGGTGGCCGACTGTCGGACCGGGCGTTCCTCGACGAGATCGGCCACCCGTACACGGGCGCGTTCGACATCTGGCCGCACTTCAAGCCCATCTTCGAGCTCGCCCGGCTGCGACGCCTCGAGGTGCTGGCCATCGACAAGCGCGCGAGTGGGCCGAAGTCGCTCCCCACCCGCGACGCCTATGCCGCCCGCCGCATCGCCGAGGCCGCGCGCGCGGACGATCGACCGCTCGTGCTGGTGTTGATGGGCCAGTACCACGTCGCGCCCCAGCACCTGCCCGTGCACGTGACGAAGGCCCTGGGCCGATGTGAGCGCCGCCAGCTCGTCGTCTTCCAGAACCCCGAGGGCGCGTGGTGGAAGCTGGCCCGCGCCGGGCTCGTCGATGGCGCCGACGCGATCGAGCTCACCGACGACGTGCTCGCGATCTTCAACGCCTCGCCGATCGTCTGCCAGCGCACCTTCCTCGACTACTGCGAGGCCGAAGCCGGAGACGCGCCGCTCGAGAACGGTGGCATCGGCGCGACCGTGCGCACGCTCGTCAAGGAGATCAGCCGCATCGTCGGCGTGCGCGTGAAGGATCCGCTGTCGAAGCTCGAGGTGCTCACGCCGAACGAGCTCGACGTGTTGGACCGGCTCCAGCGCCGCGGCGGCTTCTCGCCGAAGGAGCTGGGCGAGCTGAAGCAGCACGTGCTGTCGGGACAGAGCGCGTTCATTCCGCGCGCGCGCGCCATCTGGCTGGCCGGCTTCTCGCTCAACCATGCCGCCGAAGAGGCAGCGCACTTCGTTCGCTACTGCGCCGTGGGCTCGGCGATGGAGCAGTCTCGCCCGCGCGCCGATGCGTTCTGGGCGCGCTGCGTGGAAGAGGCGATCGCCTTCTTCGGCTCGAAGCTCGTCAACCCGCGGCGCACCTGCACCTCGTTGATGACGTGGTCGAGTCACTTCCTCAACGACACGCCGGGGCACAAAGCCACGGCGGCCTTCGTGCTCGCGCTCAGCAGCGCGCCGGACGTGCGGGTGGCCGACGTGAAGCGGCTGGTGCCGACGAGCCTCGAGCAGTTCACCGCGGTGACGCACGCGCTCGGGTACCTGCTGGGCGAGGCGCTGTTCCAGGCACACCGCGCCGGGCGACTCGACAAGGCCGAGGTGCGCGCCCTGTTCACCGACCGGCTCGAGGACGGCGCCGAGGCGTACATGCGTTGGCTCGGGGTGGCCCGCCCGGCATCGTCGCGCCGCGCGGCCTAGCGCGCCCTCTGGCCCTTGAGCGCGGATGGCCCTCGAGATGGGGGTCTCGTCCCGCACATGGAACGTCGCGTCCTTGCAGAACGCTCAAACGGGCACGAGCTGCTGGGCGATCTTCTCGAGATCCGACAGCGTCTGCACCGTCACCACCTGCGAGCAGCCCTTCTCGTAGACGAGCATCTCACTGTCTCCGAAGCCCCAGTTCTGCCGGGGCTCCGTGCAGATCCACACCACCCGCTTCGCCTTGCGCTTGATGTCCTCGAGCGCCCACGCGTTCGCCGGGTTGTGGTTGTTCCTGCCGTCACCGATGACGAACACCGTCGTGCGACGCGTGACGGAGCCCAGGTACCCTCGGGTGAACTCGGCGAGCGCGTGCCCGTAGTTCGAGTTCGACGCCAGCGAGATGACGTTCGACTGCGTGGCCGCGTCGATGGCCTCTTCGGGCTCCGCGTCCTTGAAGAAGCGCGTCACCTCACCCAGCTCGGACACGAAGATGAAGCTGCGCACGCGCGTGAACAGCGACTGCAGCGTGAAGGTGACACGCCCGCCACCCGAACCGAGTCGGACACGTCGCAGAGCACCATCACGTCGGGCCGCGCGGGCCGCCGGCTCCGGAACTGCGGCACCATGGGCACGCCCCCGGACGAGAGGTTTCGCCGCAAGGTGCGCCGGGGGTTGAGCTGGCCCTTCTTCTTCGAGCGCTGCCTGCGAATGAGCCGGGCCTTCAGCTTGTCGGCGAGCGCCCGCACCGAGCGCTGCGCCACCTCGAGCTCGGTTCGGGTGAGCAGGTGCAGCTGTTTGTCCTGCACTCCGGCCTGGGTGCGCTTGAGCCGCGCGGTGATCTGCCGGCCCGTCTCGGCGCGCGCAGCCTCTTCCACCTTGCGCATGGCCGCGCCCAGGTGCCGCGAGACGACCTCGACGCCCCTGGCCGAGACGCCCCGCGCGTTCAGCTCGGCGTTGATGAGCTCGAGATCGGTGCGCATGCGCTCGAAGCCCGCGCCAGACAGCATTCGCCGGCTGTAGAAGCCCGTCTGGAGCGCGTTCTGGACCTTCGAGAAGTCGAGCTGCAGCGTGGCCTGGCGGAACAGGTGCGCGAGCCGGCCCCGGTCGCCCTGCATCGCCGCCTGCGTCAACGGCGAGAGCTGCCCCGCGAGGTGCTCGAGCATCCACACGATCATCTTGAGCTCGTCGCCCTCGAGCAGCCCCTCTTCTTCGATGCGCTGGGCCAGGGAACGATCGAGGTCCTGCAGCATCTTCACCGCGCCGGTGAAGAACAGCTCGAACGCGCGATCGAACGTCGGAACCTCGGAGGCCCGCTTGCACAACGTGGCGCGCAGCGTGGCGCGGAACCGCTCGGGATCGTCCACGCCGGTCGCCGCGATGGCCTCGACCGCGTCGCGCGTCTCGGTCAACGCCACCTTCAGGCCGTTCTGCCGGAGCACCTCGACGAACTCGACGACGCGCGTCTCCATCATGACGCGGCGTCCCCACGGGAGAACGTCATCACCACTTCGATGTGCTTGGTCTGCGGGAACAGATCGAACAGGCGCACCGTGCGCGGGACGAAGCCATGCGCGACCAGGTCGGCCGCGTCGCGCGCCAGCGAGCCGGGATCACACGCCACGTAGACGACCCGCGAGACGAGCAACCGCGACGCCCAGGTGCCGACGCCGGGCGCTCCGGTTCGGGGTGGGTCGAGGAGCAGCCGGTCGAATCGCTCCGACTCCTTCGCCAGGCCCTCGGCGATCGTCTCGCACGCGCCCTGCACGAAGCGCACGTTGCCAAAGCCCTGCTTGCGCGCGGCCTGCTGCGCCAGCGCGACCGACACCGTCGACGATTCCACCGCCAGCACTGAGCGCGCCGCCGCCGCGAGCGGGAACGTGAAGTTGCCGTTCCCCGAGTAGAGCTCGAGCACGGCGTCGTCGGGGCCGGGCCCGAGGGCCTCGAGGGCGTGTTGCACGAGCGGCCGGTTCACGTCGGCGTTCGCTTGCGCGAAGGCGTCAGGGCGGTGCAGCACGCCGTCGTCCTCGAGCACCGGGTCGCCGATCAGCTCGGGGTTCCCCTTGCCCTGCCCCGGCACCAGCACCACGCCGCGCACCACCTCGTCGCGAACCAGCTGCTCCGCCACGTCCCGGTGCTTCGGTCGCAGCGCGCCCCTGGCCATCAGCGCGAACGCGACCTCGCCCGCCACCTCGAGCAGGTGCACCTCGGCGACGTCCTTGAGCGCGCTCCCCAGCGCGTCGGCGAGCTCGCCCGGCAACGACTCGAGGGGCGGCGTGAGCGCGGGACAGAGCTCGACCTCGACCTGCGTGTGGCTGCGCTTGCCAAAGAACCCCAGGCGCCCCTTCACGGGGTGCAGCACCGCGCGCCGGCGTGTGTTGTACGGCAGAGGCGACGTCACCATGGGGAGCAGCTCGTAGGCGTCGGTGCCGAGGCCCGCGAGGTGCTCCAGCGTCGACGTCACGATGCGCGTCTTGTGCTCGGCTTGAGCGTCTTCGGTGAGGTGCATCCAGTCGCAGCCACCACAACGGTCGGCCAGCGGACAGAGCGGCGCGCGCCGACCCGGCCCCTCCGAGAGCACCTGCAGCACGTCGCCACGCAGCACCTTGCCCTGCTCGAAGACGTCGGCGAGCACCTTGTCGCCGGGCACCGCACCAGAAACGAAGACGGCGCGGCCCCCGACTTCGGCCACGCCGTCACCCGACTTCGACAACCGTTCGATGGAGAGCTCGAGGCGCCGCAAACGTCACTTCTTCGTCGGCTTCATGTCCGGCAGCTCGGCGCGGAGCCGATCGACGAAGCGCTCGAGGCGCGCGCGCTTCTCGTCGTCGACGTCGATGAACTCGATGCCCATGCCCGACATCTGATCGGACTGCGGGTCGTGCGGCTGCACCCGAATGACGCGCCCGGTGAGGTCGAACGGAAACGCCGCGTCGGGGAGCGAGATGATGAGCCGCACCACGCTGCCCACCGAGAGCGGGTTGCGCGTGTTGATGAAGATGCCACCCCGGCTGATGTTGACGGCCCAGTCGGTGATGAAGCCGTCGACGGTGCGGTAGGCGACGAGCAGCTCGTGCTGCAGCCGCTCGGCCTTCCGGGCGGGAGTCGGTGACGGCGCAGGCTTGGGAGGCTTGTCAGGCATGGTGCGGCGGACCTTACACGGTCAGGGCGTCGAGGTGATTCGCAACGTGCATCGCGTGCACCGCCTCGTAGGCCCCCTTCGAGAGGGCGCCGTAGGCGAAGTGGGGGGCGACCGGCCCTTGATGGGCTTCGAAGCGCGCGATGGCCGCTTCGAGCGTCGCGAGCCCCTGCGCGGCGTCGAGTGAGGCGTCGGGTGGTGGAACACCCGGTACCGGCGCGCGCGTGTCGTGACGCATGAAGCCCTGCCGCAGGAACTTGCCCAGCACCATCGGCCCGACGAGCTTCCGCACCAGCCACGCCGAAGGCTTCGGGTAGCCGTCGATGGAGCAGTCGATGGACTGCGCGCAGTGCGCCATCGCCGCGCCGAACCCTGACGGAGCCGAAGCGGCCAACGCCCGGGCCTCAGCCAGCGCCGCGCGCAAGGTGGAGAGCTTCCGGGGCGCGCTCACAGCACCATCGTCTTGAGGTCCTTCGCCACCTTGAGCTTCGGCCCGGTGAGCTTCTGCACCGACTCGACGGTCTCGCCGGGCGCGAGTTCCTTCAGCGTCAGGCCGTCAGCGCCGATGTCGATCCACGCGAGGTCGGTGCAGATGGCGTTGATGCAGCGCTTGCCGGTGAGCGGCAGCTGGCACGAGCTCAAGATCTTGTGGCCGCCCTCTTTGGTGGCGTGCTCCATGGCGACGATGACGCGCCTGGCGCCGACCGCGAGATCCATCGCGCCGCCCATGCCCTTCACCATCTTGCCGGGGATCATCCAGTTCGCGAGGTCGCCGAACTCGGACACCTCCATCGCGCCGAGCACCGCGAGATCGATGTGCCCGCCGCGGATCATCGCGAAGCTCGCCGCCGAGTCGAAGTACGCCGCGCCGGGGAGCGCCGTGACGGTCTCCTTGCCGGCGTTGATGAGATCGGGGTCCTCCTCGCGCTCGTACGGGTACGGGCCCGTGCCGAGCATGCCGTTCTCGCTCTGGAGCACGACCTCGACGCCCTTCGGAATGTAGTTGGGGATCAGCGTCGGCAGACCGATGCCGAGGTTGACGTAGAAGCCGTCGCGGAGCTCCTTCGCGACGCGCATGGCGATCTGCTCACGGGTCAAGGGCATGACGGGCTCGTTCGGTTCAAGAGGGACGGGGGCGGACCGTGCGACGCTCGATCCACTTCTGCAGGCCAGACGACTGAATGACGCGCTTCACGTAGACCGACGGCACGTGCACCTGGTCGGGTTCGAGCTCGCCGACCGGTACGATGTGCTCGGCCTCGACGATGGTGACCTTCGCGGCCATGCACATGAGCGGCGAGAAGTTGCGCGCCGTCTTGCGGAAGACGAGGTTGCCCCACGCGTCGGCCTTCCACGCGCGGACGATGGCGTAGTCGGCCTTGAGCGGCGACTCGAGCACGTACTCGTGCCCGTCGATGACGCGCACCTCCTTGCCCTTCGCCACCTCGGTGCCGACGCCCGTGCGCACGAAGAACCCACCGATGCCAGCGCCGCCGGCCCGAATGCGCTCGGCGAGCGTGCCCTGCGGGTTCAGCTCGACCTCGAGCTCGCCCGAGAGGTACTGGCGCTCGAACTCCTTGTTCTCGCCCACGTAGGACGAGACCATCTTCTTCACCTGCTTGTTCTTGAGCAGCACGCCCAGGCCGAGCTCGGTGGTGCCGCAGTTGTTCGAGATGATCGTCAGGCCCTTCACGCCCTTGCGGTGGAGCGCCGAGATCAGGTTCTCGGGGTTGCCGCAGAGGCCGAAGCCGCCGGACATGAGGGTGACGTTGTCGGGAATGTCTTTGACGGCCTCGTCGGCCGAAGCGACGACCTTGTTCATGGGCGGCGTTCTTCCCGAGGTCGGCGGCGATCACAACTGGTTCCACCGCCGGGGCTCGGTGCTGTGCGTCGAAGCGCTGCGCCTCACCGACCGGCCTTGCGCGGCGCGCGCCTCGACGACATGAGGGCGCCATGGCGTGGCATGCGGTGCCGGTCGAAGAGGTGCTGGCGAAGGTGGCTTCGACCGAGGCGGGCTTGAGCGACGCCGAGGCCTCGAAGCGGCTCGCGGCAGATGGGCCCAATCGGCTCACGGCGCGGAGCGGCGCGAGCTGGGTGAAGAAGCTGCTCGAGCAGTTCCTTCAGCCGCTGGTGGTGGTGCTCATCGGCGCGGGCGTGCTCTCGGCCGTGCTCGGAGACTTCGTCGACGCGGCGGTCATCGGCGCCGTCGTCGTCGCCAACGCGCTCCTCGGGTTCTTCCAGGAGCACCGGGCCGAGCAGGCCATCTCGTCGCTGGGCCAGACGCTCGTCACCGAGGCCACCGTCGTGCGCGAGGGGAAGGCCCGCCGGGTGCCGAGCGCGGACCTGGTGGTGGGCGACGTGGTGGCGCTCCAGTCGGGCGACACGGTGCCGGCCGACCTGCGCCTCATCAGCGCGAAGGACCTCGAGGCCGAAGAGGCCGCGCTCACGGGCGAGTCGGTGCCCTCGGAGAAGTCGCTGGCGCTGCTGCCCGAGAACACCGTGCTGGGAGATCGGAAGAACCTGGCCTTCGCCGGCTCTGCCATCACCTGGGGCCAGGCGCGCGGCGTGGTGGTGGCGACGGGCGATCGCACCGAGGCGGGGCGCATCGCCACGCTGATGGCGAACACCGTCGCGCTCGAGACGCCGCTCACGCGCCGCATCGCCCAGCTGTCGAAGCTGCTGGTGTGGGTGATTCTGGGGGTGGCCGCGGCGTTGTTCCTGCTCGGCGTCGTGCGCGGGCAGCCAGCCGCCGACACCTTCAACGCCGCCGTGGCGCTGGCGGTGGGCGCGATTCCCGAGGGCCTGCCAGCAGCGGTGACGATCGTCCTCGCCTTCGGCGTCTCGGCCATGGCGAAGCGGCGCGCCCTCATCCGGCGGCTCCCGGCCGTCGAGACGCTCGGCAGCACCACCGTCATCTGCTCCGACAAGACGGGCACGCTGACGCAGAACCAGATGACGGTGACGACGCTGGTGACGGCGAGCCACACCCACCAGGTGACCGGCGTGGGGTTCGAAGCGAGCGGCCACGTGGAGCGCGACGGCGTTGCCATCGCTCCGGCGCCCGAGACGCCCGTCTTCGAGGCGCTCCTGGGCGCTGGGCTGTGCTGCGACACCCGGCTCGTCTGGGGCACCGACGGAGTGAAGGTCGAGGGCGACCCGACCGAGGCAGCGCTCCTGGTGGCGGCGGGGAAGATTGGGCTGACGGCCGAGCGCCTGGCGCGCGACTTCCCACGCGTCGACGTGGTGCCCTTCGAGTCGGAGCACATGTACATGGCGACGCTCAACCGCGACGCGCAGGGCCGCGTCACGGCGTGGGTGAAGGGCTCGTCGGACGCGCTCCTGGCGAAGTGTGTCGAGGCGCTGCGTGACGATGGCTCGGCGGGCGCCTTCGACGCCGCAGCGGTTCACGCGCAGGTCGACGCGCTGGCGAGCAGGGGCCTGCGGGTGCTCGTGCTCGCCCGGAGAAGAATGCCCGAGCAGCACGTCGACCTGACGCACGCCGACGTCACCCAGCTCACCTTCGTCGCCCTCGTGGGCATGGTCGACCCGCCCCGACCCGAAGCGAAGGACGCCGTCGCGAAGTGCCGCGCGGCTGGCATTCAGGTGAAGATGATCACCGGCGATCACGCCGTCACGGCGGCGGCGATCGCCGACGAGCTGGGCCTCGAAGGCGCTCGCGCCGAGACGGGGCGGCTCAAGGCCGTGACGGGCGCCGAGCTCTCGACGATCCCCGAGGCCGAGTGGCCCGCGCTCGCCGAGCAGGTCGCCGTGTTCGCCCGCGTGGCGCCGGAGCAGAAGCTCCAGCTCGTTCGCGCGCTCCAGACGAAGGGGCACGTGGTGGCGATGACTGGCGATGGCGTCAACGACGCGCCGGCCCTCAAGCAGGCCGACATCGGCGTGGCCATGGGCAAGAACGGCACCGACGTGGCGCGCGGCGCGGCCGCGATGATCCTCACCGACGACAACTTCGCGACGATTCAGGCCGCCGTCGAAGAGGGCCGAGGCGTCTACGACAACCTGGTGAAGTTCATCGCGTGGACGCTGCCGACGAACGGCGGCGCGGGCGTGGTGCTCCTCCTCGCGATGCTGCTGGCGACCGACCTGCCGGTGCTGCCGGTGCAGCTGCTGTGGGTGAACATGGTGGCTGCGGTGCTGCTCGGCCTCACGCTCGTCTTCGAGCCGCGGGAGCCTGGCCTGATGACGCGCCCTCCCCGGCCGGTGAACTCGCCCATCCTCGACCGCGCGCTCATCATTCGGACGGCGCTCGTGTCGGCCGCGATGGGCGCCGCCGCCTTCGGCCTCTTCGGGCTCGCCGAGCGGGACGGCCTCACGCTCGCCCAGGCACGCACCATCGCCGTCAACACCATCGTCATCGTCGACGTGGGCTACCTGTTCGCCTGCCGGAGCCTGCGCCTGCCGATGTGGCGCATCGGCTTCTTCTCGAACTGGTGGGTGTGGGGTGGCGCGCTCGCCATGCTGTTGGTGCAGTTGACCTTCACCGAGCTCGATCTCATGAACCGCCTCTTCCACACCGAGCCGCTGCCGCTGACGTGGTGGCTGATTCCGTGCGTGGTGGGGCTGGCCGTCTACGTGCTCGCCGAGGCGAAGAAGGTGCTGACGCGCGCCTCCTGAGCCCGGCTCCGAGCTCGACGCGCACGCCCGCCACGCGTTCCATGGAGAAGCGCAGCCCAGGCAGCACCCAGACGCGGTGGCCGTTGCCGACGCTCGCTCCGAACGGCCACGCCGTGAGCGGAGCGAAAGAGAGAATGCGGGGGCCCGGGCGCGTCACGCCGCACCCAGACCCGGCCATACGAAGACGACACGAGCCGCCCCGGAAGAACCGGAGCGGCTCGCGAGGTCACCGATTCTCTCGACCTCAGCGCTCGACCATCAGCGCGATGCCTTCACCGCCGCCGATGCAGAGCGACGCGACGCCGCGCTTGAGGTTGTGATCCTTCATCGTGTGCAGGAGCGTCACCAGCACGCGCGCGCCCGAAGCGCCGATGGGGTGGCCCAGCGCCACCGCGCCGCCCCGCACGTTCACCTTCGACGGGTCGAGCTTCAGCAGTTGGTTGTTGGCGATCGACACCACGGCGAAGGCCTCGTTGATCTCCCACGTCTCGACGTCAGCGACCGACTTGCCGGTCTTCGCGAGGAGTTTCGAGATGGCGTCGGCCGGGGCGATGGTGAACTCGACCGGCTTGCGCGCCGCCGCGGCGTGCCCGGCAATCCTCCCGAGGACTGGCAGGTTCAGCGCCTTCGCCTTGTCGGCGCTCATCAGCACCAGCGCCGCCGCGCCGTCGTTGATCGACGACGCGTTCGCGGCGGTGATCGTCCCGTCCTTCTTGAAGACCGGCTTCAGGCCGGGGATCTTGTCGGGCTTCGCGTTCTTCGGGCCCTCGTCCTCGAGCACCACGATCGGGTCACCCTTCTTCTGCGGCACCGACACGGCGGCGATCTCGTTCTTGAAGAGCCCTTCCTTCTGCGAGCGGATGGAGCGGTTGGTCGACTCGACCGCGAACTCGTCCTGCGCGGCGCGCGAGATCTTCATCGAGTCTGCGCACTGCTCGGCGCACAGGCCCATGTGAATGTTGTCGTACGCGTCGGTGAGCCCATCGAGCACCATCGAGTCCTTGAACTCGACGTGGCCCATGCGGGCGCCGCCGCGCAAGGCGTGCGAGAGGTACGGGGCGTTCGACATCGACTCCATGCCGCCGGCCACCACCACGTCGGCGTCTCCGAGGGCGATGGCCTGGTACGCGTTGACGACGGCCTGCAGGCCCGAGCCGCACACCTTGTTGATCGTCACCGCGGGCGTGCCGTCGGGCAGCCCGGCGAAGCGCGCCGCCTGCCGCGCAGGAGCCTGGCCGACGCCCGCCTGGAGGACGTTGCCCATGAAGACCTGGTCGATCTGTTCCGGCTTGAGGCCCGCGCGCTCCAGCGCCGCCTTGATCGCCACCGCGCCCAGCTCCGGCGCCTTGAGTGACGAGAGCGCGCCCTGGAAGGCGCCGATGGGGGTCCGCGCTGCACCAACAATCACCACGTCACGAGCCATGTGTCTCTCCGCGTTGTCACAGGCGGTCGCCTGCTGGGTCTGAGGCGCTTGTCTCGCCCCCGTCCGAGCGAGTCAAGGGACCCAACCCACCCGCGGGGGCGCGACGGAGAAACCGTGGCGGGCCGAGGTTTCGAGGACGCCTCAACGCGCCGTGGCGAGCGGGCCCGTCGGGACGGCTTGATAGAACGGCACCGGGTTTCGGCGATCGGCACAGCCCGCGATGCGTTTGCTGCACCGGCCCTTCGCCGCGGGGCCGTCATCGGGCACCCGCCACTGGAGCGCTGCGGCGAGCGACCGTTCCTGCACTTGTTTCGGTGCCCCGAGCTGCATGAGGGCGAGCGCCTGCACCCGCAGACAGTCCGCGTCTCGGGGGAAGAGCGCGATGCCGCGCTGCGCGGCCGCGAGGGCCTGGGGGTATCGACCGGCGCTCGCCTCGGACATGGCGAGCTGCTGCCACACGGTGACGTCTTCCGGTGCGAGCGCCGCGGCCTGCGCATAGGCCTCGGCGGCGAGCGGCCAGCGCCAGACCTGCGCGTAGAGATCGCCGCGCGTCTTCCAGGTGGCGGCGGTCTGCCCGAGCCTCGCCTCGGCCTCAGCGAGGAACGCGAGCGCGGCGTCGGTCTGGCCGCGCCTGCCGGCGATCGCGGCGAGCCCCCACAGCGCCCTGCCCTCCTCGGGCTTCGAGGTGGCGAGCGCGCGGGCCTGGGCGAAGGCCTGCTCGGCGTCTCCGAGGTACTCCTGGAGCGACACCGACAACGCCAGCGCCCGCCGCCATGCTGCGTCGAACCCGACGCGCGTCGAAGCGTCGAAGGTGAGCGTCTGGCTCGCCACCACCGTGCGAGGCGCGTCGACGCACGGGTCGAGCCGCTGCCCGAGGAACGTGTCCGCAGCCTCGAGGAAGGCGCGGCCTCGATCGGTCGCGCCGTCGCGGCATGCGAGCGCGCCGAGCTCGGGCAACCGCGTCTGATGGACGACCCGGGCCCGCACCGAGAGCGGGAGCTCCGTGGGCGCGAGCGAGAGCGGCACCTCGAAGCCGATGCGCACCGCCCGCGCGTCACGTGCCGGCACGGTGTGGTTCCACACGGCGCTCACGAACTTGTGCGTCTGCCGCTCGTGCACGGGCTCGCCGGTGACGTCGACCACCTCGGAGCGCAGCTCATGTCGATCCGCCACCGCGAGCACGCGCCCCGTCGCCGAGAGCAGCTCGACCTCGAGCCGCGTGCCCTGGTTGTCCATCACGCTCCCGGGGAACCGATGGCCCACCCGCTCGTTGAAGACGACGACGTCGACCTCGAACGCTGCGCCGCCCGTCAGGGGCAACGCGGCCGGCGCATCGATGAACGGCCCCTCGCGCAGCCGGGCTCCGGAGATCTCGACGCGCACCGAGTCCTTCAGGAAGGCCTGCACCCGACGCACCGTCTCGGCGTCTTTGCGCATGGCCGCCAGCGTGGTGTGCGAGCCGAGGAAACGATGCGAGGTGATCTTCCCCTGCTTCGCGGCCACGTCGCCCAGCACGGCGTCTTCCTTCGGCATGTGGCAGCCGCGGCAGTCCTGCGCGGTCACCGTGTCGGGGCGCTCGGCGGTCGAGTGGTTGTACGCGGACTTCTGCCAGGCCCCGAAGTCGTCCATGCCGAAGAAGGCCGCCGCGTTGCCCGTCTGCTCGCCGAGGAAGGAGCGGTGGCAGCCGGCGCAGAGCTGGGCAGTGCGCAGAATCGGGCTCACCATGCGCTCCTTGTGGTTCTTGACGGTCGCCGCCTCGATCGTCTCTGGCAGCGCCGAGTCACTGCGCAGCGTGAGGCTGCCGTTGCCGTCGAGCCTGGCGTGGGTCGCGCTGTGGCAGCTCGTGCAGCTCACGCCAGCGTGGGCTCGGGGATCGGTCGGCGCGATGGGCCGGTCCATGCCCCCCGAGGTGAGGAGCGCGAGATCGTGGCAGCCCGCGCACATGCGGCTCGCCGAGAAGCCGACTTCGCTGCGGGTGCGCTCGACGGCGACGCGGTACAGCGGGTTGTTGAACGACGCGAAGGCGTGCGCGCTCGTCTTCCACTGGGCCGCGACGTCGAGGTGGCACGAGCCGCAGACCTTCGCGTCGTCGTGGCTCGCCGACGGCGCAGCGCCCTTCCCATCCTGAACGAGCAGGCCGGGCGCCCAGGGGGAACGGTCCTCCGGGAGCACCGGCTCGGCTGCAAACACGAGAGCGACGAGGAGCGCAGTCATGCGATCACTTGCTGACGAGGTTCACCGGCTGGCCGGCGCGCTGCTTCTTTCCAGACACACCGAGCTCCGACACGGGGCTCTCGGTGAACGTTCCCAGATCCTTGCCGCGAGGCGCAAAGGCCGTGTCCTGCGCGGCGAGCGGCGGCGGACGACCACCCCCGGGAGGCCCGCCCCAGCGTCCGCGCACCGGGTTCGTGCAGGCGATGGGCCCCGTCCACGGGTAGCGGATGGCGTAGCGCCCCTGGAACTGGTTCGAGCCGTACGCCACCGCGCCCTGCTCGAGCGTGGTGCCGTTGGTGAGGAACTCGCGCCCGCCAGCGATCGGCGGCGCGGCCTTGAAGACGAGATCTTCCCCGAGCGAGCTCTTGTCGTAGCGCGCGTGGAGGCGCGTGAGGACGAAGCCCCAGGCGCCGCGTCCGTTCGAGTGCCGGTACCGCACCTGGTTCTGCGCCTGATCGATGTACGACTTCACCGTCGCGAGGTCCTGCGGGTCGAGCTTGTCGGCGTTCGTCACCTCGATCTCCGGCACCACCCAGTTGGCGCCGTCGAGCACGTCGAGGCCCAGCGTCAACAGGTCGCCCTCGTCGAGCGCAGGCGTCGGGCAGGGGTCGCACGTGCTCGAGTCCCACGCGTACTCGGTCACGACGGCCTTCGGCGCCTTCGCCACCGTCTTGTCGTAGAGCGACGCGTAGAAGGGGCCGAACTCGTTCTTCGTCGAGGGGACGAGATCGATGTTCGTGGGGATCGTCACGTTCGGGTAGTTCGCCGCCTCGTAGCGCTGCCCCCGCGCCAGCACGTGGACGATCAGGTCCTGCTTGTCCTTCGCGTTGATGAGCCCGAGGCGCACCGGCAGCTCGAACCGCTCCGAGTCGTAGTGGAAGCGCAGCGGAGAAAGCTTCGCCATGCCCTTCTCGAAGGTGACCTTCTTCGCGTTCACGCGCGCGACGAAGAACTTCATGCCCTGCTGGATGTAGGGGCGGAACAGCGGCTCGGCGCCGTCGGGGATCTTGTATCTGCTGTCGCGCAGGTAGCGCTCGAGGCCCAGCGCGTCCTTCGCCGAGAGAATGACGATCTCGTACTCGCCCACGTCGAACTTCGCCTCGATCTTCACGCCGTAGTCTGCCGCCTTCGCCTCGTCGGCCATCGGCATGGGTGGCGGAACCGCTCCAGCGCTCTTCATCATCATGCGCTTGACGGGCGGCGGCACGTAGCAGGGGTCCTGCTCCCAGTACTCGACGAGGCGCGGCGCCGAGAGGGTGTCGACCTTCGTGAAGACGGCCTTGCTGAGCGTCTTCACGTTCTCCTTCTGGAGCACCACCGGCACTGGCACCACCATGGCGAAGTCTTCCGCCGGGCCCTGGTAGTTGTTCTGCATCGACAGCACCGTGCGGGTGCCGCTGCGCATCAGCACCACCTGGGTGGCGTTGTTGAACAGCTCGGCCCCGCCGCCTGCCACGTAGAAGCCACAGAAGGCGTGCGCGCTCAGCGCAGACGTCATCGTCACCACCGCCGTCAGCATTCGCATCGTCGTCTCCCTCACTTGAGGCCCATGGGCCGACCAGCCAGCGCCTTCTTGCCCCGCACGCCCAGCTCGCTCACCGGGCTCTCGACGAACGTCCCGAGATCCGCGTCCCGGCGGCGCTCGACGGTTCGGTCGAGCGGCACCGGCCGAACTCCGCCGCCATTCGGGTTCGCGCCCCAGCGGCCCCGCACCGGGTTCGAGCAGGTGATCGGCCCGGTCCACGGGTACCGAATGGCGTAGCGGCCCTGGAACTGGTTCGAGCCGTAGGCCACCGCGCCCTGCTCGAGCTTCGCGTTGTCGGTGAGGAACTCGCGCCCACCGGCGATCGGTGGCGCGGCCTTGAACACGAGATCCTCGCCCAGTGACTTCTTGTCGTAGCGCGCGTGCAGGCGCGTCAGCACGAAGCCGCGCCAGTTCGCGCTCCGCATCTGCCGGGCGACGCTCTGCTGCGTCTGGTTGCTCACCGCCTGCGAGACCAGGCGCCGCTCCGACTCGGGCAGCTGGGCCAGGTTCTTCACCTCGATCTCGGGCACCACGACGACCGTCGCACCGTCGATGACGTCGAGCCCGAACGCGACCAGATCGCTCGCCGACAGCGGCGGCGTGGGACAGGGGTCGCACGTGTTCGCGTCCCACGCGTACTCGGTGACAACGGCCCCCTTCCCCTTCGCCTGGGTCTTGTCGAACAACGAGGCGTAGAACGGGCCGAACTCGTTCTTCGTCGACGGCACCAGATCGATGTTGGTGGGAATGGTGACGTTCGGCAGGTTGGCGACCTCGTACCGCTGGCCCCGCGCCAGCACGTGGACGATCAGATCCTGCTTGTCCTTCGCGTTGATGAGGCCGAGCCGCACCGGCAGCTCGAAGCGCTCGGAGTCGTAATGGAAGCGCAGCGGTGAGAGCACCGCCCTGCCCTCCGAGAACGTCACCTTCTGCGCGTTCACCTTCGCGACGAAGAACTTGTACCCCTGCTGAACGTACGGGCGGAAGAGCTTCGCCGCGCCCGCGGGGATCTTGTAGGCGTTCCGCTCGAGCCACCGCTCGAGGCCCAGGGCGTCTTCGGCCGAGAGGATCACGATCTCGTACTCCCCCACGTCGAACTGCGCCTCGACGATGACCCGGTCGTCGAAGGAGAGCCCGGTCGACTGGCGCGCCATGCCTCCGGCGGTGCCGAGCCGCAGCGACTTGCGCTCGGCGTAGTCCTCACGGGCGGGTGCGGGACAGGGATCTTGTTCCCAGTACTCGACGAGCCGCGGCGCCGACAGCCGGTCGAGCTTGTCGAAGACCTGCCGCGAGAGCGTCTTCACCTGCTCCTTCTGGAGCACCACCGGCACGGGGACCACCATCGCGAAGTCTTCGGGCGGCCCCTGGTAGCTGTTCTGCATCGAGAGCACGGTGCGCGTGCCGTTGCGCATCAGCACCACCTGGGTCGCGTCGTTGAACAGCTCGGCGCCGCCGCCAGCGACGTAGAAGCCACAGAACGCCGACGCAGGCGCGGCACCGAGGGCCACCACGAGCACCACCACAGCACGGGTCATCACGTCCTCCGGGGTCGGGAGCGCGGGACTGTACCCACTCGCCCGCGGAGCGGTGGAACGAACGCGGGCCTGCGACGGTTCCGACTCACGGCGTCACGTCAAGCACCCCGGTGGCGGCGCCCGCTCTCTGGCGCCGGGACGACCCGGCGCGCGGCTTCAGGCGGCCTGGTCGCGGCCAACGAGGCGCAGGCGCGGTCGCGCGCGACGTGCGAGCAGCGCCGTCAAGAAGGCCGCGGCGAGCCACGCCAGCCAGCCGGCCACGGTGACGGGCCAGTCGATGGTGGCGACGGGCGGCGTCCAGGCCCCCTGGCGGACGAAGGGGTTGAGGAGCAGCTCGGTGATGGGGGTGCGCACGACGGCCCGCACGAAGTGGCCCCCGGTGTCGGGTGCGAGGAAGCGCGCCGACGCCACGCCCTCGTCCACCTGCCGCACCGTGCCGTCGACGATCCACTCGACCCGGGCGGGCGCATCGAGCTCGACACGGAAGTGCCCTGGCGCGTCCTGCACCACCTCGGTGACGTGCACGTCCATGCGGCCACGCTCCCCCCGCACCGCGTAGGAGCGCCCGCGACCCAGCGCCTCGAGAATCGCCCCCTCGGCCGGCGCCGCCGCGCCCACCATGTTCCACGCGATGCCGATGCCCTGCTCTCGCGTCGAGTGCGAGTCGTCGTTGCCCACCACCCAGGCGAGCCGCCCCGCGGCCAGCGCGCAGTCCCACTCGAGGTGTGAGGTGGCGTAGGGGTTGTGCACCTCGATGAGGTGGAACCCGGTGAGGCGCTCGACGTCGGCGCAGCCATGGCCCCCACGAAGCGACGGGTGGTTGAGGCCGACGAGGGCCGCCCGTGCGCCGAGCAGATCGAGCAGCCATTGGCGCATCGAGCGCGTCGAGATGGGGAAGTCGAAGGCCACCACCTCCGTGGCGCCGAGCACGAGCCGGTGCGACTTGGTGACGTTGAGGCCGTGCTCGTAGGCGCGCACCATGGGCAGGGGCGGAGCCTCGAGGGTCGTCACCTGGTGGTAGTTCGACAGGGCCAGCGCATCGAAGCCGAACTCGGCATAGCGCTGCGCCATCGCCTCGGGCGCCGCCTCCCCCGCCGTCACGCCGAGCCATGCTGCCGAGTGGGCGTGCAGGTTCACCTTGAGGAAGCCGCCGCGCCAGCCCTCGTAGGGGTTGAGCCAGCGCTCGCCGGCGAACGGCCGCCGCTCGGGAAAGTCGTACGCGGGCACGGCCGCGAGCGGCGCCGTCAGGAGCAGGCCCCAGAGGCCCATGCGGAGAAGCACCCGTCGCACCGGCGTTGGTTTGCCACAGCCTTTCGCCCGCACCAACTCGTGGCTGGCGCGAAAGCACCGAGGCCGGCGCCTCCTCGTGGAGTGCACCGGCCCCGGGGCCCTGCGTCGTTCGAGACGAGCGGCTTACTTCTTCAGCTTGCCGGCCATCACGTCGCCGAGGCGCGAGCGGGCCTGCTCGGCCTGCTTCTTGAGGTACTCGCGGTAGTCGTCCTCACCCTCGTGGGCGAGCGCCTTGATCGACAGGGCGATCTTCCGATCGCTGGTGTTGATGTCGATGATCTTGACGTCGACTTCCTGGCCCTCGGTGAGCACGTCGCGCGGGTTCTCGACGCGCTCTTCCTTCAGCTCGGACACGTGCACGAGGCCCTCGATGCCGGGCTCGATCTCGACGAAGCCACCGAAGTCGGTGACCTTCGTGACCTTGCCCTTGGCGCGGCTGCCGACGGGCAGGCGCTCCGAGAGGGTGTCCCACGGGTCCTGGGTGAGCTGCTTGATGCCGAGCGAGAAGCGCTCGTTCTCGACGTCGATGT
>JALOQF010000500.1 GCA_025459425.1 Myxococcaceae bacterium | reverse complement strand
GTTCCAGTAGCGGCGGCGGTTGTTCGGGTCGAGGCCGTAGTACGCGTTGTTGTCGAACCCGCGCATGGTGAAGAGCCCCACCACCTCTTCGGGGTCGACGTTGGTGAGCGAGGTCTGCGTCACCCAGGGGTCGGGGTTGAAGTCGAACTCGAGCTTCTGGCGCCAGAAGCCGCCCTCGCCGGTGTGGTTGTAGACGACGTCGAGCATCACCTCGATGCCGTTCTGGTGGAGCTGATCCACCATCCACTTGAACTCGTCGATGATCTCGGCGTTCGCGGCGTCGCGCTTCCACGAGTAGGTGTTCTCGGCGACGAAGAACGAGAGCGTCGAGTAGCCCCAGTAGCCACCGTCGATGGGCTTCTCGAAGGGCGGCATGATGTGGATCGTCGTGACGCCGAGATCCTTCAGGTACGGCGCCTTCTCACCGAGGCCGCGCCAGGTGCCCGGGTGCTCGACGCCCGACGCAGGGCTGGCCGTGAAGCCCTTGGGGTGCAGCTCGTAGACGATCATGTCGTTCCACCGGCGCCCGGGCGCCTCGCCCTTCTCGCGGGCAGCGCGCCACTGCGCCTCGTTCTCGCTCCACTGGTACTTGCTCTTGACGATGACCGACTTCGCAGCGGCGGCGTACGTCGACTCGGTGCGCTTGGGGCCGGTGGCGACGCTGCCCTTCGACCAGTCGTGATCGCGGTGGAGCGCCTTGCCGTAGGGGTCGAACAAGAGCTTGTTCGGGTTCATGCGGTTGCCCTCGGCGTCGACGTCGGCCTTGAAGCCGTTGATCGTTCCCGGGACGAAGCCCGGCTCGTAGACCCAGTTGGGGCCCCACACGGCGAAGCCGTAGTGCTGGCCGGGCCCGATGCCCTCGACGTACAGGTTCCACACGTCGCCGAAGCGCTTCATGGGGAACTGCCGCGTCGCGGTGCTCGACTCGGGGTTGTCGAAGAAGAGGATCTCGATGCGCTCGGCGCGCTCCGAGTACACGGCGAAGTTGACGCCCTTGTCGATGAGCGTCGGCCCCATGTGCTCGAGGTTCTCGATCGCGCGCGCGTCGAGCGAGGGCGCCTTGTCTTGCGTCTCGTACAGGCGCGCGCCGTTGGTCGGACTGCAGGCGACGGCGAGGAGGACGACGAAGAGAATCTGGAAGTGACGCATCGAGGCAGTGCGGGGCGTTGTCACGGCGGCCGGGGCCTGTACCAGAAGCACCGTCGGCCCGAACAGCCCCCCGCCGCTGAAGCAACGTGTCATGAGCGGCGCGTGACGGGCCTCCGAAAACACGGGGCGCCGCGTGAGGCCTCGGGTACCTTGCCGCGCGTGTCAGGGCTGCGACTGTCGGGCATTCGAAAGAGCTATGGCGACAACCCCGTGGTGAAGGGCGTCGACCTCGACGTCGCGCCCGGCGAGTTCCTGGTGATGGTCGGCCCGTCAGGCTGCGGCAAGACGACGCTCTTGCGGGTGATCGCGGGCCTCGAGCAGGTCGACGCGGGCCAGGTGGTGATGGACGGGCAGGAGCTCACCCACGTGCCGCCGCGCGACCGCGACGTGGGCATGGTGTTCCAGAGCTACGCGCTCTACCCGCACATGACGGTGCGCGAGAACCTGGCCTTCGGGCTCGAGCTGCGAAAGCTCCCCCGCGCCGACATCGACGCGCGCGTGGCCGAAGCCGCGAAGATGCTCGAGCTCGCGCACCTGCTCGATCGCAAGCCCAAGGCCTTGTCCGGCGGCCAACGCCAGCGCGTCGCCATGGGCCGGGTGATCGTCCGCCGGCCGCGGCTGTTCCTCTTCGACGAGCCGCTGTCGAACCTGGACACGGCCCTGCGGGTGCAGATGCGCGGGGAGCTGGCGCGGCTCCACCGGCAGCTCGGCGTGACGATGATCTACGTCACGCACGATCAGGTCGAGGCGATGACGCTGGCGACGCGGGTGGCCGTCTTCAACAAGGGCGTGCTGCAGCAGCTCGGCCCGCCGCTCGAGCTGTACCACCGGCCCGCCAACACCTTCGTCGCCACCTTCCTCGGTTCGCCGTCGATGAACCTCTTCGAGGCCCGGCGGGACGGCACCGCGTGGGTCGGCAGCGGCTTTCGCCTCGACGCCGTGGGTGACGCCGCTGGCGAGGTGAAGGTGGGGCTACGCCCCCAGGAGCTCACCGTCGCGGCCGACGGTCCGTTCTCGGGAGAGGTCGAGGCGGTCGAGCGCCTGGGCTTCGATGGCTATGCCTTCCTCAAGACGGCGGCGGGCCCGCTGGCGGCGCGCTTCGATGGGTCGATGGCCGTCGAGGTCGGTCAGAACGTTCGGGTGAAGCGGCGGGGGGGCGCGGCGGCACCGGGCGCCACGACGCTGATGCTGCGGGCGGTGCTGGGCGGGCTCCTCGTCGCGTCGGTGACGGCCAGCGGCGCCGAGCCGCTCAAGCTCTGGCATGCGTACCGTGGCGGAGAGGAGCAGGCGATCGAGGCCGCGGTGAAGGCCTTCACCGCCGAGACCGGCATTCAGGTCGAGCTGCTCTCGGTGCCCTACGACGCCTTCTCGTCGAAGCTCACCAGCGCGATTCCGCACGACGCGGGCCCCGACGTCTTCATCTTCGCGCACGAGCGGCTGCGGCAGTTCCATCGGCTCAAGGTGGTGGCGCCCACCACGACGCGGCTGGAGCGCGCGCGCTACTTCCAGAGCACCGTCGACGCGCTCGAGGTCGACGGCGAGCTGTATGGGTACCCGCTCTCGCTCAAGACGCTGGCGCTCTTCGTCAACACCGCGCTGGTGCCAGACGCGCCCACGACGACCGACGCGTGGCTCGAGACGATGGCGAAGGTGAGCGACGGCAAGGCCGCCCGCTTCGGGCTCGCCTACGCCGCCGGAGACTTCTACCTGCACGCCCCCTTCGTCTTCGGCTTCGGCGCCAGGCTGTTCGACGAGACGGGGCGGGCCTCGTTCGACACGCCGGGCATGGCGAAGTCGCTCGCCTTCGTGAAGTCGCTGCAGGACCGGGGCTTCATGCCGCAAGAGGTGTCGGGCGCGCTGGTGAAGTCGCTCTTCAACGACGGCCGCGCGGCGATGGTGATCTCGGGGCCCTGGTTCACCGGCGAGATCGAGAACGTTCCGTATCGCATCGTGCCGCTGCCGACGGTGAGCGAGACGGGCCTGCCGCTGCAACCCTTCCTCGGCGTCGAGGCGGCGCTGGTCTCGGCGCGAACGACACAGCCAGACGCCGCGCACGCGCTCGCGAAGTTTCTCTCGCTCGGGCAGGCGACGCTGCTGCGGGTGAAACCGGGCCGGCAGATCCCCGCCGAGATCGCCGCCTACGAGCGGCCCGAGGTGCAGGCAGACCCGACGATCGCCGCCTTCAAGGACGTGGCCGCGCGCGCGGTGCCGACGCCGAACACGCTCGAGATGGCGAAGGTGTGGGAGCCGATGAAGCTCGCGCTGCGCGGGGTGCTCCAGGGAGAGGTCTCTCCGGCGGCCGCGGGCCAGTTGGCCGAGCGTCGCTACCGCGCCCTCAACCGCGAGCGGCCGGAGCCGACGAACGCCGCGCCGTGGCTCGTGCTCCTCGGGCTGGCAGGGGTGGGGCTCGTCGGCTGGCAGGTGCGGGGCCTGCGGGGCGTGTCGTTCGCGAAGCGGTACCCCGAGGCTGCACGCGGGCTCGCCTACGTCGCGCCTGCGGCCATCGGCATCGCGGTGCTCATCGTCATTCCCTTCGCCGTCGGCATCTCGCTCGCGTTCTTCCACCACGACGCCGGCGACTACACCTTCGTGGGCATCGCCAACTTCGTCGACATCCTGACGTCGAAGGGCTACCGCCTGACCGAGCCGCTCTCGTTCTGGTTCACCCTCGCGGTGACGATCGCGTGGACGCTCGTGAACGTGGCGTTGCACGTCAGCATCGGGCTGGCCCTCGCGATTCTGCTGAAGGACCCGCTGCTGAAGCTCCGCGCGGTGTACCGGGTGCTGCTGATCGTCCCGTGGGCGGTGCCGAACTACATCACCGCGCTCATGTGGAAGGGCATGTTCCACCGGCAGTTCGGCGCCATCAACGGCCTGCTGTCGGCGCTGGGTGTCGAGCCGGTCAGCTGGTTCACCCAGTTCTCGACCTCGTTCGCCGCGAACGTCATCACCAACACCTGGCTCGGCTTTCCCTTCATGATGGTGGTGTCGCTCGGGGCGCTGCAGTCGATCCCGCAGGATCTGTACGAAGCCGCCGAGGTCGACGGCGCCTCGAAGTGGACGCAGTTCCGACGCATCACCCTGCCCCTGCTGAAGCCTGCGCTTTTGCCGTCGGTGATCCTCGGCAGCGTGTGGACCTTCAACATGTTCAACATCATCTACCTGGTGTCGGGCGGCGAACCGGGCGGCTCGACCGACATTCTCGTGAGCGAGGCCTACCGCTGGGCCTTTCAGCGCAACGAGCAGTACGGGTTCGCGGCGGCGTACTCGGTGCTGATCTTCTTCGTGTTGCTCGGGTGGACGCGGCTGACGAAGCGGCTGACCGGCCCGGAGGCGGCATGAAGCGCTCGGGCGTGGCGACGGCGCTGGTGCACATGGGCCTGGTGCTCGCGTGCGTGGCGGCGCTGTACCCGGTGCTGTGGGTCGTGAAGCTGGCACTGGCGCCGACGCAGGCCCTCTCGCTCTCGGCGAGCCCATTCCCCGACGCGGTGACCTTCGATCACTTCCGCGACGTCGTCGGCGCGACCGACTCGCAGGGCCGCTGGCTGTTCGGCCGGCAACTGCTCGCCTCGGTGGTGGTGTCGGGGTCGACGACGCTGGTAGGCCTGTCGCTCGCCGTGACGGCCGCGTACGCGCTCTCTCGCTTCCGCTTCCCCGGCAAGGACGCGGGCATGCAGACGCTCCTCATCACCCAGATGTTCCCCGCGACGCTGATGCTGGTGCCGCTGTTCTCGCTGCTCCAGAAGTTGGGTCTGCTCGATTCGTGGGGCGGGCTCATTCTCGTGTACTCGACGTCGTCGCTGCCCTTCTGCGTGTGGATGCTCAAGGGGTACTTCGACACCATTCCCCGCGAGCTCGAGGAGGCGGCGGTGATGGACGGCGCGTCGCCCTGGCAGGTGTTCGTCAAGGTGGTGCTCCCCCTCGCGCGGCCGGCGTTGGCGGTGACGGCCCTGTTCAGCTTCATGACGGCGTGGAACGAGTTCATCCTCGCGGCGACGTTGATCAACGACGCGGCGCGCTTCACCCTGCCCGTCGCGCTCCAGCAGTACGTCGGCGAGTGGAAGACCGAGTGGGGCCACTTCGCGGCAGGCGCGCTCCTCGTGTCGGCGCCCGTGATGGCGTTGTTCTTCGCGCTCCAGCGGTACCTCGTCGGAGGCCTGACGGCTGGGGCCGTCAAGGGCTGAAGGGCACGGCCTCACGCGGGGCACCTCGTCCCGGCCGGGCGAATCGACGAGGGGCGGAGGACTCGGTCGCAGCAGGCTCCGAAGGACGCCCTCGCGCCCCTGCGGACGCTCGCCAGCGCCTGACGGCCGACACCCTCGCGGGCCGAGGAATCGATGCGCGCCGCACGTCGCCGCAGACCGCTTCATCGAGCGACGCGTGCAGTGGCCGACACGCTCCAGACGTGCGACGAGCACCGCCGACGTCGTCGAGGGCGTGGCGTCGTGCCCTCCGTCCATCGGGGCGAAGTGCGGCAGGTCGTCTGGGCGTGCGAGAGAAGCGAGCTGACGTCTGCGCTACAGGCGCCCGAGGAGCCTTCTCCGAGAAGGCTCGGTGGCGCTGCTCGACACGATCGATTTCGGCTGCACGGTGTCGACGGTGGCTGCATCCTCCGGGCACCATGCTCCGAGCCTTGCTGCCAGCCCTCGTCCTCGTCGGTTGTGCCACCACCCCCTCTGCTTCGTCATCGCCAGCGATGGCCGACCTGAGGGCGCTCGATCAGCAGCAGAACTACGCCGAGATGCTGGGGCGCCTGAAGGACGTGGCCCCGGCGCAGCGCGACGCCGAGTGGGAAACCCTCGCCGAGAAGGCGAACGTCGCCGCGCTCGAGAAGCTCGAGATCACCGATGGCCGCTCGGGCGAGTCC
This sequence comes from Myxococcaceae bacterium, assembly GCA_025459425.1. Lineage (GTDB taxonomy): Bacteria > Myxococcota > Myxococcia > Myxococcales > Myxococcaceae > Xiheimicrobium. The sequence continues at coordinate 717 of JALOQF010000500.1, read as the reverse complement.
GCGCTGATGGTGATCGACGATCAGTTCGCGGCGTTCCCCTCACTCAAGAAGTCGCCGACCTACCTTCAGAAGCGCGCCGACGTGGGCGCGAAGGCCTTTGGGTGGACGTACGGCAACTACCGGCACTCGACCGGCGACGAGCAGTGGGTACCGAAGGTGAAGAAGTTCGCCGAGGCCGATGCCGTCACGAAAGGGCTCGCGCAGCGGTTGGCGAAAGACGTCGTTCTCGGTCGGCTGGTCGCGTCGAGCGCGTGGCCCCTCTACGAACTGGCGTTCCAGCGTGACGGCGACGCGGTGTGCGCCGACGCGAAGCTCGTCGACGTGGTGATCGACGTCATCGACTACGAGAGCTGGCTGGACGAGATGACGACGCTGGTGACGAAGCGCTGCCCGGCGCAGCTGAAGAAGCCGGTCGCCGAGAAGCTGAAGAAGAACGACAGCAAGTCGTTCCGCAAGGGCGCGTGCAAGGTGCTCGCGGGCCAGGCCGATGTCGGCGATGCCTTGAAGGTCTGCGAGGGCTGAGCTCGCTCGAAGCGGTGCTCCACGGTGGCGTGGGGCTCGAGCCGTGGAGTTCGGTCGACTCCGATGACATGCGCTCGACGAAGCGCGGCACCACGACATCACCCCGATGGACCCGGTCGTCTCCGATGACATGCGCTCGACGAAGCGCGGCACCACGGCATCACCCCGATGGACCCGGTCGTCTCCGACGACATG
>JALOQF010000156.1 GCA_025459425.1 Myxococcaceae bacterium | reverse complement strand
GCCGCCACCACCGGCCACGATGACGAGCAGCGCGACCACCACCGCGATGAGGGGGCCCTTCGACGAGCCTCCGCCGGCCTCGGTCTCACTGGTGACGTTGCTCGAGGCGCCGTTGATGGTGACCGAGTCTCCGGCGCCGACGAACTTGAGCTTCACGTGCCCGAGCTCGAGCACGTCACCCAGGCGCAGCGTCACCTGCGCGTAGGGCTCGCCGTTCACCATGAGCCCGTTGGCGGACTGCATGTCGATGACCTTCCACTCGCCCGAGTCCTCGCGCACCACCTTGCAGTGCGTGCGGGACAACGAGCGGTGGTCGATGGCGATGTCGTTGTCGTCGGTGCGGCCGATGCGCAGCTCGGTCTTGGTGCAGGCGAACTCACGGCCCGCGAAGTCGGTGTTGAGCACCACCAGCCGTGGCGCCTCGTTCGGGTCGATGGCCACCGACGAGCGCTGCGGCCGCGACGACTGCACCTGGTCGATGCGAATGACGGCGGTCGACTGGTGCCGCGGCACCTCTTCCGAGGGCGCCTCTTGCACGTCGTCGTCCTGCGCCTCGGGCACCGACACCGCCGGGAGCGCCGGCAACGTCGCGCTCGGGTCGGGCAGCTTCTGCGTGGGGGCCGGGCCCGACGAGCGCGTCGAGGTGTCGAGGGGCACCGTGGCGGCGGCGGCGCGGGCTTCTTCTTCGCGCTGAATGGCGAGGTCGTAGTCGCCAATCTGAATCAGGTCGCCGTCCTGCACCTGGACCTGGCCGGTGATGCGGTCACCGTTCACCCGAATGCCGTTGTAGCTGCCGAGGTCCTCGATGAGGACGTTCGTCTGCTGCCGCAGCAGCCTCGCGTGCCGGCGAGACACGTTCCGCTCGGTCAGGCGGATGGTGTTGCCCTCCTGCCGACCGATGGTGATCTCGTCCCGTACGAAAGGAACGACGGTCTTCCGGCCCTCGTCGTCTTCGATGATCAGCTTCAGCACGCGCAAGAGGTTCTAGCACCACTGTAGAACTGCGTGCATCAACCCTCTTCGTCGTTCAACGCGAGTGAACGGAGCGGGGTGTCGTTGGTGGTACGATTTCACCCGCAGCTATGGCAGCCCCGGTCACCCTGCGCACGGAGGTCGGCGACGAGGCCCTCGACCTGTCCGAGTTCGAGGCGCGGATCAGCCGGGGCGAGGTGTCGCCGCAGAGCCTGGTGTGCCTGCCGGCGGTGACGGGCGACCGCTTCGTGCCGGCGTGCGAGCTCGAGCTGTGGCAGCGGCTGCAGAACGGGCGGCGGGCCTACTTCGCGCGGGCCTTCTCGCTGGCGCGGTTTCCCTTCTTCACCTCGGCCGTCATCCTGGTGAACCTCGCGGCCTTCCTGGCGACGGCGCAGGGCGGGGTGATGCAGCTCGACGACATGGTGCGCTACGGCGGCAAGGTGGGGCCGCTCGTGTTCGACCTCGCCGAGGTGTGGCGCCTCTTCACCGCCAACCTCTTGCACCGCGACGGCCTGCACCTGGGCCTCAACATGTTCGTCCTCTTCAACGTGGGCGGCATGATGGAAAACACCTACCGCACGCTCGACTACCTCTGGCTCCTCGTCTTCGCGGGGCTGGCGACGATGGGCACCTCGCTGTTGCTCAACGAGGCCATCACCATCGGCGCGTCGGGCATGGTGTTCGGCTGTCTGGGTGGCGTGGTGGCCTTCGGCCTCAAGTACCGCAGCCAGCTGTCGGCGTTTCACCGCAGCGTGATGGGCGACGCGGCGATTCCGACGGCGCTGGGCCTGCTGCTCATCGGCATCACCTCGCAGGGCGTGGACAACTGGGCGCACGGCGGCGGGCTGGTGGCGGGGCTGGTGACGGGCACCTTCCTGCGGCCGAGGCTGCTCACCGAGGGGCAGCGCTGGTGGTGGGAGCCGGCGCTCCGCGCGCTGCCGTCGGTGGGGCTGGTGGTGGTGCTCCTCTTCGGGCAGGTGCTGTTCGGCGACGTGCTGCCGCCGATGCGGCTCGAGCGCGACGACGCCTACGGCTTCTCGATTCCGGTGCCGTCGACGTGGGGCCGGGGCGCGACGCCGCTCGGGCGGGTGGCCTGGTACAACGGCCTGCCGGGGCTGGGGCGGGCGAGCTTCGCGGCCGAGGCGGTGCAGATGCCCGAGGGCGCAGACGCGGCGGCGGCGGCGCAGCGCTTCGTCGAGGAGCGGTTGTCGACGCGCGCGCTGGGCCCCGACGTGACGCGGGTGCGCTCCGAGGCGCCGGAGCCGACGCGCGTGGGCGAGCGGCACGGCGTGCGGGTGCGCGCGGTGGTGGACGAGACGTCGGGCGCGACGCGGCTGTGGGCCTACTTCGTGCCGCGGGGCCGCGTCGTCTACCAGCTCGTCTTCCAGTGGTCGGCCGACTTTCCCCGCTACGCGCACGTGGTGGAGCAGATGCTGGCGGGCGTGCGCTTCGAAGAGGGCCAGGGCCTGCGGCTCGCGCGCGCCGAGGCGCTGCTCTTTCCCAACTCGGGGCCCGTGCTGACGCGGCTGGGGCTGGCGCTGCTCGAGCAGGGCGACGCGGCGCCGGCGGCCGAGGCGCTCTCGACGGCGGTGAAGGTCGACCCGTCGAACGGGCCCGCGCGCGTGCTGCTGTCGAAGGCGTGGTTGTCGGCGGGCGAAGTCGAGCGCGCCTGCCTCGCGGCGCAGGACGCGGTGGTGTACGCGCCAGACGACGTCGAAGCGCTCGAGGCCGAGGCGCGGTGCGAGCTGGCGCAGGGGCACCCGCGGCGCGCGCTCCTCAAGCTGCGGGCGGCGCGGGCGCTCGAGCCCCAGAACAAGCACCTCGAAGCGGCGGAGCGGCGGCTGAAAGAGACGCTCCCCGAGTACTTCGGAGAGTAGGAACCCTCTCGGTGAACGGCGTGGCGGGCTTCATCCTCGCGCGGAACAGCCCGCAGGTGGGCCGGGCGGTGGCGTCGCTCCGCGCGGCCGTCGACGACGTGCTGGTGGTCGACACCGGCTCGACCGACGACACGCCCCGGCGCGCGGCCGAGGCTGGCGGGCAGGTCATCACGCGGCGGTGGGAGGGGTTCGGCTCCGCGAGGCGCGTGGCGGTCGACGAACTGCGACGGCAGGGCCACACCTGGGCGGTCTTCATCGACTCGGACGAGTACCTCGAGCCACAGGCGTCGTCGGCGCTGCGTCAGGTGGCCATGGCGGGCCTCGCAGGTGACGGCTTTCGGTTGCAGCTCAACGACTGGGTGACGACGCCGACGAGGCGCTTCCGCTTTCGCACCGGGTACCGGACGCGCCTCTTCCGCCTCGAGGTGGCCCGCTACGAGCCGCGCATGCTGGTGCACGAGTCTCCGCGCATCGTGGGCGCGCAGCGGCTGCCCATCGCCATTGAGCACGACTACTTCGAGCCGGGCTCGGTGCGCCCCGAGAAGGTGTTCCGCTACGGGCTCTTGTGGGCCGTGGTGAACCACGCGCGGCGGCCGAAGCCGGCGTGGCTCCAGTACGTGAGTCACCTGGCGCGGAACCTGGTGGTCAAGGGCGCCCTGTGGCGGGGAGGCCTCGACGCCTTCGAGCCGGCGCGCCTCGAGGCGAGGTACCACGCCGAGAAGCACCGCGCGCTGGCCCGGCTCCAGACGGGGGCGTACGGCGAGGTGCTGGCGGCCTTCGAGCGTGGGGCGTACCCCGAGGTGTTGGCGCAGGTGGACCGCGCGCTGGCAGCGCGTCGCTGAATGTCGGCCCGGGCAAGCGCGTCACGGGGCCTGCCCTCTGGTAGGAGTCGCCCACCATGCTCCGTTCGTTCCTCGTTGCCGGTGTCGTCTCGTTCGCGTCGGCCGCCCTCGCTGACGAGTCCGCGGCCGACATCTCGAAGAAGTCGCGCGAGAAGGGGGCGCTCAACCTGGTGGGGTTGTCGGCCGAGTTGAAGCTCGTCACCACGGCCGCCGACGGCAAGGTGAAGGAGCAGCAGCTCACCAGCGCGAGTCGCACCATCGCGGGGCGCTCGCATGCGCTGGCCCGCTTCTCGGCGCCGGCCGGCGTGGCGGGCGTGGCGGTGCTGACGGTCGAGGGCGCCGCGGGAGAAGGTGACGACGTGTCGCTCTACCTGCCGAAGCTCAAGCGCGTGCGGAAGGTGGCGAAGAGCGACCGCTCGAAGGCCTTCATGGACACCGACTTCGCCTACGCGGACATCGCGTCGAACGGCGCGCGCGACTCGGACGTGAAGCGACTGGCCGACGAGAAGGCCGAGGGGCGCGACTGCTTCGTGCTGGTGGGGCAGGGCGACGAGGCGTCGGGCTACGGCGAGGTGAAGCTCTTCGTGGACAAGCAGACGTACGTGCCCATGCGCGTCGAGTACGCCGACAAGGCGGGCAAGCCGTTCAAGCGCTACCGCACGCTCAAGCTGAAGGCCTTCAAGGAGCGCGTCATCGCCGCCGAGGCGGTGATGGAGAACCTGCAGGCCGGGTCGAAGACGCAGATGACGGTGCTGAAGCTCGAGGACTCGACGCTCGGAGACGATGCGTTCACCGAGCAGGCGCTCGAGCGCGGCTGACTGGGCGTCATTCAGTTCCGCGGCGTGAGGTTCAGACAGCTCGACGGCCGGCGCGCCCCCAGCTGCGTCAACACCTCGTCCGTCGCCTCGCACGTCAGCTCGAGCCCCAGGTACTGCCGCCGCCAGTGCGTCTCGTCCTCCGGGCCGTCCTTCTTCAGGTTGGCCACGTAGAGCTCGTCGATCTGCCGAATCACGTCCTTGCGCTGCGCCACCGTCCACCGCTCCTTGAGCGGCATTTCGAGCAACAGCAGCTCGAGCTCGTTCACCTCGCGGGTGTGGCCCCACAGCTCCGGCGTCGTGCGCAGCGCCGTCTCTTCCGACGACAACGTGCTCATCAACATCAGCCGGTACATGCACTCGCGGTTGTCGCGCGGGGCGTTCGACACCGTGCCCTGCATCGATTCGAGCTGCCGAGCCATCATGCTCGGCGGCATGAGGCGCATCGCGCGCACCTTCTGCTCCAGCTCGGCCGTCGAGAGGCGACGCAGCTCGTCCTTGTAGAGGTCGCTCCCGGGGCACGCTGCCACCACCGGCGTGAGCGCCTTCACGGTCGTCGACTGCGAGAGCTTCCACGCGCCGAAGCCCAGCCCTCCACCGAGGAGCCCCAACAGGCCCAGCAGCCCCACCAGCGCAGGCCACTTCGACGGCGCTGTGGGCGCCAGCGTCGGGGCCGGCATCGGCGTCAGCGCCAGCGGCGTCGCCCGGTTCACCGCCGCGACCGCTGCGCGTGCACGGGAACTCCACGGCGGCGTCGGCAGGCCTTTCAGCGCCAGCACGAAGTCCTTCGCCGAGGCGAACCGCTGCGCCGGGTCCTTCGCGCACGCCTTCTGCAGCCCCACATCGGCCTCGGGGAACGCGCGGCCGGGTGAGACTTCCTGGAGCGTCGGCAGGGGACGCGTCAGCTGGTCGACCAGCAGCGTCGCCGCCGCCGTCGACGTGTACGCCGGCCGCCCCGCCATCATCTCGAAGGTGACGAGCCCCAGCGCGTAGAGGTCGGTGCGGGCGTCGACGGCCTCGGCGCGCACCTGCTCCGGCGCCATGTAGCCCGGCGTGCCGGCGATGGAGCCCTCGGCCGTCAGCCGCGCGTCCGTCTCCTTGCGGAAGCGCGCGATGCCGAAGTCGAGCACCTTCACGTGCGTGCCGCCGAGGTCGCGCCGCAGCCTGATGTTCTCGGGCTTGATGTCGCGGTGCACGATGCCCTTCGCGTGCGCCACCGCCAGCACCTCGCCCACCCGCATCGCGATGTCGCGCGCCTCGTCGAACGGCAGTGCGCCTTCGTTGGCGAGCCGCGCCCGCAGGTCTTCACCTTCGACGTACTCGAAGACGATGTAGAGCTCGCCCGTCTTCTCGTCGCGCCCCGTGTCGAGCAGCTGCGCCGCGCCCGGGTGCATCACCGCGAGTGACGCCTTCGCTTCCTGCTCGAAGCGCTTCACCAGCCCCGGGTCGCTCGACAGCGCCTGGTTCAGGAACTTGATGGCCACCGTGTTGCCCACGCCCACCTGGAGCGCCTTGAACACCGTGCCCATGCCGCCCGCGCCGAGCTGCTTCTCGAGCACGTAGCGGTTGTTCACCAGCCGGTGCTTCCCGCTCACGTGGGTGTCCTGCTCGACGGCGGTGGCGACGGAGTCTTCGGCCATGGGCCGCGTCAGTCTGTCAGGCTGGCGCCGGGGCCGTCGACAGCGGCGCGCGCACCGGCTCACGCCCCAGCGCGGCGAGGTGGCGCCCGTGCGAGGCCACGGCGGCGAAGAAGCCCGGCAGCTCGCGGTAGGCCACGCCCTGCGCCCGGCACACCTCGCGCACCACCTTCGCCAGCCCGGCCAGCTCGACGTGCGGCACGCGCGGGAAGAGGTGGTGCACCGTCTGGTGGTCGAGGCCCCCGACGAACCAGCGCACGAAGGCCGAGGAGCCCCCGAAGTCGACCGAGGTGCGCAGCTGGTGCTCGGCCCACTCGACCGACGGCGCGTTCGGGTCGGGGAACTCGGCCTCGGCCACGCAGTGCGCCGCCTGGAAGGTGATGGCCAGCGTCAGGCTCAGCACCACCGACGCCACCAGGTAGCCGGCCAGCACGGTCAGCGGCGGGTGGAACAGCAGCGGCACGCCGAACGCCCACGTCGCGAAGCCCAGCTTGCCGATGACGAAGCCCGCCAGGTCCTTCCCGCGCGGGCGCGGAAACGGGCAGCCCGAGATGCGCCCCGTCGCCACGTTCACGAAGTCGTCGACGAAGTGCCACTTCACCGCCAGCAGCGCGTACAGCGCCCACGCGTAGAGGTGCTGCGCGCGGTGCCAGGGCCTCCACGCCTGCGTCGGCGACAGCCGCACCAACGGCTCGATGTCGATGTCGGCGTCGTGCCCCACCAGGTTCGGGTTCGTGTGGTGGTGCACGTTGTGTTTCCAGTGCCACACGTACGAGCTGCCGCCGAGCAGGTCGAGCCCGAGCGCCATCAGCGCGTTCACCGGCTGCGACGTCGACGCGGCCCGGTGCCCGCCGTCGTGCTGCACGTTGAAGCCGATGCCCGCCATCGACAGCCCCAGCGACACCGCGGCGAGCCCGGCCTGCCACCACGTCTGCGAGAGGAAGACGAGCGCCACCCACGAGGCGACGAACCACGCGACGATGACGAGCGCCTTGCGCGGCACCGCGCCGGGGAGAGACGGGTGCGCGGCGCGATGGGCGTCGACGGCGGTCTTGAGCGCGGAATACAGCGGGCCATGCGGGAGCGAGCGACTGGACACGGGGAGGGCCTCGGGGTGAAGCGAGGCAGCCGGTGCCAATTCACCGAAGACTCGTGTCAGCGACCGTAGCCGCTCCCGGCGCGGCCGGGGTCACCCGTTGGTCACGCTCGGGTTCAGCGCCGCAGGTACTGCTCGAGGGCCTCGCGGTCGGCCTCGGGCATCGAGGTGAACTCGACGCCCATGCCGGCGGCCTCGCGCGGCTGCGGGAAGCGGCGCACCCACGCCACCCGCGCCTGCGCCCGAATCACGCGCCCTTCCAGCACCGGGAACTCGAGCGACAGCACCTCGCCCATCTCGAAGAGGAGGTCGCTCTTCAAGAAGGTGCCTCCGGCCGAGAGGTCGGCGCTCTCGAAGACGAGCTGCCCCACGCCCTGCGCGTCTCGGGCATGGAACTGCACCGAGAGGCTCTTCCGCTCGAACCGGCGCTGATCCGCAGTCATCGGGTCGCGCATTGGAAACGTTGACACTCCCTTCCGCAAGGCCAAACATCCCGCGACTTTTTCTCATCGGCGGCCGAAAGGGACCCAAACCGTGGCGAAGCAGCACCTGCTGTTGGTGGACGGCGACGCGAAGAGCCTTCGCGTGATGGAGGTCAGCCTCAAGAAGGCCGGCTTCCAGGTCACCACCGCCATTCACGGCAAGGACGCGCTCGAGAAGGTGCAGATCTCATTGCCCGACCTCGTGCTCGCCGAGACGCGCATGCCCGAGATGGACGGGTTCGAGCTCTGCAAGGTGCTCAAGAGCGACGAGCGCTTCCGGCACATTCCCTTCGTCTTCCTCACGAGCCAGAAGGCCGTCGAGTCGAAGGTGAAGGGCCTCGAGACCGGCGCCGAGGACTACCTCACCAAGCCCATCTACATCAAAGAGGTCGTCACCCGCGTGAGGATGATCCTCACCAAGGTCGAGAAGGAGCGCATCGAGAAGAAGGAGCAGCGCGCCGGCTTCGCCGGAAACCTCTCGGACATGGGCGTGGTCGACCTCGTGCAGACGTTCGAGATCGGCCGCAAGACGGGCACCATTCAGATTCTCGGCGACCGCCAGGGCACCATCTTCTTCAAGGAAGGCCGCGTCATCGACGCCGAGCTCGGCCGCCTGCGCGGTGAGAACGCCTTCTACCGCATGCTGAACACCTTCGAGGGGCAGTTCGAGGTGTCCTTCGCGCCGGTGGACCGCGGCGACCGCATCGAGGTGTCGACGCAGGGCCTGTTGATGGAAGGCATGCGCCGCCTCGACGAGTGGGGCCGCATGCTCGAGCAGCTGCCGCCGCTCGAGACGGTGTTCGAGCTCGACTACGGGCAGCTCGCCGACCGGCTCGCCGAGATTCCCGACGAGGTGAACGGGCTGTTGCGGCTGTTCGACGGCCGGCGAACGCTCCAGCGCGTCGTCGAAGACTCGGACTTCGAAGACCTGGCTGCGCTCGGCATCATCTCGAAGCTCTTCTTCGAGGGGCTCATCAAGGAAGTGGGCACGCCGTCGACGGTCGGCGATCGCCCGCGCAAGCCCGGCATCGAGGAGTGGCTCAACACCGGCCCCAACCCCGTGGGCGCCGAGCCGACGCCGAAGCAGCCCGCCGTCACGCCCACCGCGCCGATGCCGCCCGCCCAGGCGCCCGTCGTCGCCGACACCGCGGTGGCTGACCAGGTGGCGATGGCCGAGCCCGACCTGCCGCCGCTGGGCGTCGAAGAGGAAGCGGTGGAGCTGCCGCTCGAGCTCGACCCGGTGCCGGCGCCGCCCAGCGTTCCGGCGACGGCCTCGAGCCCGACGCCGCCGCCCATCGCGCCCGTCAACCCGGGCCAGGCCGCCACGAAGCCGCAGGTGCCGGTGGTGCACTTCGAAGCGCGGCCGCGCGTGCCGGGCGTCGCGCCGGGAACGCCGCCGGTCACCGAGCCTTCGCCCGAGCCAGCGGCGGCTCCGTCGCAGTTCCTCGTCGAGAAGGCGCCAACCGAGCTCGAGAAGGCGCGCACCTCGCTCCTCGACGCGTGGGCGACGGTCGACACGGGCCTCGAGGCCTCGTCGACGTGGGCGCCGATGAGCGGGTGGAGCAGGCCCGTCACGTCGTCACCCTCGGGCATCACCGCGCCCACGCCAGCGCCGGCCTTCGAGCAGAAGGAGCCCGTCTTCGGCGGCGCTGCGAAGGAGCGCTTCACGCTGCCGCCGATGCAGAAGGGCAGCGGCACGCAGCAGGCCACGTTCGCGTCACAGCCCACGCCGCCGCCCCAGCCACAGCCCGCGCCGGTCGCCGCGCCCTCGACGGCGGCGGTGCCGTTGCCTGGCGCCAGGCCCACCGACGACACGGTGCCGGTGGAGCCGCTGTTCGAGCCCGAGCCCGTTCGCCCAGCCCTGCCTTCGCCGCCGGTGACTCCACCGACGCAGCCGCCTGCCGCGGCGAGAGCAGCCGCGCCGGTGCCGTTGCCAGCGCCCGCGCCGCTCCCGAAAGACTCGCCGCCCGCGCCCATCGTGGTTCCCACCGTGGGGCCCGCCGCGAAAGCGCCGCCGCCCGAGCAGCTCGAAGAGGCCTTCTTCGAAGACACCGTCGGCGCGAACTCGGAGCCCTTCACGGGCGAGACCGTCGTTCCCCAGAAGTCGCGCGCGCTGCCCATCGTCGTCGTGCTGGGCTTCCTGCTCGGCATCGTCGGCACCGTGGTGGTGATGAACAGCGGCGACGGTGACACGGCGTCCGTCGACGCCGGCGCCGCGGTGGTGACGCCGGTGGTGAAGCCCGACGACACGGTGGCGTTGGTGGAAGACGCGTCGGTCGCCGACGAGGACGCTGGTGAGACGGTGGTCGACACCACGCCGGTGGTCGACGCTCCGGTGCTGGTGGATGCTGGCGATGCCGTGGCGGTCGCGAAGGATGCGGGCCAGGCGCCCGTGGACGCCGGAGCTCCCGGGCTCGATGCGGGCGCGCGCGACGCGGGCCTCGTCGTCGCCGACGCGGGCGCGGTGCGAGACGCCGGGAGCGCCGCGGTGGTCGATGCAGGGGCGTCGGTGCGAGACGCCGGGCCGGTCGACGCGGGCGCGACGACGACGAAGGACGGTGGCGCGGCGCCCGTGGTGAAGGACGCGGGCGTTCCGACGCTGGTGGCCGCGGTGGACGCAGGCGCTCCGGCGGTCGTGTCGACGATGACCGACGCGCAGTTCGACAAGCTCATCGCCGACGGCCAGGCGGCCATCGTGGCCGAGAAGTGGGGCTCGGCGGTGAAGGCCTTCCGTCAGGCCGTGAAGGAGCGGCCGACCGACGCCACCGCGCGTTCGGGCCTCGGCATCTCGCTCGCGTTCAACGAGAACTCGGGCAACGCGCAGTTCCGCGAGGCGATTCCGCACCTCAAGGAAGCGACGAAGCTCGACCCGGCCAACGCGCGCGCGTGGCTGGCGCTCGGCGTCACCTTCCAGAACCTCGGCCGCGACGCCGAAGCGAAGGCGCCGTACCTCAAGTTCCTCGAGCTGAGCCCCAACAGCCCGCAGGCGGCCGACGTGCGCATGGCGCTCAAGTCGATTCCCTGAGGTCAGGCCTCCTCGTCGGCCGGCCGGCTGGGCAGTTCGGACGAGCCGACGGCCGCGATGAAGCGAGCGGCGATCTTCTCGACGAGCGCATCACTCGGGGCGCTCGAGTCGTCTCACTCGGCGCGCAGCACTGCTTCCGCGAACTGCTTCGCCGTGATGCTCGTGGACGTGGCGATTCGTTCGGTCTCAGCGGGTGGCAAGCAGTAGCCCCACTCGACGCAAAGGTCTCGCAGGAGGTAGCGGAGGGTGCGCTCGACCGGAGTGGGGCGGTTGGGTCTCGAAAGCCCCATCGATGAACCTTCTGGCTAGCCTCGAGTTCGGCAACCAGCCGCGTGCGCTGCGGCGGCCGTTGCGTGGAGTCGTTCATAAAGGCGCGTCATCTCGTCGAGCTGCAGCAGTCGCTCCGTCGGAGTGAGCTCGAGGTTGGCGAGGAGCTGGACGGGGTCGATGCCCATCTCGATGGCCCGGTCCCAGGCGGGGCCCGAGCTGGGGTACTGCGCGCGCCACACCGGCCGCAGGTCGAGCGCGTCGCAGTCCTTCGGGTTGGTCGGATCCATCCAGCGCAGCGTAGCCGATGTCGGCCCCCGGCGGGTTTGACCTCGTCGGCGACGAGGCCCTACCGTCGAAGACGTGGTCACGCTCCTCGCGCTCGTGCTCGCCGCCGAGCCCCACCTCTCGGAGCGCCTCGCGCCCACGCGGCCGAGCGCGCTCTCGCTGCACGTCGTCGCGGGGTTCGGCTTCGGCTGGGCGCCCGGAGACACCTTCACGCTCAACCTCGGCAGCCGCTATCGCCGTGGAGCGTTCTCCATCGGGCTCGAGGTGCAGCCGATGATGCCGGGCTCGGTCGCGGTGACGTATGACGAGCTCGCGAAGCTGGGCCCCATCCGGCCGATCGCGCTGCCACCGGGAACCATCGCGGGCCAGGCGCGCGGTGTCGGTGTCGCGAGCCTGCTGCCGGTCTGTTTCGAACGATGCAGCCTCTTTGCGTGCGCGGTGGCAGCGGGTGGAGGCGTGCTGGTCGACACGGCCTGGCAGCCGCTCTTGAGTGCCGGTGGGCGCGTCGGTGGCGAGTTCCCGGAAGGTTCGCTCGTGCGCATACGCGCCTCGGTGCAGCTCCTCGGTGGCCTCGTGCGCCCCTCCGCGGGGACCTTCTGGCAAGCCAGCCCCGTTCAACTGGGCCTGATGGCGGGATTGGTCTCCGACGTCTTCTGAAGTCGATCGCGTCGCGTCCATCGAGCGAAGCGCGTCGAGGCCGGGCTCCCTCTGCGCGAAGCACCGCTTCGCTCGACTGTGTCGCCGCGATGGTCGTCGGGCGCTTCGTGACGGCTCAGCGGGTGGCACCAGGAGCCGATTCCCGACAGGGAGATGGTGTGGTCAGGCGCCCGGCACCAGCGAGAGTTTCTTCAGCGAGTCACACGACCAGCGCTTCAGTCCGTTCCGTTCCGCCGCCTCCTGAATGAAGCCATAGCGGAACTCGACGGGTGCGTTCGAGAAGGCCGCCCAGGCCTCGACGACGTCGAGGGAGCTGAGCTTGAGCGCCTGGCCGCGCGTGACGAAGTCGACATACGATTCGTTGGTCAGCCCCTTCTGGGAAACCTGAGCGTTTGCGAAGTCGCACAGCGTCTTCAGGTCTCGCGCGACGAGCTCGGCCCTGGTCGGGCAGCCGCTCAGAAGAAACGTCGCAAGGAGTGCTCGAATGCGAAGCACCGACATGTGCGCGGACGTTAGGCGCCCTTCCTTCGACTGACCAGCCACGCACCTTCTCTCGCAGTGACGCTCCGGCCCTCGGTGACCTGAGCACGCCGCGTGCGCTCGGACTCGCCGCGGTGCAGTGCCTTGGCGGCATCGTTCGCCCGTCAGCGGGGTTGTGGTGAACCAGCTCCTCGGACGGCCCGGAGTCCCTCGAGCAGTAGCGGCCGGCGCCCCCGACAGGTAGAGCCACCTGCATGAAGGTGCTGGGCATCGAGACCTCGTGCGACGAGACCGCCGCGTCGGTGGTGCAGGACGGCCGCGTGGCGCTGTCCGACGTCGTCTCGACGCAGATGGACATTCATCGCCGGTGGGGCGGCGTGGTGCCCGAGCTCGCCAGCCGCAACCACGTCGTGCAGGTGATGCCCGTCATCGACGAGGCGCTCTCCCGCGCGAACGTGACGCTGTCCGACCTCGACGGCCTCGCGGTGACGAGCGGCCCCGGCCTGCAGGGCGCGCTGCTGGTGGGCCTGCAGGTCGCCCGGGCGCTCTCGCTGGCGACCGGCCTGCCGCTCGTGGGCGTCAACCACCTCGAGGGCCACCTGCTGGCGATTCGGCTCGCGGCCGAGGCGCCCGAGCCTCCCTTCCTCGGACTCTGCGTCTCGGGCGGCCACACCACGCTCTACGACGTGAAGGCCTACGGTGCGTATGCGCGGCTCGGCACCACGCGCGATGACGCCGCCGGCGAGGCCTTCGACAAGGTGGCGCGCATTCTCGGTCTGCCGTACCCGGGCGGGCTGCCCATCGACACCCTCGCGCAGTCGGGTGACAGGGCCGCCATCAAGTTCCCCCGGGCGCTGCGCGGCGACGACGTGCTCGACTGGAGCTTCTCGGGCCTCAAGACGGCCGTGCTCACCTGGGTGCAGCAGCACGGCGTACCGCAGGGGCAGGGGCTCGCCGACCTGTGCGCCTCGTTCCAGGAAGCGGTCGCCGACGCGCTGACGAAGAAGATGATTCTCGGCGCGAAGAAGGTGGGCGCGAAGACGCTGGTGCTGTGCGGTGGCGTGGCGGCGAACTCGCGCCTGCGGGCCCTCGCCGAGGAGCGTGGCCACGACGCCGGGCTCGCGGTGTACCTGCCACCGAAGCGGCTCTGCACCGACAACGGCGCGATGATCGCCGTCGCGGGCACCGAGGCGTTCAAGCGGGGCGTGCCGTCGGGCGCGCACCTGATGGCCGACCCGACGTGGCGGCTGGGAGGCGCGGTGGCGCATGGCTGACAGCCCGAAGGAGCTCCTCAAGCGGCATGGCCTTCGCGCCAAGGAGAGCTGGGGCCAGAACTTCCTCTCGGACGAGGTGGTGCTGGGCCGCATCGTCGACGAGGCGATGCTGGTCGAGAGCGACGTGGTGGTCGAACTCGGGCCGGGGCTCGGGCACCTCACGCGCAAGCTGCTCGACACCGGCTGCCGCCTGGTGGCCGTCGAGCGCGACCGCGACATGGTGAAGGTGCTCGAGGCGCAGAAGCTCGAAGGCCTCACGCTGGTGGAAGGCAACGCGGCCGACACCGACTTCGCGAAGGTGGCCAACGCCGACCAGGTCATCGTGGTGGGCAACCTGCCGTACCACCTCACCAGCCCGATTCTGTTCCAGGTCCTCGACCAGACCGACCATGTCCGCCGCGCGGTCTTCACCCTGCAGGCCGAGGTGGTGGAGCGGCTGTCGGCGGCTCCTGGCGGGCGCGACTACGGGCTGCTCTCGGTGCTGCTGGGCCTGCGCTTCTACGTGGAGCACGTGCTCGACGTGCCGTCGCACTTCTTCCACCCGCCGCCGAAGGTGAACAGCGCCGTGGTGCGGCTGTCGCGGCGAGAGAAGCCAAGGGCCGAGGTGGTGAGCGAGGCGCGCTTTCGGCAGGTGGTGAAGGCCGGGTTCGCGCAGCGCCGCAAGACGCTCACGAACTCTCTGGCGAGCGACCGCAAGCTGGCTGACACCTACGACCTTGACGCCGCGCTGGTGACGGCCGGCATCGACGGCAAGCGGCGCGCCGAGACGTTGTCGGTCGACGAGTTCGCGGCGCTCGAGCGCGCGCTCGGGCCGGTGCGCTGAGCCCTCGTAAATGGGTGCCGTTCTCTCGAGCGGACGAACTGGAATCAGCGGGCTGGTCGGGCGGGCTCGTTGCGCGGCACGCCCCAGAACCAGCTGCCCTGCCCGAACGAGCCCACCGGGTAGGTGCCGTACTCCCACCGCCAGCCAGGCCCGACGGCCTCGGCGAAGCCGAAGAGTTCGTCGCGCGAGTAGCAGCGAAACGTGCTGACGGTGCCGTCCCACAGCGAGGCGAGCATCGCGACCGGTGACAGCCACGTGAGCGCCGCGCTCGACAGGCGGCCTTCAGGCGCGAGGAGCGGCTCGGCCAACAGCGCCGGAATGCCCCAGGGCGTCATCGCGAGGAACGAACGCGGGTCGCGCACGAGCCCCTCGGCGAGGAACACACCCGGCGCGCCCTTCGCCATGCCGACGAGGACCTCCTGCGCGAGCGCGGGCGGAAAGTGATGGAACGCGTTGATGATGACGCGCGCACGGCCCCGGCCGAGGTCGTCGGGTAGGCGCGTCGCGTCGACGGGCTCGGGCACGAAGGCGAGCTTCGTGGGGTGGCGCTCGACGAGGGCTCTCCACGCCTCGACGTGCGGGTGCAGGTCGGTCAGCGTGAACGTCGGTGGCACGTGGCCCTGGCTCGCGAGCGCCTCGAGGAGCAGCGTGGCGGGTTCCCCGGCACCGGCGGCCACCTCGAGCACCTCGTGCGCGCCGCTCGCCTCGAGGAACTGGCGGAAGGGCTCGACCAGCCCGTCGAGCATCTGGCCCCATCGCAAGGTGCGTGACAGGGCCGACACGATGGTGCGCTGGAGCACCTTCGGCGCGAACGGCGCGTCGTTGAACTCGAAGAGCTGGAGCCGCGGCAGGTTCATCGCAGCCGCCCATCGTGCCACGCACGCGGGCCCGCTGAAGCCCTTCTGGCATCGTCGCCGCGGTGGCTGGCCGTCATGGTTGCCGCAGGCGCCATACGGTGCGCCGCTCGTACGCCGACGTCGCGCGCGAGGAAGTCTTCGACGGCCTCGACGCCCTTCACGTGGCTGCCGGGCGGTGACCTGGTTGACCTGTACGTCGAAGCCCATCGCGCCCGGTCGAGTGTACGGGCTACGGCCGGGGTGGCGCTGGCACGCGTGGAACGACGGTGACGACAGGAACCGGGGAGAGACGACCGCCGCTCTTCAGTCCATCGGGTGCAGCTTCTTCAGCGCGCGGATCACCTTCTCCCGCGGCATCAGCTTCGTGGCCTTCGGGGCCTCGGGCGGCTGCGGGTCGGCCTTCTTGAGCTCCATGGCGATCTTCAGCATCGCCACGCCAAAG
>JALOQF010000499.1 GCA_025459425.1 Myxococcaceae bacterium | reverse complement strand
GCCTACGCCCGCATCGTCTCTCTTGAACATCTCGTCGACGTGCCACGGCCGCCGGGCCTACGCGCGCGCGAACAAGGCGCGGTCGGGCGGACGCTCACCTTCGAGCAGGTGGTCGTCGTCGACTACCGCCTCTACTTCGACACCATCGCCGCGCTGGTGCGCCGCTTCCGCATCACCGACCTCTTCGTGCAGAACGCGACGCTCACGGCGAACGACCCGTACCACCGCGGCCGGCTCAAGCTGGTGCTCTTCACCCCGGTGTCCTTCGTCGACGGCAAGGCGGTCATCGGTCGCCCGCGCTGAGCCGCAAGGTGTGCGATGCTGCGCGCTGGCCATGCACGAAGGGGCGGTCGTCTTCGGTCGGTATCGCGTCGAGAAGCGCCTCGCGGTGGGAGGCATGGGTGAGGTCTTCCTCGCGAGCCACCCCGGCGGCCGGGTGGTGCTCAAGGCGCTGTTGCCGGCGCTCGAGCGCCAACCCGAGGCGGTCGAGCAGTTCCTGTCCGAGGCTCGGCTCGCCGCGCGGCTCCGGCACCCCAACATCGTCCGCGTGCTCGAGTCGGGCTCGTTCGAGGGCCGCCACGTCTTGTCGATGGAGTACGTCGACGGCCTGTCGGTGGCCGAGTTGCTCGAGCTCGCGCGGCGCACGAAGCGAGTCGTTCCCTGGGCGGTGGCAGCGCGCATCGTCGCCGACGCCGCCGCAGGCCTCGCCCACGCCCACGCGGCCGTCGATGACGCCGGGCAGCCGCTGGGGCTGGTTCACCGCGACGTGACGCCGTCGAACCTGCTGGTGGGCGTCGACGGGCACACCCGCCTCATCGACTTCGGCATCGCGCGGGCCATCGACAGCGAGTGGCGCACCGCCACCGGCGTCATCAAGGGCAAGCTGTCGTACGTCTCGCCAGAGCAGGCTGGTGGCGCCCCAGCGACGGCCGCGTCGGACCAGTACGCGCTCGGGCTGGTGCTGCACGAGCTGCTCGAGGGGGCGCGCGGGCTGCGGGCCGAGAACGACGTGCTGCTCCTGCAGAAGGTGCTCGCGGGCAGCGTCGAGGCGCTCACCCGCACCGACGTGCCGCTCGGGCTCGAGATGGTGCGGCAGCGCATGGTGGCGCTGGCGCCGCTGGCCCGGCACGCGAGCTGTGGCGACGTGGTGACGCTCCTCGACGCGATGGCGCCCGAGGCGGCGCGAGCCGACGTGCGCGCGCTCGTCGAGGCGCTCCGGGCGACGGACGCCCAGGCTGCGCCCGCGGGCGCGCGCGCCCCCGACGCCTGGACCCCGCTGACGGAGGCGGCCACGAAGCCGACGCCGCGACCGAAGACGCCGGCCAGCGGAGGCGCAGGTCGCCCGCTCGCGAGGATGGAGGCCTGGCTCGCGAAGCTGCCAGCCGGGCTCGACAGCTACCCGGAAGCGACCCAGAAGGGCTCGGTGGTGCTGGCCTTCCTCGAGGGCATCGACCCGGTCGCGCTCGAGGGCCGGCTGCCGGCGCCGCTGGCGAAGCTGCTCAAGTTCAGGCCGGCGCCGTCGGCGTGGGTGTCAGAGGTGCAGGCGACCGCGCTCTACCTGGGGGGCGCCGAGGCCTGCTTCACCAGCGACGACGCGTTCGTCGACTTCGCGCTGCAGACGAACCGCAAGCTGCTCGCCGGCCCTCTCTACGGCATGTTGTTCCGTGCGCTGGGGCTGCGGCGCGTGTTGCAGGGCGCGACGGGCCGGTGGGAGCACCTGCACCGCGGCAGCCGCCTGGTGATGACCGAGCTGGTCGACGGTCGCGCGACGATGCACCTCCACACGCCGGCGAACATGGTGCCGCCGCTGCTCGCGCGGTGCTCGGCCACCGCCCTGCACGCGGCGCTCGAGGTGTCGGGCGCGAAGTCGGTCGAGGTGAACGTCGTGGTCGAGTCCGACACGACGCTGCGCTTCGAGGGGACGTGGCGGTGACGGCGCTCGTGGTCTGCGCGGCGCTGGCCGCAGCCCCACCAGAGCCCCTCTTCCGCGACCAGGACCGCGTCGTCTTCCTCGGTGACAGCATCACCGTGCTGCACACGTGGACGCGCCTGGTGGAGCTCGCCGTGCGGCTGCGCCACCCCGAGTGGACGCTCACGTTCATCAACGCCGGCGTGGGTGGAAACACCGCTGAAGACGCGCTCGCGCGCCTCGACGTCGACGTGCTCGCGCACCGCCCCACCGTCGTCTTCGTCAACTTCGGCATGAACGACGCGTCGTTCCCCGACGGGAGCCCGGGCGCCGACTTTCAGCGGAACATGACGGCGCTGCTCGACCGCCTCGAGGCCGCGAAGGTGCGGCGCGTGGTGTGGCTCGACCCGACGCCGTTCGACACGTCGACCGGTCCGCCGGGGCCCTTCAATCGCCGCCGCGTGGAGCGGCTGTCGACCTTCGTCACCTGGGTGAAGGAGACGGGCGCGGCGCGGGGCCTCACCGTCGTTCCCGTGCACGATGCGGTGACGCGCGCCATCGCCGCGTGGAAGGCGGCGAAGCGAACCGAGAACCTCATCCCCGACCGGATTCACCCGGGGCCGGTGCTGCACGGCGTGATGGCAGCGGAGACGCTGGCGGCGGTCGGCTTCGACGTCGCGCCCGCGCGGGTGACGGTGCCGGCCTCGGCGGCCCTCGATGGCGGGGTGGGCCTCGAGTTCGAGCTCCTGGGCGTGCCGCCGCCGCTGCCCTTCGTGTTGCCGCTCGCCGACGCGCGCGTGCTCGATTCGAGGAGCCTCGTCTCGCTCGCCTCGTTGACGGTCGCGGTGACGGGGCTTCCGCCGAAGCAGCGCTACCGGGTGCGCGCGGGCACGGTCGAGGTGGGGCGCTTCACCGGCGCGCAGCTGGGGCAGGGTGTCGAGGTGATGCAGGCGGCCGTGCCGCGAATCGCGCCCGGGCCCGAGCGGGCCGACTTGTCCCTCTGCGAGGCCACCGCCGGGCACCCGTGGGCGAACGACGTGTCGTGCGTGTTCAACCTGCTGTTCGGGAAGGACCAGCTCCGCATCACCATGCGGCACGAGAAGACACGTGGGTTGCCCGACTCGGTGCCCGGCTACCTGGAGAAGCTCGCGGCGTTGCAGACCGAGTGGATCGAGGCCGTCGATCGCGACGTCGAGCGCCGGATTCGAGCTCTGCGCGCCCGGCCCCATCGGTTGGCCATCGACCTCGAAGCTCCAGCCGATGCAGGGCCCCGCTGACGCGGCCCGTTGGTCCGCGGCGAAGCGAGTGATGCGCGGTGGTGTGTGCAGTCGTCTCGGCGAGTGGACCCGGAAGCTGACTTGGTTCAGCAGGGTGGCTCACGCACGAAGGCACGCACCGATTGTCTTCGTCGACACGGGGAAGACCGGACGGTTGCGCGCGACCGGGTTGACGATTCGTACCGTTGGGAACCGTCAACCGCGAATCGTCAACCGGCGCGGGAATCGTCAGCTTCGACGGCGCTGGCCGAGCAGGGCGAGGGCGAGGACGGCCCAGAGCGCGCCACCCGACGTCGAGCAACTCGCGCAGCCCATCGGAGGCGGTGACACGGTTCCGCCGCCGGCCGTTCCTCCGCCAGCGAGTGTCCCACCGGCCGAACCGCCTGCCATTCCACCCGCTGCACTGCCGCCCGCTGCACTGCCGCCCGCTGCACTGCCACCCGCTGCACTGCCACCCGCTGCACTGCCGCCCGCTGCACTGCCGCCTGCTGCACTGCCACCCGCTGCACTGCCACCGCCCGCTGCACTGCCACCGCCCGCTGCGCCACCGCCAGCAGTTCCCCCAGCAGCACTGCCACCTGCCATTCCACCGGCCGCGCCTCCGCCAGTCGTTCCTGCGTCGGGAGCTCCCGCGGCCGTGATGCCGAAGAACGTCACCATGTCGGCGGCCCACGCCGTGCGCCACGCGTGACCGAGCCCCATCACCTCGTTCAACTCGACGAGCGCTGGCCCGGCCGGTGTCGCGCGGAAGAACGAGCGCGTGCCGCCCGAGGCGATGGGCTGCGTACCGTCTGCCGTCTGGTCGATGCCATTCAGGCTCGTCCACTGCTCCACCAACTCGATGCGATTCGAGGGCGCCACCACGGTGTCCGAGAGTCCCTGCCAGAGGCTCACGCGAGGCCAGCTCGTCGTGCCCACGGGAGCAGCCGCCCGTGCCAGCATGTCCCACGTCGCCGCGCTCTGGTTCACGCCCACCAGACAGTTGAACGCGGCCCCGACGTTGTCGGCGCACTTGAAGGGTATGCCGGCTCCGATGGCGCCCGCGCGGTAACGCTCGGGTGAGGTGACGAGCAGGTTCACCGCCGCCGCCCCGCCAGCCGAGAAGCCCGCCACGAAGACCTGCTGTGGGTCGCTGCCGACGTCGGTCACCATGCGGTCGACCATCTGCCCGATGGAGGCCAGCTCGCCGGAGCCGCGCTGCTGGTTCGCTGGGAGGAACCAGTTGAAGCAGCGGTCGGTGTTGTTGGCCGATTGCTGCT
>JALOQF010000498.1 GCA_025459425.1 Myxococcaceae bacterium | reverse complement strand
CGCCGAGCCGGTACTCGACCTGCGCGATGGACGGCAGCAGGAAGCGGTCGAAGTGCACCGTCACGCCACCGCCGGGAGCCAGCAGCCGGCCGATGAGGCCCTTCGGCGCGGGCTCTCCGATGAACTCGGCCTCGGCCCAGGTGGCGTGGCGCCGCACCACCACGTCGATGACGTTCGACTTCTGCGCGGTGCGGAAGAGGCCTCCGTGGAGGAAGGCGGTGTGCGGCACGTCGAGCGTGTTCTCGACCACCGCGTGCACCGAGGCTTCGACCTCGAACTCGCGCACCACCGTCGCCCACGCGCGCTCGCCCAGGTGTGGAAACGAAAAGGGCGGGCTCTCCGGTTCGACGTTCGGCGTCGAGTACACCCAGACGAAGCCCTGCTGCTCGACGCACGCCCATCTCTCGGCGCAGCGGGAGCGCAGCGACACCTCGCCGTCGACGAGCCCGGGCACCGCGACGCACTGGCCGTCGGTGGCGAAGCGCCAGCCGTGGTACCGGCACTGGAGCGTCCCCTCGACGACCTCACCCATCGACAGCGGGACGTTTCGGTGGGGGCAGCGGTCGGTGAAGGCCGCGGGAGCCCCCGCCTTCCCTCGAAAGAGCACCAACGGCCGGCCCTGCACCGTCACCGCGAGCGGCTTCGCCTTCAGCGCGCTGGAGCGGCACGCCACGAACCAGGCATCTGGCAACACGAGCCCGGGCGGTGGAACGGCGCTCATCGCACCGCGAGTGTAACAAGGCGCCAGCGTCGCGCCTCGGTCCAGGCACACTGCATGGTTTCACGTGAAACGAAACCACGTGCCTTGCCACGTCCCGTTGTTATGGCCGACGACATGGGGGCGGAACCAGACCAGCGGCCAGTCATCGTCTACGTCGAGGACGACGCAGACACCTTCAGGCTCGCGGCCGTGCGGCTCAAGGCGCGCTATCGGCTCGTGTGGGCGCAGAGCGACCGCGAGGCCGTCGACCTGTTGTGTCAGCACCAACATGAGGTGTTCGCCGTGCTGATGGACATCGAGCTCGCGGGCTCCGTGTTGGACGGGCTGGCGCTCACGCAGCTCCTTCGCGGGAGGCCCCTGGCTCGGCCCGTCCCCGACTTCGCTGCGCGCCTGCCGGTGCTCGCGTCGGTGCCCATCATCATTCTCACCGCGTACACCACCCGACACACCGAGGCCGAAGCGAAGGCCTTCGGGGCGTCACACTTCGCCACCAAGCCCATCGACTTCACGCGGCTGACGCTGGCGCTCGCGCAGGCGAACATCTCGGGCGTGATGCAGCGCCTCGAGTCGCCGGCCCGCGCGGTGTCCGGAGGAGGTGCCGGGCGGCCTCCTCATGAAGGTGGTTGAGTCGCGTGGGTGTCGACGCAGCGCTCGATGGCTTCACGACGAACAAGCCGATGAAGCAGTGGGGCCGCGTGCTGCACGACGACGACCTCGGCGACGCCATCGTCGACCGCATCCTCGAACGCGATCGCATCCTCGAACGCGATCGCGTCCTCAAACTCGACGGCCCGTCGGTGCGCAGCCGACACGTCGACCAGGCAGATCTCGAAGGCGAAACAGCTACAACCACCGGCCACAATTCCCGGAACCCACAACCTCACCAGGCCAGCGCGTCTTCGATGAGGTCATTCAGCCGCGGGAAGCCGTCGCGCCGTGCCAGCGGACCAACGACGAAGTCGAACGGCGCCTCGGAAGCCGTCTCGTCATGGGGTCGCGCAGACGGAGGGCTCCCAGCTCAGGCACCCCTCACCAGGCCAGCTCGTCTTCGATGAGGTCATCAGTCGCGGGAAGCCGTCGCGCCGTGCCAGCGGACCAACGACGAACGGCTGCCAGCCCAGCACCGCCAAAGACTTCCCCGGCGTGGAAGCGCTCGTTGCCCGACTTCGCGGCCTCGGGGCGTCAGCGGGCCTCGATTCGTTTCACGCCCCTCGATGCCGTGTTTTCGTCCGGCAGTTCATCGAGGCCTTCACGACCGAACTGACGTGGCTGATCAGCCCCTCCCTTGCACGCCCGCGCCCTCCCCCGGTCGCTCGGCCCACCATCGCCCGCCCCACGACGGTGCTTCTCGTTTGCTCACGCCCCGGAAGGTGGGACGCTCGGCGCATGGGTGCTCTCTGGGCCAGGCTTTCGTTGCGGGTACAGGCTGGCATCGCCGTGGCGGTCCCCTCCATTCTCATCGCGGCGTTCGCGGCCATCTACTTCCCTGCGCGGCTCAACCAGCAGGCCGCCGACGCGCTGCAGAGCCAGGCCATCGCCCTCGCGCAGCTCGCGGCCACCAACGCGGCGCCCACGGTGCGCCTGGTCGTCGACGGCCTGGCCCAGCCCGAAGAGCTCGCCAGCCTCTTCAAGGGGCTCCATACGAACAAGGACCTCACCAGCGCCGGCGTGCTGTTGCTCGACCCGGCCCGCCTCGAGGGCTCGGGCCCCTCGCGCGCGCTCGTGCTCGGCCGCGACGACAAGGCGCAGGTGTACGGCGACCTGCCGGCCGACCGGTACCTCGTCGCGCCAGACGGCGAGTGCGTCACCACCCGCGGCGCGACGCTCGACGTGCGCTGCTCCGCGCGCGACAAGGACACCGCGGTGCTCGTCGTCTTGCGCTTCTCGCTCGAGCGCTTCGCCGAGCAGCGCCGCGACAACCAGGTCGTCGGCCTGTGGGTGCTCTTCTTCGCCCTCGGGCTGGGCCTCATGCTCGCGCTGGTGTTCTCGAGCGCCATCGCCACGCCCCTCGGTGTCGTCACGCGCCTCGCACGCGCGCGTCGGGCGACCAGGAGCACGTCACCAGCCAGCAGTCGGCGTACGCCCAGCAGATTGCCGCCACCTTCGAAGAGCTCTCTCGCACCGCCGAGATGATTACGCGCTCCACCGAGACCGTGGAGCAGGCCGCCGCCCGCACCAACCAGGCCGTCGATGACGCGCGCAGCACCGTCTCGCAGATGGTGACGGCGATGACGGACATTCGCCGCGAGTCGAAGGAAGTGGCCGACGCCATCTCGCGTCTCAACGGCGACCTGCAGCAGGTGTCGCGCATCGCCGCCGTCATCAAGCAGGTGGCCGACCGCTCCGACCTGCTCGCGCTCAACGCAGCCCTCGAGGGCACCAAGGCCGGCGAGGTGGGCCGCGGCTTCTCGGTCGTCGCCGCCGAGATGCGCAAGCTGGCCGAGTCGGTGGCCCAGTCGGCCCGTGACATCGGCCGCATCGTCGAGAGCGTGCAGCAGTCTGGAGACACCGCCGTCGACCGCTCCCGCCAGGGTGTGCAGGCCTCGGAGCGCGGCACCCAGATTGCGCAGCAGGCCTCGACCTCGTTCCAACAAATCGTCGAGCTGTCGCGCGGCACCAAGGAAGCCGCCCAGCAGATCGCCGTCGCCACCCGGCAGCAGCGGCAGTCGAGCGAGCAGGCCGTCGCCGGTGCCCGCAACGTGGCCGACCTCGTGAAGCAAGGCGTCGACGCCACTGGCCGCACCACCCGCATCGCCCAGGACCTCCAGAAGTCCGTCGAGGCGCTCACGGCCGTCACCGGACGGTTCAAGGTCGACCAGGCCCCCAGCTAAGCCCCCGACGATTTTGTTGCGTTCCTTCCGGCTGGTCGCGACAGACCGTCTGTTCTTCCCGTTTTTGGAACGTTCTGGGAGCAGACCCGATGGCGTGGCTCAACTACCACCACCTGCTGTACTTCTGGACCGTCGCCCGCACGGGCACCATCGCGAACGCGAGCCGGGAGCTGCACCTCTCGCAGCCCACCATCTCGACGCAGCTCAAGACGCTCGAAGACGCGCTGGGGCAGAAGCTCTTCCAACGCGCCGGGCGGCGGCTGGTGCTCACCGACGTGGGCCGCACGGCCTACCGCTACGCCGACGAAATCTTCCGCCTCGGCCGGGAGCTGCAGGAGAGCATCACCCGTGGGCCGATGAGCCGGCAGGTGCGCTTCGCGGTCGGTGTCGCCGACGTGGTGCCGAAGCTGGTGGCCGAGCGGCTGCTCGAGCCGGCTTTCACTGCGGTGCCCGACCTGCAGCTCGAGGTGCACGAGGGTGGGCTCAACTCGTTGTTGGCGCGCCTCGCGTTGCACGAGCTCGACGTGGTGCTGAGCGACTCGCCGGCGCCGAACGACGTGAAGGTGCGCGCGTTCAGCCACAAGCTGGGTGAGAGCGGCCTGTCGTTCTTCGCGAAGGGCGCGCAGGCGACGGCGCTGAAGAAGAACTTTCCCCAGACGCTCGACCAGGCGCCCATGCTGCTGCCGCAGTCGGGGAGCAGCTCGCGCATCGCGCTCGACCAGTGGTTCGAGAAAAAGGGCGTGCGGCCGCGCGTGGTGGGTGAGTTCGACGACTCGGCTTTGATGAAGGTGTTCGGCGCCTCGGGTCGCGGCGTGTTCGCAGCGCCGACCACCATCGAGGCCGAGGTGATGCGGCAGTTCGAGGTGCAGGCCATCGGCCGCACCGACGAGATTACGCAGGCGTACTACGCCATCTCGGTGGAGCGTCGGCTACGGCACCCGGCGGTGGTGGCGGTGGCCGAGTCGGCGCGCAAAGAGCTGGCCTGACCGCGGCGCGCTAGGCCTTCGTCTTCGCGCGCGCGAGCTTGAGCACGGTCGTGAAGTGCGGCTTCGTCACCGGCATCACCGACAGCCGCTGGCCCTTCTGCAGCACGCCCATGCCAGCCAGTGACTTCTCGGCCTTGAGCTCGGCGAGCGACACCACGCGCGAGAACTTCTCGACGAAGCCGACGGTCACCATCTTCCAGGTGGGGTCGGCCTTCTTCGATGCGGCGTCGTAGTACTCGCTCTTCTTGTCGAACTGGGTCGGGTCGGGAATGGCGGGGCCGGCCACCTTCGCGACGCCGGCGACGCCCGAGGGCTCGGCGTTCGAGTGGTAGTAGAGCACGAGGTCGCCCACGGCCATCTGGTCACGCATGAAGTTGCGCGCCTGGTAGTTGCGAACACCTTCCCAGCCGGTGGTGCCGTCGCGCTCGAGGTCGTCGATGGAGAAGACGTCGGGCTCGCTCTTCATCAGCCAGTAGTTCATCGTGCGTCACTTCGCGCCGGTGCAGATCCAGTCCTTCACGAGCTTCAAGGACGCCTCGCCGAGCTTGCCGCCCGGAGGCATGACGCCGCCGAGCGCCTCACCACTGGGCCCGCGGAGCTGGTTCATCTTGAGCCACAGCACGCTGCGCGCGAGGTTGTTCGGCTCGACGGGCTTGAGCGCCATCGAGAACTGCGACGGGCGCGCGATGGCCGCGGCGGTGCGGTCGGCGGCGCTGTAGTCACCGTTCGAGGCGCTGGCGGCGTTGTGGCAGCTGCGGCACTGGCGGTCGAACAGCTCGGCCTGCACGCGGCCGGCGAGCGTCACCTCGGTGGGCATCGGGTCGCACGTGAGGAGCGGGTCTCCGGCGTCGGGCGTCGGGTTCGGCGTGGGGCCACAGGCGGCGAGGAGCACGAGGGGGACGAAGAAGCGCATGGCGGGAGTGTGTAGTGCCGAGGTGGCGGTGCTGCCAACGGAACCTCGGCCCACCAACGACGAAGCCCCGGCCTCCTCGAGGGAGCGCCGGGGCTCGTTCACGACCCACGTGACGTGAGGTGCGTCACATGTCCATGTCGTCGCCGCCGTAGTCCGGGCCGCCGGCCGCGCCCGCCTTGCCGGCCTTCGCCTTCTTCGGCTTCTCGGCGACCATCGCCTCGGTCGTCAGCAGCAGCGAGGCCACCGACGCGGCGTTCTGCAGCGCGCAGCGCGACACCTTCGCCGGGTCGATGACGCCGGCCTTCTCGAGGTCTTCCCACGCCTCGGTGCGCGCGTTGAACCCGAAGGCGCCCGTGCCTTCCTTCACCTTGTTGATGACCACCGCGCCCTCGTGGCCCGCGTTGGTGGCGATCTTCCACAGCGGCTGCGTGATGGCCTTGCGGATGATCTCGACGCCGAAGTCCTGCTCCCCGCCGAGCTTCAGCCCGTCGAGCGCCTTGAGCGTGCGGATGAACGCCACGCCGCCGCCGGGCACGATGCCCTCTTCCACGGCCGCGCGGGTCGCGTGCATCGCGTCCTCGACGCGCGCCTTCTTCTCCTTCATCTCGGTCTCGGTCGCCGCGCCGACGTGAATCACCGCCACGCCGCCGACCAGCTTCGCGAGGCGCTCCTGGAGCTTCTCGCGGTCGTAGTCGCTCGTCGTCTCTTCGATCTGCGTGCGGATGAGCTTGATGCGCCCGTCGATGTCGGCCTTCTTGCCCACGCCGTCGACCACCGTCGTGTTGTCCTTGTCGATGGTGACCTTCTTCGCGCGGCCGAGGTCGTTCAGCGTGAGGCTCTCGAACTTGGTGCCGAGCTCCTCGCTCACCACCGTGCCGCCCGTGAGCACCGCGAGGTCCTTCAGCATCTCCTTGCGGCGGTCGCCGAAGCCCGGCGCCTTCACCGCCGCCACGTTCAGCACGCCGCGCAGCTTGTTCACCACGAGCGTCGCCAGCGCCTCGCCCTCGACCTCTTCGGCAATCATGAGCAGCGGCTTGCCCGAGCGCGCCACCTGCTCCAGCACGGGGATGAGGTCGGCCATCGCCGAGATCTTCTTCTCCGAGATGAGGATGAAGGGGTCGTCGAGCTCGACCAGCATGCGCTCGCGGTTGGTGACGAAGTACGGCGAGATGTAGCCGCGGTCGAACTGCATGCCCTCGACCACCTCGAGCTCGGTCTCCAGGCTCTTGGCCTCCTCGACCGTGATGACGCCCTCGTTGCCGACCTTCTGCATGGCTTCCGCCAGCATGCGGCCGATCTCCTGGTCGCCATTGGCCGAGATCGTGCCGACCTGGGCGATCTCGTCCGACTTCGTGACCTTGCGCGCGTTGCGCTTCAGGTCCTCGACCACGGCCTCGACCGCCAGGTCGACGCCGCGCTTCAGGTCCATGGCGTTGATGCCGGCGGCGACCGCCTTGGCGCCTTCGCGCACGATGGCCTGGGCCAGCACCGTCGCCGTCGTCGTGCCGTCGCCGGCCAGGTCATTGGTCTTGCTCGCGACCTCGCGCAGCATCTGCGCGCCCATGTTCTCGAACTTGTCGGCGAGCTCGATCTCCTTGGCGACGGTGACGCCGTCCTTGGTGACGCGCGGCGCGCCGAACGACTTGTCGATCACGACGTTGCGGCCCTTGGGCCCCAGCGTGACCTTGACCGCATCGGCCAGGATGTCGACGCCGCGCAGCATCTTCTCGCGGGCGGACTGGTCAAACAGAACGTCT
>JALOQF010000497.1 GCA_025459425.1 Myxococcaceae bacterium | reverse complement strand
GGCCACGCGGAGCTGACGCTGGGCCTGCTCCGGCGCAACCCGAAGCTCCGCGCGCGGTTCGAACAGCGCTACGTGGGCTGAACCTCGGCGGCTTACAACGTGGCTGAAAGCCGCCGCTGGGGGGCGAATCGGGGGCTGGTGTCACCCCGAAAGCAATGTCAGGGTGATCGGCATGGTTCGTTGGGGGTTCCTGCTGATGCTCGTCGCGGCGCCGGTGCTGGCGCAGCAACCGTCACTCATCCGTGTGGCACCGTTCGAGGACTCGCGCCTCGGCGGAATCCGGCTGCTCAAGCATGGCGCCGAGCTCGAGCTGGGTTTCTTCGGAGAAGAGGCGCCAGCGTTCTTCCAGGGCTGCGCGCTGTGCGAAGACGAGCTGGTGCGCGTGAAGGGCCTGCGCATCACCGGCCTGGTGCTGGGCATCACCGGCCCCGTTGGCATGCTCGTCGGGCTCGTGGTGGGGCTCGCGGCCGAGGCTTTGTTCCCGATCCTCCCGATCGCGCTCCTCGGCGGTGCGGTGATCTCGGTGGGCGGGGTGTTGTTCAACCAGCTCGCCGACACGTTCCTCTTGCGTGCGGTGAACCTCTACAACCTGCAGGCGCTCGAGCCGCCGAAGCGGCAGGGTGGCTTCTCGGCGACGCCGGGCAACTCGACGCCGTAGGCCGTCGAACGCGCGCTCCCTGCGAGCCGAGCCGGCGACCACGCCGCTCCCGTTCGAGACGAGATGGCGCCGCGCGTGAGGTCGTGGCGGCCACCACCCGGCCTTCGCCGAGCCAGGCGCTCGAGGTCGGCCGCTCGCGCAGCCAGCAGGCGGTCGCGGGCGACACGAGACGCGCCCGAGTCGGCCACCTCACGACAGGCGGCGACCAGGGCCGTCGCCCCGACGAGCGCCGCGCAGCGCGCCCCGGCCGTCGGAGGGCCCCCCAGGCGCTTTATCCGCTCGGTCAGCGCGCCTGAGACGCGCAGGTCGAGCTCCGGTTCGAGCGGCAGGGCGCGGTGACCGCGGAGACGGCGTTACAGATCTTCGTAGCGGTAGAGCGGGTGCAGGTCGTGCCCTGGCTGCATCGTCACCAGCGGCTTCAGCAGGCCATTCTCGAGCCCGTACACCCACCCGTGCAGCACCGGCCGGTGCTCGTACTTCCACGCCTTCTGCAGAATCGACGTCTTCGCGAGGTTCAGCACCTGCTCGCGCACGTTGAGCTCGACGAGCAGCCGGGCGCGCGCCGGCTCATCGGGGCAGGCCTCGAGATCGGCCTCGTGGAGCCGGTACACGTCCTTGATGTTCCGCAGCCACTTGTTCAGCACCCCGAACGAGTTGCGCCGCATCGCCGCCAGCACACCACCGCAGCCGTAGTGGCCACAGACGATGACGTGCTCGACCTTGAGCTGGGTCACCGCGTACTCGAGCACCGACAGCAGGTTGATGTCGGTGTGGACGACGAGGTTGGCGACGTTGCGGTGCACGAAGATCTCGCCCGGCTCGGTGCCGGTGATCTCGTTCGCCGGCACGCGGCTGTCGCTGCAGCCGACCCACAGGAACTTCGGCGACTGCAGCCCCAGGAGCCGCTTGAAGAACTGGGGATCTTCTTCGACCCGCCGGCGCGCCCACGCCTGGTTGTGCTCGAGCAGCGACTCGATCGTCTTCGTCGTCGGCATCGAGAGGCGCCTGTAGCCGACTTCGCCGTCAGGTGAAGAAGCGATCGGTGACGCCCTGCGTCCGGCTCAAGATCGACGTCCACCCGATGAGCACGTCGACCTTCGGCTCGACGTCTGGCGGGTTCAGCCCGAGCGAGGCCATCGACCCCGTGCACGCCAGCACCGTGCCGAGCCCCGAGTCCCGCACCACGTCGAGCAGTTGGCGGCAGGTGGGCACCTGGCGAAGCTCCATGGTGGCGTTGACGTCGTCGCGGCCTTCGAGATCCGGCTCGTCGAGCCGATCCTTCACCAGCCGCTCGAGCGCGAACCAGAAGAAGTAGAGCTCGACCCGGCGTCCCATCGACACGGCCGCCGCCGCGATCGACAGGCCCTGGTGCACCGCCTGGTACTCGCCCCGCTGCAGAAACACGCACACCGGCTGCATGTGGGTGCTTGTACGCGCAGGCGCGTGGCGCCGCCAACTCGTGCCGCCGCCGGCCGTTGACGGGCGCCCTTCGACCGACCGCGTTACGTACATGACCGACCAGTGACAACCGGAGTGAGATCAACCGGTTTCGTGGGTTACCTGAGGACTCGATGTCTGTTACGCCGCCCCTTCACATGCCGGTCGACGACACCACCGCCCGCCGGAAAGACGCACACCTCGATCTGTGCGCCCAGGAAGAGGTCGCGCCGGTCGAGAACACGACCCTCTTCGAGCAGATGTTTTTGGTGCACTGCGCCATGCCGGAGCTGTCGGCCGACGAGGTCGACCTCTCGACGCCGCTGTTCGGCAAGCGCCTGAAGGCCCCGCTGCTGGTGACGGGCATGACGGGCGGCACCGAGCGCGCGATGCAGGTGAACCGCGAGATCGCTCAGGTGGCCGAGGCCTTCGGCGTCGCGTTCGGCGTCGGCAGCCAGCGGGCGATGGCCGAGCGCCCCGAGCTGACGAAGACGTTCGCGGTGCGTGACGTGGCGCCGACGACGGTGCTCATCGGGAACATCGGGCTGGTGCAGGCCGTGCGGCTCGGCGTCGACGGCGTGCGCCGCCTGAAAGATGGCATCGGCGCCGACGCCATCGCCGTGCACCTGAACCCCGGGCAGGAGCTGACGCAGCCCGAGGGCGATCGCGACTTTCGCGGCGGGTACGAGATCATCGGCGCGCTCGTCGCGGCGCTGGGCGCCGAGCGCGTGCTGGTGAAGGAAACGGGCTGCGGGCTGTCGCCCGAGGTGGCGCGGCGGCTGGTCGACGTCGGCGTGAAGAACCTCGACGTGTCGGGCCTGGGCGGCACGAGCTGGGTGCGCGTCGAGCAGCTCAGGGCCGAGGGCGTCGCGCGCGAGGTGGGCGCGCAGTTCTCGAGCTGGGGCATCCCCACGGCGGCGGCGGTGGGCACGGTGCGTCGCGCCGTCGGCCCGGGCGTCACCCTCATCGCGGCGGGCGGCATGCGCACCGGCCTCGACGTCGCCAAGGCGCTGGCGCTGGGCGCGGATGTCGGTGGGCTCGCGCTCCCGCTGTTCCGCGCGCACCAGGAGGGCGGGGTGCCGAAGGTGCACGACGCGATGACGACGCTCGTCACCGCGCTCAAGCAGGCGCTCATGCTCACGGGCAGCCGCACGCCTGCCGAGCTGCGCACGAAGCCCCGCGTCGTCACCGGGGCGCTGAAGGACTGGATGGCATCGCTGTGAAGGAGGAGGGCACCATGGGAGATGGCGTCACGTCGAGGTTGAGTGGGTTCCACAAGCTGCCGGTCACCGAGCGGCTGGGCACCGTCTCTCGCATGTTCAAGCTCTCGGGTGACGAGACGAGCGCCGTGGCGGGAGGCCACGGGCTGTCGGTCGAGCTCGCGAACACGATGATCGAGAACGCGGTGGGCGTCTTCACCCTGCCGCTGGGCCTCGGGCTCAACATGATGGTGAACGGCCGCGACTACGTCGTGCCGATGGCCGTCGAGGAGCCCTCGGTGATCGCCGCGGTGAGCTTCGCGGCCCGCATCGCGCGCGAGGGCGGCGGCTTCATCGCCGAGGCCGACGACCCGATCATGATCGGCCAGGTGCAGGTGACCGGCTACGGCGACCCATCGGAGGCGTCGAAGAAGCTCGTCGCGCACAAGGAGCAGCTGCTCGCGCTGGCGAACAGCTTCCACCCGTCGTTGATCGCCCGCGGCGGCGGCGCTCGCGACGTCGAGGTGCGCGTGCTGCCTGCGCCCGAGGGACCCCGTGGCGAGCCGCTCCTCGTGCTCCACCTGCTCATCGACACCCAGGAGGCGATGGGCGCGAACCTGATCAACACCATGGCCGAGGGCATCGCGCCCCTCGTCGAGCAGATCACCGGCGGCAAGGTGTACCTGCGCATCTTGTCGAACCTCGCGGACCGCCGGCTGGCGCGCTCGATGGTGCGCATTCCCGTCACGTCGCTCGCCGACTTCGACATGTCGGGCGAGTCGATCGCCGAGGGCATCGTGCAGGCGAGCCGCTTCGCGGTGGCCGACCCGTACCGCGCGGCGACGCACAACAAGGGCATCATGAACGGCATCGACTCGATGGCCATCGCCACCGGGCAAGACTGGCGCGCCATCGAGGCCGGCGCCCACGCGTTCGCCGCTCGTGACGGGCAGTACCGGCCGCTGTCGACGTGGACGCTGGAAGAAGCGCACCTCGTCGGCCGCATCGAGCTGCCGCTGGCGCTCGGCACCGTCGGGGGGCCGATCAAGATCCACCCGCAGGTGCAGGCGGCCATCAAACTGCTGCGCACCTCGAGCGCGCGCGAGCTGGCGATGGTGATGGCGTCGGTCGGGCTGGCGCAGAACTTCGCGGCCGTGCGGGCGCT
>JALOQF010000496.1 GCA_025459425.1 Myxococcaceae bacterium | reverse complement strand
CGGCAGGGTGGCGCCCATGAGAAACGTCGGAGGCAACAGGAGGATGGTGGCCAACCCGACCCGGAGCACCACGCCGCCTGCCTCGCTGCCGGGCTCGAGCAGGGCGACGACCGACCCGACCCGGGTGAGGACGGGGTAAAGCGCGACCCCGAGGAGGCCGGTGACCGCCTCGAGCGCCGCATAGGTGGCCAGGGGACGAGTCGAGCGGGTACTTCGCGCGCCCGCCCAGCGCGAACCCAGGGCGAGCCCGCCGAAGAAGACGGCCAGGACGATCGAGAACGACGCCGTCGTCGCGCCGAGACTCAACGCCAGCAGACGCACCCACAACAACTCGTACGCCAACCCCGCAAAGCCCGAGAGCAACAGGAGTGGCAGAATCCACCGACGACGCACACGCACCTCCAGAAGCCCTCACCGTGCCAGACTTCCCCGGACCTCCGACTGACAATTTCCGTCACTCACACTGCCGTTTTCGGGGCGGATCAAGAAACTGGAGCCGGCCCTCACTCGGGGCTACGCTCCGAGTACGGAGGCTGAACGCCTCTGGCGCCGTTCGTGCAAGTGGCGCGCTCGGCGAACTTTCTCGCTCACTCTGTCGGGAGACCGCATGTCCAACAAGAAGGGCTTTACCCTCATCGAGCTGATGATCGTCGTCGCGATCATCGGCATCCTCGCCGCCATCGCCATTCCCAACTTCGTCAAGTTCCAGGCGAAGGGAAAGCAGTCGGAGGCGAACTCGAACCTCAAGGCCATCTTCTCGGCCCAGAAGGCGAACTACCCTCAGCTGCAGGGCTACTGGAGCGACATCGGCGCGATTGGGTTCTCGCCTGAGCGTGGCAACCGGTACCTGTACGATCTCGGCCCCACCGCGGCCACGGTCGACGTCGGTGCCGAAGGCAACTGCGCGCAGTTCGTCGACCGCACCCTCGCGGCGCCCGTCGCGATGGCCGGTGACTGCGGCATCACCGCCGACATCGCGAAGCACGGCATGCAGTTCGACAACGCGACGCTCCAGGGCCAGATGCTCGCGAACTCGGCGCCCCCGCTCTTCACGCCCGAGGTTCCGGGTAACGCGGCCCTCACCATGGCTGGTGTGAACGGCGCGATGTGCCCGAACTGCGACTTCGCGGCCGTCGCCATCAGCAACGTCGACAACGACCAGGGCGCCGATGTGTGGTGGGTCTCGTCGCAGACCATCGACACGCCGGCCATCGCGGGCTGCCCGCCGGCCATGACGCTCGCGCTCATGAACGCCTTCACCTCGGGTTCGCCGGCGCCGATCGTCGACGACGTCTGCTACGACGGTCAGTAAGGGGCTCGGTTCGCTGGTGGCTCGGTGGGTGCTCGGTGCGGTCGCAGTCGTCGTTCTGGTGCTGACCCGCGCCGAGCCGTACCCGCTGGAAGCGCGTCACCTGGGTGAACTCAAGCCGATGTTGCTCCGGGGAGGCCTGGCCACGACCGTGACCAGGCCTCTTCGGCCTTTGTTGATCGACCTCTACTGGTTGCGGTGCCTGGTCGCGATGGGCGAGGCCGAGTCCGAGGCGCGCAACCGCAACCTCGCCAGCTACGGTTTTTTCCTCACCGAGCTCGACCCCCGGTTCTTCCACGCCTACTACATGCTCGGGTTGTCGACGCCCTACTCGCTGGGGCGCGACCAGTATGCGAACGGCGATCTGGCGCTCCAACTCGTACGTCGAGGCCTGGAGCAGTTCCCCGACGACATCAGGCTACGCACCCTGCACGCCTTTCTGCTGCACTACATCGTGCACGACGCTCGCGCTGCGGTGATGGAGTTCGTCAAGATCTCGAAGCTGCCGGGGGCGCCAGCCGCGGCGATCTCGTCGGCGACGGCGTTGTTGGTGGAAGAGGGTCGGGTCGACGAGGCCATCGACGCGATTCAGGCGGCGATGGACGACGGCGGCCGGGGCAGCATGCAGCTGCTGTCGGATCGCAAGAAGCAGCTCGAGATCGAGAAGCTGCTCCGCGAGCTCGACGCGGCGATCGTACGAGCCTCGAAGAAGCTCTCGCGCACGCCGACGAGCCTCGATGAAGTGATTCAAGCGGGCGAGTGGCCCGCGGTCGTGACCCATGACATGCATGGTGGTGAGTTGTCGGTGGAGGCGGGCCGGGGCCGTTCGTCGTGGCTCGTCGGGCGCATGGAGGGAATCCCCAGGTGGTGAACGCAGTCGAGACGAGGGGCCTCGGCAAGGTGTACCAGCTCGACGTCCTCAAGGGGCGCAAGCGGGTCGTCGCGCTCGACGGGCTGGACCTGACGATTCCCGCGGGGCACGTGCTGGGCGTGCTGGGCCCCAATGGCGCAGGCAAGTCGACGACGATCAAGCTGCTGCTGAACCTGATTCGGCCCACCAGCGGCTCGGCGCTCATCTTCGGGCGGCCTCCGAGCGAGGCCGAGGCGCGGCGAGACGTGGGCTATCTGCCCGAGAACCCGGCGCCCTATGAGTACCTGAGCGGCGCCGAGTTCGTGACGCTCGCCGCCCAGCTGTCGGGGCTCAAGGGCGCCGAGTGCCGCCGCCGGGTCGACGAGGTCCTGGGGCAGGTGCAGATGACGAGCTTCGCCGGCGTGCAGATTCGCCGGTATTCGAAGGGCATGACCCAGCGCATCGCGCTCGCCCAGGCGCTGGTCGCGCGCCCGCGGCTGCTCATTCTCGACGAGCCCACCTCGGGGCTCGACGTGCTGGGGCGGCAGCTCATTCGTGAGATCGTGCTCTCGGAGAAGCAGCGCGGCACCAGCATTCTGCTCTGCAGTCACATCATCCCCGACGTCGAGGCGCTGAGCGAAGACGTCGCGATTCTGGTGGGTGGCAAGCTCGTGCGCGCCGGCCCCGTGAGTGAGCTGTTGTCTCAGCAGGACGCCGAGGCGGAGCTCGTGTTCGAGGGCCTGTCTCACGAGACGCTCGACGGGCTGCGGGCCCGGGTGCTGCAAACGGGCCGGCGGGTGGTGTTGCGGTGCCCTGCGGCCGCCGCCCAAGACGTCATCTTGCGCTGCCTCGGCCAGAAGGCGACGCTCATCTCGATGCAGCCGATTCGCCTCACCCTCGAGGACACGTTCCTCGAGGCGCTCAAGGCGCAGGGGCAGAAGGTCGGGAGTGTGATCGAGTGAACGGCATCGTCCCCATCGCGCTGAATGGCTTTCGTGAAGCGCGCCGCAACCGCGTGACCCTGGTGATCTTCGTCTTCGCGCTCGTGATGGTGCTCACCGTCACCGTGTCGGTCGAGTTCACCGTGGCGACGTTCGACCGGGTGATGACCGACGTCGGTCTGGGGGTCATCGGTCTCATCATGCCGGCGCTCGCGTTGTTCCTGAGCACCGGCCTCATTCCCCGCGAGATCGAGCGCCGCACCATCTTCATGTTGGTCGCCCGGCCCGTGAGCCGCTCGGCCTTCGTGATCGGCCGCTACGTGGGGAACCTGATGACGGTGGGTTTCCTGCTGCTGGTGATGGCCTTGCTGTTCATCGCGCAGCTCGAGTTCTCGCACCTGACGAGCGCCTTCGGCGGCGGGCTGCACGTCGCCCACCTGGTGGCGCTGTACGGGCAGCTCCTCGAGGTGATCCTCCTGACGGCGGTGGCCTTCGCGTTCGCGACCGTCAGCTCGCAGTACGTCTCGAGCCTGGTGGCGACGTGCCTGTACTTCATCGGGCACATGGCCGAAGACCTGTTCCAGCTGTCCGAGCGCTCGAAGGTGCTGCCGCTGAAGGCGCTGGGCAAGGCGCTGTACTACGTGCTGCCGAACTTCGACCGGCTCGACTTCAAGGACCGGGCGACCTACTTCGACCCGACGTCGGCCTCGGAGCTGCTCGGCGCGACCGCCTACACGGTGGCCTACACCGTGCTGATGCTGGTGGTGGCGACGGCTATCTTCGAGCGCCGCGACTTCAAGTGAGCTGACTTCTTCTGCATCGCGCCCAATCGAGCCACAATCACCTCGCATGCGCGGGCGGCTCCTGGCGATGGCGGTGGTGATCGCGCTCGTGGCGGTGGGCGGCACGTGGCTGAGCCTCTTCAGGCTCATCGTCCCGGAGCCGAGTGGCGCCCTGAGCCCCGAGGAGCTCGCGCAGGCCAGCCGGCTCGAGGCGCTCCTGGTGCTCATCGGGCTCCTCGATCTGGCGTTGGTCGCGGTCGTCACCGTCGTCGTGTTGGCCGTGGGCGTCGCCTCGCCACTGCGCCGCGCAGGTGAGCGGGCCTCGGTGACGCTCGCGGGCAAGGGCCTCCGCCTCACTCCAGAGGGCCCGCCAGGCGCTGCGCTGGCCGCCGCCATCGAGGCGCTCGCGGCGCGCCTCGACGCGGAGCGCGCCACCAGCGAGCGCCGTCTCGGGGACCTGTCGAGGTCGGTCCACGACACCGCGCGGCTCCAGGCCGAGCTGGTGGCGGCCGACCGCCTGGCCACGGTGGGCAAGCTCGCAGCGGGAGTCGCGCACGAGGTGGGCAACCCGTTGTCAGGCATCCTCGGGTA
>JALOQF010000155.1 GCA_025459425.1 Myxococcaceae bacterium | reverse complement strand
AATCGACCACGCCTCTTCCCCCGTCGAGCACGCCGACGACCAGATGCGGAGCGGTCGCCTCGCCTCGGCCACCAGGCTCGCGAGCAGCTCGAAGTGGTGCGCTTCGCGGAAGAACGAGGTGACGTTGGTGGTCAGCGCGTTGACCAGCCGCTGCGCCGCGCCCTCGTCACGGTCGGCCGCGTCGAGGAGCGCCCCGAAGGTCGCGACGCCTTCGTGACGGAGCCGCTGCAGGAGCCGGCTCACCACGAGGGTGCGCTTGCCGTCACCGAGCTCGATGCCAGCGCGGGCCTTGATGAAGTGCCGAACGCGCGCGAAGTCGGCGTCGCTCAGCGCGGGGGCGCTCGAGGTGGCCATGTCAGAAGGTCTCCCAGTCTCCGTCGGTCGGCCCCGCCGCGCGCGCCTCACCCACGAGGGCGTCGAGCGGGAGCCCGGGGCGGGGCCGGGGCGCCGGCCTCGAGGGCGGGCGGGCCCGGGGTGGCGCTGCCGGTGGTCGCGCCGCGTCACCCGGGGCGGCCGACCGTGCCGGGGCCGCGGGCCCGCCAGAGGCCACCGTGAAGGCCGCGGCGGCCTGCCCGAGCGCCCGGGCCTGCTCCTTCATCGCCTCGGTCGCCGCCGCCGATTGCTCGACCAGCGCGGCGTTCTCCTGCGTGGCCTTGTCCATCTGCGAGACGGCGCCGTTGATCTGCCCGATGCCGGTGGTCTGCTCCTCGCTCGCCGCCGAGATCTCGGCCACCACGTCGCTCACCTTCTTCACCGACGTGACGATCTCCCCCAGGGCCTCGCCCGAGCGGTGAACGAGCTCGGCGCCCTGCGAGACCCGCGTGGCCGAGGCCTCGATGAGCGACTTGATCTCCTTCGCGGCGCTCGCGCTGCGCTGCGCGAGGGTGCGCACCTCGGTGGCCACGACGGCGAAGCCCCGGCCCTGCTCGCCCGCCCGCGCCGCTTCGACGGCCGCGTTGAGGGCGAGCATGTTGGTCTGGAAGGCGAGCTGCTCGATGACCGCGATGATGTCGCCCATGCGGCGCGAGGACTCCGAGATGGCGGCCATCGCCTTGACCGCGCTGGCCACCACCTCGCCCCCACGCTCGGCCGAGGTGCGGGCGCCCGTGGCGAGCTGGTTCGCCTGCACGGCGTTCGACGCGTTCTGCTTGACGGTCGCGGTCAGCTGCTCGAGCGACGCGGCGGTCTCTTCGAGCGACGAGGCCTGCTCCTGGGT
Source organism: Myxococcaceae bacterium (assembly GCA_025459425.1). Classification (GTDB taxonomy): domain Bacteria; phylum Myxococcota; class Myxococcia; order Myxococcales; family Myxococcaceae; genus Xiheimicrobium. The sequence continues at coordinate 14,738 of JALOQF010000155.1, read as the reverse complement.
GCGCTGCGAGAGGTTGGTGGTGCCGTCGGCGATGTCGGCCGAGGCCGTCGCGATGGTCGACGAGGCCGCGAGGACCCGGCTCATCGCCTGCTCGAGGCTCGAGAGGCTCGCGTCGAGCGAGCGCCGGAGGTCGAGGAACTCGCCCTGGTACTCGCCCTTCATGCGCGCGGTGAGGTCACCGGCCGCGAGCCGCTCGACGACGCGGGCGACCTCTCGGGTCGGGGCCACGACGGCGTCGAGCAACCGGTTGACGCCCTCGGCGAGCATACGCATGAACCCGCTCCAGGCCTTCGCGTCGATGCGCTCGTCGAGCCGCCCGGCGACCGCGGCCGAGATGAGGCCCTCGACGGCCCGCTGGGCCTCACGCTCCTCGGTCACGTCGGCCCACTCCATGGTGTACCCGACCACCCCACCGCGCTCGTCCTTCACCGACGAAGCCTTGATGGAGAAGGTGAGCGCGCCAACCCTGATGTCTCCCGCGTGCGGCATGCGCGCCGGGTCGCTCATCATCTGACGCTGGTGCGCGGGGCGGCGATGAAAGACGTCGATGCACTGCCCCACGAGGTGGTCGACGTCGAAGTGCGGGAGCGCCTCGCGGATCTGCGGTTGACGCCGGCGCAACAGCGCGATGGTCGCGTCGTTGGCCCACGTGATGCGCAGCTCGGCGTCGACGAGCATGAGCGCCGCGCTGACGCCCTTCACCGCCGACAGCAGCCTCGCCGTCTCGGCAGCGCGCCGCCTCGCGCCCGTCACGTCTTCCCAGGTCACGTGGTGCCCCGTCGTGACGCCGCGGTGGTCGACGACCGGCGTGAACGACAGCTCGAGCTCGACGTCGCCGGCACTGATGGCCACCCGCGAAGCCTGGCCGCTGTCGAGCGCCCGCTGCACGTCGGGGCCCAGCACCGACAGCTCGCACCGCGCCCCCACCTCGAAGCCCGGGAAGTGAGCCACCAGCGCGGGGCCACAGCGGCCCAGGAGCGTCTGCACGGCCGTGTTGGCCCAGCAGACCCGCCCACCGCGCTCGACGACGGTCATCGCCTGCGGAGCCGACTCGAGCGCCGCGAGCACGGGTGCTTCCTTTCGGCTGCCTCTGCGCGCCTGGGTCTTCATCGGTCACCTCCGAGCCCTTCGAGGAGCGCGTCGACGTCGAGCACCGTCACCAGCTTGTCCTGCAGCACGGCGATGCCCCGCGACGACCGGTCATGGGAACCACCGACGTCGGGCGCCGGCTTCACCACCTCGTCGGGAATCGACACCACGTCGCTCATGGCGTCGACGATGAGGCCGACGACGCGCTCGCCTTCGGCCCGCCGGTTGCGCACCACCACCACGCCGGTGAACTCGCCGGGGGTGCGTGGCGCGAGGCCGAGCCGCTCGCGCACGTCGACGAGCGGCACGATGTCTCCGCGCAGGTTGATGACCCCCTTCACCCAGGTGGGCGCCCAGGGAATGGGCATGGGCGGAGACCACGTGCGGATCTCCTGCACCCGGAGGATGTCGACGCCGAATTCGCGCTCGTCGACGACGAAGGTGAGGGACTGCGCCTCGGCCCCGCTCGAACCGTCACTCATGCTGCGCTCCTGGACATGGAGGCGGCGCGGGTGAGCCCGCCCACCTCGAGGATGAACGACACCGACCCATCACCGAGAATGGTGGCGCCCTGCACGCCGCGCACCGCGCCGTAGTTCGTCTCGAGGCTCTTCACGACGACCTGCTGCTGGCCGAGCAGCTCGTCGACGAGGAGCCCGACCGGCGTGCCCTCGCCCTCGACCACCACCATCAGCGCGCCCGGCTGCGCCGACGGCAGGCCCAGCAGGGGCGCCAGCGGCACGCTGGGAATGAGCTGGTCTCGCAGGCGCATCACCTGGCCATCACCCATGCGCGCGAGCTGGCTCGCCTCGGGCTGCACCGTCTCGAGGATGGACAGGAGCGGAATCACCCACGTCTGGCCCCCGACGCGAACGAGCTGCCCGTCGATGATGGCGAGCGAGACCGGCAGCCGGAGCAGGAAGCGGGTGCCCTGGCCGGGCGTCGACGACACGGTGATGTCGCCGCCCAGCTGCTTCACGTTGCTCATGACGACGTCCATGCCCACGCCGCGCCCGGAGAGGTCGGTCACCGCCTCGGCCGTCGAGAAGCCGGGCTCGAAGATGAGGCGCGTCAGCGCCTCGGTCGAGGGCGAAGCGCCGACGGGCACGAGGCCGCGCTCGAGCGCCTTGCGGCGAATCTTGTCGAAGTCGAGCCCACGCCCATCGTCGGCGACCTCGACGAAGACCTCGCCACCCTTCTGCCACGCCGAGACGCTCACCATGCCCGAGGGCGTCTTGCCCGCCGCCGCGCGCTCGTCGGGGGTCTCGAGGCCGTGGTCGAGGCAGTTGCGCACCAGGTGCGTCAGGGGGTCCCCCAGGCGCTCGATGACGGTCTTGTCGAGCTCGGTCGTCTCGCCCGTCATGGCCAGCTGCACGTCCTTCTTCAGCTGCGCTGCGACGTCGTGCACCAGGCGCGGCAGCCGGCCGAAGACGACCGACAGCGGCACGCTGCGCAGCCGCATCACCCCGTCCTGGAGGGCGTGCGTGTTGCGCGCGAGCAGCGAGAGCCCCTCTCGCAACCGCGCCGCGCGCACCGCGTCGATGGGACCGTCGTCGTCGAGCTCTCCCAACATCGCCTGGGTGATGACGAGCTCACCGACCATGTTCATGAGCTGGTCGATGCGCGGTATCGGGATACGAATGGTGGCGGCCTCGCTCGCCGGCGCCGCCGCCCTCGTCACCAGTGGCGCGCTCGCCTGCGCGGCGTCGGTGCGCCCCCGGGCCTCGGTCGACCACCCGCCGTCGACCCAGTCGAAGATCTCTTCGAGGGCCCGCTTCTCGACGCCACCGTCGACGACGAACGTCCACGTCACCGACGAGACCTCGCCCGTCCACGCGTCGAAGTCGGGCAGGCGCGAGAGGTCGGCGTGCACGCGGGTGCGCCCCAGCTCGGCGACGGCGCGCGCCAGGCGGAGCGGGTCGAGCCCGCGGCCGATCAGATCCTCCGGTGGCGAGAAGTGCACCACCCACTCGGGCGATGGAGGCGCGCCCTCGGGTTCGACCTGCTCCACCCGCTGCGCGAGCGCGGCAGCCAGGTGCGGGTCGACGGGCCGCTTCGCCGCGACGTCGTCGAGCAGCGACCGCAGGCCGTCGATGGCCTGCAGCATCACCTTGAGCAGCGGCTTGTCGGGGCACCTGCGTTCCCGGCGCAGGCCGTCGAGGTGGGTCTCGAGGGCGTGGGCGACCTGCGCCACCCCCGACTGCCCCATCGAGCCGGCCGAGCCCTTGAGCGAGTGAATCGCGCGAAAGACGTCGTCGATCTCGTCGACGCCGCCGCCCGCCCCCATGCGCAGCAGGGCGCCCTCGGCGCGGCCGAGGCCCTCGCGGCTCTCCTCGAGGAAGGTGGCGAGCAGCCGCTCCTGCAGCACCGCGGCGCTCACGGCAGCACCCGCTTGACGGTGCTGCACAGGGTCGCGCCGTCGATGGGCTTCACCACCCACCCCGAGGCGCCGGCCTCGCGCGCCTGCTGCCGCAGCACCGGGCCCGCCTCGGTCGTCAGCACCAGAATCGGCATGCGGTGGCCGCTGCCACGCGCCGCGCGGATGAACTCGATGCCGTTCATGCCCGGCATGTTGACGTCGGTGATGACGAGGTCGGGCGCGCCCTTCGTCAGGCGCGTCAGCGCGCTCTGGGCGTCGGGGAACGCCTCGACCCGATGCCCCGCGTTCTCGAGGGCCATCGACACGAGGTCGCGCATGGTGGCTGCGTCGTCGACGATGATGATGTGCGACATCTCAGGACTCCTCCGGTGGAAGACCCAGGGCCTCGACGAAGCCCAGCCAGGTGGCGGCCCGCCGGAGCCCGACCGACACGGCGCTCCACCGCGTCGGGCGCCCATCGCGCTGCCGCCGTCGGACGAAGGCGACGAGGCCCTCGAGCGAGGGGCCGTCGACGTCGGCCACGGCGCCGCCGTCGAGCGTGACCTCGGCCTGCTCCAGCCGGTCGAGCAGGCCGGGGCGCCACGCCGCCAGGGCTCCCCGGCGAAGCGAGGCTGGAAGCTGGAAGGGCGCCGTGTTCTCGTGCGGTACTGGTTCGTTCATTTTTTCAGGCCCCCGTGATCAACGAGTAGGCGACCGGTGTTGAGGTGGCGTTGAAGGCGGGTGGAACACCCGACGGGGAATGGCCCGGGGCGACATCCTCAGGGAGCATGAGCGCGATGACGTCTCACCGGATTCTGGTGGTCGAAGACGACGTGGCCGTCGCCGCGGGCCTCGTGCAGGGGCTCAAGCGCGCCGGCTTCTCACTCGAGCTCGCGACCACCGGGGCGCAGGCGGTCGACACGCTCCGGGCGACGGCGTTCGACCTCGTGCTGCTCGACCTGTCGTTGCCGGAGCGTGATGGCCTCGGGGTGCTCGAGCAGTTCCGGTCGCGCTCCTCGGCGCCGGTCATCGTGCTGACGGCGCGCACCGGGCTCCCCGACCGGCTGAAGAGCTTCGAGCTCGGCGCGACCGACTTCGTCGCCAAGCCCTTCTGGTTCGAAGAGCTGCTCGCCCGCATTCGCGCGCACCTGCGCATCACGGCCCAGCGCGAGCACCAGGTGGTCACCTGGGCCGGGTGCCGCGTCGACCTCGACGCCCGCCAGGTGCTCGTCGACGGCCACGAGGTCGAGCTCACGCCCACCGAGTTCTCGGTGCTGGTCGCCCTGGTCACCAACCCCGGCACGGCCATCAGCCGCGATCGACTGGCCCGGCTCGCCTCGAGCCACGGTGAGATCCTCGGGCGCACCATCGACTCGCACGTCGCACGAATCAGGAAGAAGCTCGGCGAGGGCGCCAACGCGATCAAGACCGTCAAGGCCGTGGGCTATCGCTTCGACGGGAGCAGCTGAGTGGAGCTCTCGCTCGCACTGCTGTCGGGGGCTGCTGTGGCGGGCGTGCTGACGGCGGGCGCCCTCGCGCTCGGGCGCCGGCGACGCCACGAGGTCGAGCGACGGCTCCTGTCGACGCTCATGCACGACCTCCGCACGCCGCTCACGTCGCTGCAGCTCACGCTCGGCGAGCTGGCCCACCACGACGCCTATTCTCCCGACGAGCGGGCCACCCTGCACCGGGCCATCGAAGAGGCCGTCGGGCTGCGCTCGTTCCTCGAGAACCTGCAGCTGGTCGACGCGGCGGTGCTGGCGCGCCCGGAGCCGACCGAGGTGACGCCCGTGCCGCTGCACGAGCAGGTCGAGCGCCTGCGCTATCGCTACGAGCTGATGGCCCGCGCGCGGAAGGTGTCGCTCGAGGTGAGCGTGGTGCCCGTCGTCGTGCGCGCCGACCCTCGCCTCGTCGAGCTGCTGCTGTCGAACCTGGTCGAGGTCTCGCTCCGCCTCACCGACACCCTGGTGATGATCGAGCTGCGCGGTGGCCAGGGCACCTTCGAGCTGACGGTGAGCGTGCCCGGCGTGGCGCTCCCGGAGCCGCTGCGGGTCGACGCGTTCGCCAACCAACGCCAGCACCAGGACCGGGTGTCTGGCCTGTTGACGCTCGCGCTGGTCGCCTCGCGGCTGGCCTGCGAGAGCATGGGGTGGCAGCTGCTGCTGGCGTCGCCCGAGACGTTCCACGTGAAGGGGCCCGCGACGTGAGCCCCCCGGCACCTTCGCGCGAGCTCCTTCGCTCCGCCGGGCTCGCGTTCTGCCGGTGGGAAGCCTCGCCGCCATTCCGCTGCGTCACCGTCGACGAGTGCGTGCGCGCGTTCGGCCACGAGCCGGCGGCATTCCTCGAAGGCCGCCTCACCTGGCGCGACGTCGTTCACCCGGACGACCGGCCGCGCATCGACGCCGTCCTGCAGCAGGTGCTGTCGGCGCGGGCGCCCGGCGCCCCCAGCGAGCTCGAGCACCGCGTCGTCTGCCCCGACGGGACGACGCGGCGGGTGCGGGGCGTGTGGCTGCCGGTCTTCGACGTCACGGGCACCGTCGTCGCGGTGGACAGCCTGGTGGTCGACCTCGGCGCGGGCGAGGCCGACCCGACGTCACGACAGGCGCGGCTCGACCACATCCTCGAGGCCTCGCACGTGGGCGTGTTCGACTTCGACTTCTCGCGGGGCACGACGCTGATGACGCCCGCGATGCAGGCCTGGTTCGGTGGCGACCACCTCGACCTCTCGTCGTGGGTCGAGCACGTTCACCCCGACGACGCGCACCGCGTGCGCGAGATGCTCCGCCAGCAGGCCGAGCACGAGAACGACGCCGTCACCGCCGAACTGCGCGTGCGGCCAGACCCGTCGACGCCGTGGCGCTGGGTCCACGTGCGGAGCCAGGTCGTCGAGCGCGCGGCCGACCGGGCCCCGCTCCGCTCGGTGGGTGTGGTGCGTGACGTCACCGCCGAGCACGAGACGCGGCAGCTCCGCGAGACGCTGGAGCACGAGCTGCGCGAGGCCCAGAAGGCCCGCCTCCTCGCGCAGCTGTCGGGCGGCGTCGCGCACGATCTCAACAACGTGCTCCAGGTCGTCCAGTTCGCGTGCCGTGGCCTCGAGTCCGAGGGCCTCACCGACGACGGCCGCCTCGACCTGTCGCGCGCCCTCGAAGCGCTCGAGCGCGCCGCACGCCTGACGGATCAGCTCCTCGCGGTGGGGCGCCGCCAGGAGCTCCAGGTCGGACTGCTCGACGTCACCGACGTGCTCGACCGATGCGCGCGCCAGCATGGGCTCCGGTACGAGCCGCCGGTGGGGCCGCTCCCGGTGCGCGCCGACCGGGCCCAGCTCGAGGCGTGCCTCGACCACCTGGTGCGCAACGCCCTCGACGCGCAGCCACGCTCCGGGCACATCGCGGTGCACGCCGCCTCGGTGGTGTTGAACGACGAGCAGGTGCGGCTCCATTCGTGCGCGAGCCCCGGGCCGTGGCTCCGCCTCGACGTCGTCGACGACGGGGAAGGCATGGACGAGGCGACGGTGGCGCGCGCGTGCGAGCCCTTCTTCACCACGCGGCCGCAGGGGAGCCACGCCGGCCTGGGGCTCGCGGTCGTCAACGGCGTGGTGCAGCAGCACGGCGGCTTCCTCACCATCGAGTCCACGCCCGGCGCTGGCACGCGCGTCTCGCTCTTCCTCCCCGCCGAAGCCGGCGCCACCAGGCCTGCCACGAGCGTCGTCGCGCCCGACCGTCGGGGCACCGCCTCGGTGCGGGGGGCCCGCGTGCTGCTCGCCGACGACGACGTCGCGGTGCGGAGCGTCGTCGAGCGGGTGCTGCGGTCGGCCGGTCATCATGTCGTCGTGGCGACCGATGGCGAGACGGCGGTGGAGCGCTACCTCGCCGACCCCGACGCCGTCGACGTCTGCATCTTCGACGTGCTGATGCCGCGGGTCGACGGCGTGACGGCCACGCGGCTCATTCGCGCACGGCACCCGCTGGTGCCCGTCCTCCTCTGCACGGGCTTCATGGGCCATACGACCGAGCGGGTGGCCACCACGGCGAGCCAGACGAGGCTGCTCCGCAAGCCCTTCACGGCAGCCCGGCTGCTGGCGACCATCGACGAGCTCGTCAGCGGGCCGCCAGAGGCGCCACCCCAAGGCAGCTGAGGACGTCGGCCACCTCGAAGGGCTTGTGCAACAGCTCGACGTCCGCGGCGAGGCCGAGCTCGGCCCGGGTCGAGCCGCTCATGACGACGACCTTCAGCGCCGCGTCGAGGGCGCGCGCGCGGGCGGCGAGCTCGAGCCCGCCACCACCGGGCATGCGCACGTCCGTCAGCAGGTACGTCCACCGCTCGCTGGTGAGGCGGCTCAAGGCCTCGTCGAAGCTCGAGGCGGCGGTGGCCTCGACCCCGCGCCGCCGCAGGGCCCGGCACACCATCTCGGGAATGAACCGGTCGTCGTCGACCACCAGCACTCGCAGCATCGCGTCACCTCAGCTCCTCAGGGTCGCCATGACGGCCCGGAGCAGCAGTTCGGTCGTCCACGGCTTCTCGAGCACCCCGACCCCCGAACGGCCGAGATCCTCGTCGCGCGTATAGCCCGAGACCACCAGCAGCCGGGGCCTGGCCTGCATGGCTTCGACGACCTCGAGCACCGCGCGGCCTCCGCCTTCGGGCATCTTCCAGTCGGTGATGACGAGGTCGAAGGGCGCCGGCTCGGCCAGGCGCCGCCTCGCCTCGCTGGGAGACGCCACGGCCTCGACCGAGTAGCCACCGCGGCTGAGCGCCCGGCTGGTGAAGCGCCGCACCCGCTCGTCGTCTTCGACCAGCAGCACGCGCCCCCGCGCCGACGAGGGCTGGCTGCTGGGCCGGCGCTCCTCCTCGAGCGACTCGCCGAGCGGGAGCACCAGCCCGACGGTGGTGCCGACCCCCGTCGCCGACTCGATGAAGACCTCGCCGCCGCACTGGCGGGCGATGCCGTAGACGGTCGCGAGCCCCAGCCCGCTGCCCCGGCCCGGCGGCTTGGTGGTGAAGAAGGGCTCCATCGCGCGGGCCTTCACCTCGGGCGTCATGCCCGTGCCGTCGTCGGCGACGGTCAACACCACGTAGCGGCCCGGCCCCAGCGCGTGGCGCACCGGGTCGGGCGGCGCGGCCACCTCGACCGTGCGGACCGTCACGTGGCCCCCTTCTCCGAGGGCGTCGCGCGCGTTCAGCACCAGGTTCACCATCACCTGCTCGAGCTGCGCCGCGTCGCCGCGCACCAGCCCGTCGACGGGCCCCAGCTCGAGGGCCAGCTCGTGGGTCGGGCCCAGCGCCCGCAGCAGCATGCGCCGCGCGCTCGAGATGACGAGGTTGACGTCGAGCCAGGTGACGTTCTGGGTCTGCTTGCGACCGAACGCGAGCAGGTTCTGCACGAGGTGCGTCGCGCTGCGCCCGGCGTGCAGCACGTCTTCCACCAGCTTGCGCGCCTCGCCCGCGACGAGCCCCTCTTCGAGCAGCTCGCTCGAGGTGCCGTTGATGATGGTGAGCAGGTTGTTGAAGTCGTGCGCGACGCCGCCAGCGAGCCGGCCCACCGCGTCGAGCTTCTGGGCCTCGAGCACCCGCAGCTCGAGCTCCCGGCGCTCGTGCACGTCCTGCATGGTGCCGAGGAGCGTGGGGGACTCGGCGCCCGGCGGTGGCGGTGCGAGCGACGCGCTCAGGCGAAACCACCTGAAGGCACCGTCGGCCTGCTTCAGGCGCAGATCGAGATCGGGCCCGAAGTCGTCGGCCCCGGTTCGAACGCGGTCGATGCGCTGACTGACGAGCGGCAGGTCGTCTTCGTGGACGAAGCGCACCCAGAAGTCGGGCAGGTGGGCCGCCCCCGGCACCCCGAGGCGCTCGAGCAGGGCGGCGTCGGCTTCGAGCAGGCCCGAGGTGAGGTCGAACTCGACGACCGCGATGCCACCTTGCCGGGTGGCGACCGAGTGCCGCTCGCGGGCCCGTTCGAGGGCGCGCTCCGTTCGAACGCGCTCGGTGACGTCACGCGACAGGTTGAGGAAGCCGAGCAGGCGCCCCGCCTCGTCGCGCACGTTGGTGAAGCGGTGCTCGGCGATGAGCTCGCTCCCGTCCTTGCGGACCCACTCGAGCTGCACGTCGGTCTCGGGGAAGACGCCGTCGCGCTCGAAGGCCGCCCAGAAGGTGGCGAACCACGCGTGGTACTCGGGCTTCAGCATGCGCCGCGGCAGGTCGGGCGCGCGCAGGTAGTCGTCGAGGCCGTGGCCGTAGAGTGACTCGGCCGCGGCGTTGATGAACTGGGTGGTGCCGTCGACGCCGACGAAGGCGATGGCGTCGCGCGAGGCCTCGACGAGGCGCCGGTACCTCGCCACCTGCGTCTGGGCGGCGCGCGCTTCGGCCTGGGCCACCGTCACGTCCCACGTCAGCCCGAGCACGCCCACCACCGCGCCTGCGCCGTCGAAGAGGGGGGCGAACTGCTGGCAGAGCACCAGCCGGCGCGGTGGCGTGCCCGGCGTGGCGTCTTCCGCCGCCACCTCGAGGGTGAAGGCCTCGGGCCCCGAGGGCACGCCGGTCGAGACCTCCTCGAGGCGCTTCGCCAGGCCCGACTGAATGGCGCTCGGCAGCCGCCGCACGTCGCAGGTGCCAGGCGTGGCGGCGAGGCCGAGGGTGCGCGCGAGCGGGGCCGACACCAGCAGCAGCTGCCCGGCGACGTCGAAGGCCTGCACCCCCATCGGCACCCCACGGGTGAGCGAGATGCCCGAGTCTCCCTCGGCGCGGGAGATCTCGAGCACCACGTCACCTGGCGCGGTCCACACCACCACCACGTCGACGTCGTCGGCGCCGGTCGCCCGGCGGCTCGAGAGCAGCGACGTCAGGCTCTGCCCGACGGCCGAGCGCGCGAAGCCCCCGCCGGCAGAACGAATCACCCCGAGGCGATCGGTCACAGCCCAGCTCGTCAGGCGCGCGAGGGGCGTGGGCATGGGCACGAGAGCATCGCCGCGCGCGCGGCGGGGATCGTTGGCGAAGCCGTCGGCCTCAACGAGACCTCCACACGGCCTGGGCGCATGGGCCCCATGTCAGGCCGCGGCCTCGTCGCGCCGCCGCGCCGAGATGGGCTCCGAGAGGAAGCTCATGATGCGGCTGACCGAGGCGGGGTCGAGCACGCCTTCGACGGCGCCCAGCAGCTGGCTCATCATCGCGCTGCGGTACACCAGGCGGGGGTCGGTCGAGCCCGCCGTCACCATCGCGTAGTTGAGGCGGTTGTTGATGCTCTGCCAGTGCGCGCGCAGCTCGATGTACTGGAGCGCCGCGTACTGCTCGAGCTCGTCGTCGTCGACGCACTCGGCGGCGAACGCGAGGAAGTCGTCTCGTTTTCGGCGCACCCACGCGCCGAGCGTCGCGCGCTCGGCGTCGGTCGCCGTACTCCAGCCCGCGAGCATCTCGTCCCAGATGACCTCGAGCACCGGGTCGGTCAGGCGCAGGCGCAGCACGTCGACGAGCTTCATGACCTCTCCGAAAGCCGTGGAACGGGTGGGACCGGCGGCCAGGGCGCCAAAAGCCCCCGGCCAGCCGCGCGACACAGGTGAACACTCAGCTCTTCTTGCCGACCAGCACCCAGTTCGACTTCGACTTCGGGTCGCGCACCAGCCGCAGCACGACGTTCGTGGGCTTCATGCGGTACGTGAAGGTGTAGTTGAACTCGGCGTCGAGCGAGCCGCGCGCGACGCCGTCCTTGAACTTGCCGAAGACGAGGCGGTTGTTCGTGCAGGGCGCCACCTGCGTGAAGAAGTTCTTCCCTTCGGCGTCACGCGGCGCCACGCCGGCCATCTCGGCCTCCCACGTGTTGTACATCTGCACGGTGCCGTCGTCGGTCACCTTCACGATGCCGAAGGGCTGGGCGTTGGCGAATTCCCTCGAAGCCGCGGGCAGCTGGCTGAGGATCTGCGGGTCGAAGAACGACATGGGTCTCTCCTGGAATGGGTACGGCGGGTTGAACGACGACGTCAGGGCTCGATGACGAACTGCTCGATGAGGGCGTGGGTCGCGCGCCGGGCGCGGTCGCGGGTGCCTGAGAGCTGGGCCTCGAGCTCGCGCTTCTCGTCGAGGAGCGCGCGCACCTGCTCTTCGAGCGAACCGACCGTTCCTTCGAGCTCGGCCTTCTCGTCGAGCAGCGCGCGCACCTGCGCCTCGAGCGAGCCGACGGCGACCCGGCCAGCGTCCGCCGCGGCCTGCTCGTCGTCGCGCTCCTCGAGCAGCACCCGCACCTGGGCCTCGAGCGAGGTGACGGCCAGCGACGGGTCGGTCGAGTCGACCTCGGCGACGATGGGCGCCGACTCGGCCCCCATGCGCTCGCGCTCCTCGTAGACGTCCTTCAGCTGGGCCTCGAGGCTCTCGAGCGTCTGCATCAGCTCGCCGTGGGTCTTCCCGCCCGCGAGCGCCTGCTCCTCGTAGAAGCAGGCGAGCTGCGCGGCGAGGCTCGCGATCATGTCGCTCACCGGCTCCGCTGGGTTCCCTGCCGGCCTCAGGTGTTGCACTGCATTCATGGTGTGTCTCCCTGGTCCACTGCGACTGCCTCTGGGCGGGGGCCCCATGCCTCCGCGCACGTCACTCACGCGGCCGCCGCCCTCGGCGACCCGCTGGGCCCCCCGGTGCCCAGCGGCTCCGAGACCTGCGTCTTGACGCGGTCGAGCACCGCCCCCTCGTCCATCGAGAGCTCGGCGACCCGCTCGACCTCGCCCGTCACCGCCTTGAGCCCCTGGCTGGCGAGCGAGGTGTGCTGCGCCACCTCGGCCAGCTGCGCGGCCTGCTGCCCGGCCGCCTCACGAATCGCGCCGCACAGCGCGCTGACCTGCACGATGACCTGCTCGACGGCGCCGACGGCGCTCACGCTCCGCTCGACCTCGCTGAAGACGGTCGAGACGCGCGCATCGATGTCGCGCGTCGCCTTCCGCGCCTCGAGCGCCAGCGACTTCACCTCGCGCGCCACCACCGCGAAACCGGTTCCCAGCGCGCCAGCCCGGGCCGCCTCGATGGTGGCGTTGAGCGCGAGCACGTTGATCTGCTCCGAGATGCGCTCGATGGATCGGGTGATCTGCTCGATGGCCCTCGAGGCCTCGGCGAGGGCGCGCATCGCCGTCGTCGCGTCCTGCGCGCGCTTCGCCGCCTCCGAGGCGAGCCGGGTGGACTGGTCGACGCGCTCGGTGATGGACGTGGCCGCCGAGGCCACCGTGCCGCTCACCGTCGCCACCTGGTCGACCGTCGTCTGCACCTGCGACGCGACCGCCAGCGCGCTCGTCGCGTGCCCGCTGACCGTCTGTGACAGCTGGCCGAGCTGCTCCAGCGAGAGAACGAGCGCTTCGTGGTGTGGCCCCGACGACATGTGCACCTCCGGCCCACGCCGTTCCACGCGTCGTGCCAGCCGCGCGGTGCCGTCACAGACGTGACGGCCCTTGTCCGATCAGAGACCTGCGAAACCACGGGCCGCGGCCTCAACCGAACCTCAACCAAACGTCAGTGGGCTGGCGGCGGCCCCGGGTCGAGGCCACCCCGGCAGGGCGCGATGGACCCGCAGCGGCCACGCCCCGGGGCCCGTCCCTGCCGGGCGGCCTGGGTCGACGTCGACACTGGAGTCTGGCTTGCAGAGCGGTTGGGGCCTGCGCACACATCGGCAGAGCCTGGCCGCGCTCCAGCGGCCGGCGGGGGACGGGAGAGCACCATGAGTCGCGTCGAGTCCATCGAGCTCAGCAACGACACCCCACCCGGCTGGGACGAGCTGGTCGACGCGGGCCGGCCCGACGGACTGCTCCCCTTCACGGCCGCCGACGAAGCGAGGGTGCAGCGCGCCTTCGAGCGCCTCGAGGCGCTGCGCGCGCAGCCGGGTGTCACCGTGTACGGGCTCCACACCGGGTTCGGCAACGACGTGACGTCACAGGCCAGCGCCGACGAGGTGGGCCACCAGCTCGAGCTGCTCGACTACCTCTGCGTGGGCACCGGGCCGAAGCTGCCGGCGGCCGTCGTGCGACGGGCCCTGCGACTCCAGGCCTACAAGGCGGCGCGCGGGCTGAGCGGGACCCACCCCGAGACGGTGAGACGGCTGCTCGCGCTCGCGGCCTCCGACGAGCTCCCCGCGGTGCCGGCCTGGGGCAGCCTGGGAGCGAGCGGTGACCTCGTGCCCATGGCCCACGCCGTCGCGCCCGTCTTCGAGCGCGGGAACGGCCGGCGCGAGGTGCCCGGGCCACGTGACGTGCTCGGCCTCGTCAACACCAACGCGATGATGGCGTCGTTCGGCATCGAGCTGGCCGAGCGGGTGAACGACCAGCTCTGGCGGATGCACGAGGTGACGGCCGCGGCGGCGCTGGGCCTGGGCTTCGACGACGAGCCGTACCGGCCCGAGGGCCTCGAGGTGCCCGGGCAGGACTGGCACGTGGTCGAAGCCGGGCGCGCCATCGCCCGGGTGATGAAGGAGCGTGCGCTGGACAGCGGAGCTCGCCCGGTGCCTCCAGCGCAGCGCCCGTTGCAGGCGCGCTACTCGATTCGGTGCGCCCCGCAGGTCCTGGGCGGCAGCCGGTGGGCCCTCGCCGCGGCGAAGGAGCGCCTGCTGACCGAGGCCCTGCGCGTGGCCGACAACCCGCTCGTGCTCGACGGGCCCGCGCCGGCCATCTGGCACGGCGGCCACTTCTACGCCCTGGGCGTCGCCCACGCGGCCGACCTGCTGGCCGACGTCGTCTTCCGCCTCGTCGAGCTGGCCGACCGCCAGGTGCTGCTGCTGATGGACCCGGCGACGAACCAGGGCCTGCCGCGGAACCTCGAGGCGAAGGACCGCTCGCACGTGAAGGGGCTGCATCAGCTGCTCTCGTCGCTGGGCCAGCGGCTGCGGGGGCTGGCGATGCCGTCGCGGGTGATGAGCTTCTCGTGCGAGGGCAACAACCAGGACGTCGTGCCGTGCGGCATGAACGCGCTCTCGACGGTGCGCGAGGCCTGCGAGGTGGCCGACGAGGCGCTGGCGGTCGCCGAGCTGGTGACCGAGCGCGCGCTCGTGCTCCGGGCGGGCCGCGAGGTGCCGGAGCACCTCACCCCCGCTGCGTGGCGCCGGCGCGTGGCCCTGCTGGAGTCGGTCCGTGGCTGACGCGAAGCCCCTGTGGGCCTGGCTCACGCGAGTGTGTGCCGGCGCGGCGGTGCCGGTGCTGGTGGAGCGTGATGGCACCGACGAGACGGTGCTGGCCGCGGCGTCGCTGCACACGCGGGCGCTCGAGACGTGGCACGCGTGGCGGAAGGTGGGAGCCCGGCCCGGTGACGTCGTCGAAGACGCCGCGCCCGTCGGCATCGAGGC
>JALOQF010000154.1 GCA_025459425.1 Myxococcaceae bacterium | reverse complement strand
TCCTACATTAAATTAAGAGGGGTGGTAACTTTAGCACCCCTTTGGCTGTGCGACCCGCGTGGCTCCCAACAAGTCCATCAAGTCGAGCAGCAACTGCCTCGCAACCTTCGGGTCCCTGGCGCTCTCCTCGTCGAGCGCGAGCCGGCTGTGACGCGCAGCTTTGGCGCGGGTCGCCGAGTCGTCAGCCTTCAGAACACTCGTGCGTCGAGTGCTCGCGGCAGGTCGGCTGCGCGACCGCCGTGACAGCTGGAGCCTCGCCGGCCTACGAGCCTTGCGATGGCTCCACTCTGGCGACACCAGGCGTCCGCGCTCATCTTCGTGCTGCTCCTCTCGAGTGGCTGCGTCCAGCGCGTGCGCGGCCCCCACGGCATCGAAGGCGGCCGCGTCGCCGACGGCTTCTTCTACGTCGTGCCCGTCGAAGGCGGCGTGGTGCTCGTCGACACTGGAGAACAACCCGACGGCGCCGCCCTGCGTGAGGCCATCGCCGGGCGGCCGGTGCTGGCGCTCCTGGTGACGCACGCGCACCACGACCACTACGCCGCCGCGCACACCTTCGGCGAGGTGCCATGCCACGTGGGCCCCGACGACATCGACCGCATGCAGGGGAAAACGCAGCACCAGGGCGAGGCGCAGCGTGCCTTCCGCGAGCAGAACGGCGGCCAGGACCTGCGGCCCCCGCTCCCCGCGAGGCTGGTGCCCGCGCCCGACGGCACGCAGCTCGTCTTCGGCGGCGACACCTTCACCGCGCTCGCCCTGCCCGGCCACACCCCCGGCAGCACCGCGTGGACGTTTCGTGACGGCCTCTTCGGCGGCGACGCGGCCATGGCGTCCGGTGGAGGCATCGCGCCCATCGACGCACGCTTCTCGGACGACCCACAGGCCGCGACCGAGGTGGTGCGACGCCTCGACGGGCGTTCCTTCTCGTGGCTCGCCGACGGGCACGTGGGGCTGACGCTGCTCCGCTGAACCCAGGTTCATTCCTCGCGGCGCTGCTCGTGCGACGACGGAGCCATGCCCCGTCTGGCCCTCTCGAGTGTCCTCGTCCTCCTGTCCTGTGCCTCGGCGCGTGTGGCCGAGTCCGAGCGGCGGGTGACTCCGCCCCGGCGCCTCGCGCTCGCCGCGCCCGCGCCCCGCCGCACCGTCGTCGTCGATGGCGTCACGCTGTCCCTGCACGACTCGGCGCCCGAGCGTGACGGCCCGGTGCTGCTGTGTCTGCACGCCATCGGCCACGGAGGCAGCGACTTCGCGGCCGTGGTCGAGGCCTTCGCGCCAAAGCTCCGCGTCATCGCCATCGACTGGCCCGGCCACGGCGCCTCGGGCGACGACCCGACCCCTGCCAGCGCCAGGCGCTACACGGTACTCCTCGAGGGCGTGGTGGCGCAGCTGGGCCTGCGACAGGTCGTGCTGCTGGGCAACTCCATCGGTGGCGCGGTGGCCATCGACTTCGCCGCGCAGCACCCCGAGCTGGTGCGTGCGCTCGTCCTCGCCAACCCCGGCGGCCTCGACCCGGGCGGCCTCTTCGCTGGGCTGTTCATCGCGAACCTCGCAGGCCACTTCCACGATGGCGCTCTGGGCCTCGCCCGCTTCGCGCCGTGGTTCGCCCGGTACTACGAGGGCGTGCTCGTGACCGACGCGGCGAGGACCCAGCGGACGCGCATCGTCGAGGCCGGTTGGGAATCGGCGCCAGTGCTCGAGCAGGCGTGGCGCAGCTTCGCCACACCAGAGGCAGACCTGCGCGCGCGCGCGAAGACGCTGTCGATGCCGGTGCTCGTCACCTGGGCCCTGCGCGACGAGCTCATTCAGTGGCGCCGCAACCGCGAGGCGGTCGAGTCGATTCCCCGCGTGACGGTGGTGCCCTTCGAGGCGGGGCACGCGCCGTTCCTCGAGACGCCCGAGCCATTCAACGCGGCGCTGCGCACCTTCCTCGACGGGCTGCCCTGAAGGCCTCACGGCGCTGTAGCGCCAGGCCCTGGGCGGCTACATCGGGGTGGGTGCCCTCCCTGTTCCCGAGGCCCGCTGCGGAAGTGCTGGCTGCGCTGAGCGCGCAGACGACGCGCGCGCTGCTCGAGCGCTCGACGGTGGTGTCGTTGACCGAAGGCCAGGCGCTGCTCGAGGTCGGTGACGAGGTGCGGGTCGCAGGGCTGGTGCTCGAGGGGACGCTACGCGAGGTGTACCTCGACGAGCAGGGCGACGAGCGGACCCGTGGCTTCAGCTTCCAGGGCGACTTCGTGGGCGCGTGGGCCGACGTGCTGGCCCGGCGGCCGTCACGCACGCGCGTCGAGGCGCTCTCCACCGCTCGCGTGCGGTGCTACGACGTTCGAACGCTCCTCGAGGTCGAGGCGCGCGCTCCGGACCTGCAGCGCGCCCTCCGGCTGGTGGCCGAGCGACTCTACGTGCGCAAGTCGGACCGCGAGTTCGAGCTGCTCACGATGAGCGCCGCGCAGCGCTACGACGCGCTGCTCGCGCAGGTGCCCGAGGTCGAAGCGCTCGTGCAGCTTCGTCACATCGCCTCGTATCTGGGCATCACGCCGGTGTACCTGTCACGCCTGCGACGCCAGCGGCGCGCGGGGGCGCGGCCACGGCGAGGGTGAAGCACTTCAGCGACGCCGCTCGCTCGGGCGGTGGTGTTCGGGAACCGGAATCGACCGGACGACGGCACGATGTCGACCAACCACCATGGCTCCCCGCCGTGCTCGGAGGGACACACGTGCCGTTGCTTGAACGACGTCGTGACCGCCGGCCGAGAACACGCGGCGAAGGCGTGGAGTTGCTGGCCCTGGCACGACGATTCGGCGGTCGGCGTCAGGTGCTCCGTCATTTCACCGGAACGAGCGCGCCGGAGGTCCCCCTTTGTGGAACCCCCGGCGCACCGGCCCTTCTGTCATCCCCTCCCCTTCGTCACTTCTTCTTCGCGGGCTTCGCGACCGCCTTCGCGCCAACGGCCTTCGGCGCCTGCGCCGTCGCGGCCTTCAGGTTGATGGGCAGCGCTTCCCACTTGATGAGCGACTCGCTCACCGCGCCGGCGAACGTCGCCTCTTCATCGTCGAACGACTTGAAGCCCGCCACCGGCACCTGCGCCGAGTACGCCTTGCCCTTGAGGTCCTTCGCGTCGAACGAGAGCACGCACTTCGTCGCCTCGGGGCACTCGAGCTTCTTGAAGGTGTACTGGTACTCGCCCTCGCAGAAGGTGTCGGGGCAGAGCTCGTTGAGCAGTTCGACCTGGGCCGTGAGCGCGTCTCCGCCAGCCGCGGGCACGTTCGCCTTCGCCACCACCGGCGCCGCGTCGGCCGCGGGGCCACCCGCAATCTCGAGCTCGTACGAGAAGCCGCCCTTCACCATGTAGTCGTCGCCCGGCTTCACGATGACGGTGTACGTGCCCGGCTCGACGTGCAGCTTGGCCACCGCGTCGCCGCCCACGCCACCCTCGGTGTCGGCCAGCACCTCGCCCGCCGCGTCCTTGATGAGCAGCTCGGGGTCGAAGGCCACCTTCTTCTTCGGCGCGAAGACGGTGAGCTGGTAGTCGCCGCCCTTCGTCACGTTCCAGGTGAACTCGTCACCAGACTTGCTCGACACCGTGTCGCTGCAGCGCGCGCGGGTGTCGGTCAGCGTCGACTCGCAGAACATCGACGGCCCGCTCGTGTCGACGCTGGGGCCGAACACCATCAGCGGAATCGACAGCACCGCCGCCACGCCGCCACCGATGAACGAGAACTTCTTGCGCTTCTGGATGCTGCCCAGCAGCCCGTCGCGGCCCTTCCCGCTGGCCATCAGCGAGCGCCAGCCCGGCTTCACGATGGACGCGCCCTCGAGCTTGCCGAGCACGAAGAGCTTCCCCTCGACCGGCACGTACTTCTCCGTCGCCTTGAAGCCGATGGTGTACTTCTCGGAGTCGCTGATGACGGGCACGTCGTACGCGTACTCGCCGAACTGAATCTGCGAGGCCCAGCCGCGGCCGTTGAGCTCCTTCTTGTAGCCTTCCTTCAGGTTGTCGAAGTCGGCGCCCTTCGAGACGTCGACTTGAATCGCGCCCGAGCCGTCGTCGAGGCCGAACACCGCGCCGCCCTTGATGGTGTCGAGCGTGTCCGAGCCCTTCACCGTCTTGGTGCCGTCTTGCGTCGTCTCGACCTTCTCCCACAGGCGCTCGATCTTCAGCTCGTACGCGAGGCACGGCTGCTTCGAGGCTGGCGACAGCAACTGCGTGGCCGGCGGCACCACCTGGCCCTCGGTCGAGATGGCGCCCTTGGGGTCGCTCGTCGTCGGGTTCGCCTTGAGCTCGCCCGTCGTCTTGAAGGGGGCCGCGAGAATGCGCTTGCCCTTGAGGTGCTGGAAGAGGCCGAAGCCGAGAACGCCAAGTCCGACGAGAAGCAACAGAACGCCCATCTGGAAACTCCAGGGAAGCGCCGCGCGTGGCGGCAGTGGTTGGTTGGTGGTGAGGCGTTTCCGGAAAGTGCGCCCCCCCGGAGACGTGGGAAGGACCCCGCGTTTTGCCGGCGTGTGCAGGAATTTCCGCACACGGGCGCTTGAGGGAAGAAACGTGGGCCATTACGCACGCTTGCCCATGCGCGCCATCGTCTACGAGCGGTTCGGTCCCCCCGAGGTGCTGGAGCAGCGGCTGGTGCCCGCGCCCGTCGCCGGGCCCGGTGAGGTGCTGGTGCGCGTGAAGGCGGCCGCGCTCAACCCGAAGGACTCGCTCATTCGCAAGGGCAAGTTCGTGCTCTTCAGCGGCACGAAGTTCCCCCGCATGCTCGGCTACGACGTGGCCGGCGTCGTCGAGGCGCTGGGGCCGGGCGTTTCGGGCTTCTCGGTGGGCGACGCGGTGTTCGGCATGCGCAACGGGTTCGACGGCGGCACCGTCGCCGAGCTCGTCGCGGTCAAGGCGTCGGAGCTCGCGAAGAAGCCGCCCTCGTTGTCGTTCGAGGAGGCCGCGGCGGTGCCACTCGCGGCGCTGACGGCGCTCCAGGCGCTGCGCGACTGTGGAGGCCTCGCGCCCGGCGGGAAGGTGCTCATTCACGGCGCCTCAGGCGGCGTCGGCGTCTTCGCGGTGCAGCTCGCCAAAGCGCTGGGCGCGCACGTCACCACCACGTCGAGCGTGAAGAACCTCGCCTTCGTTCGAGCGCTCGGCGCCGACGTGACGCTCGACTACGCGGTGGACTCGGGGCTCGAGCCGACGCGCGGGTGGGACGTGTTCTTCGACGTGTTCGGGAACCGCTCGTTCGCGAAGGCGCGCGCGTCGCTGGGCCCGCGCGGCGTCTACGTGTCGACGGTGCCGGGGCCGGGCATCGTGGCGACGGACCTCGCGACGCGCTGGTGGCCCGGGCGCCGCGGCCGGCTGGTGGTGGTGAACTCGAACACGGGCGACCTCACCTTCCTGGCGAGCCTGGTGGCCTCGGGGCGCCTCGTGCCCGTCATCGACCGCGTGGTGCCGATGGCCGAGACGGCGGCGGCGCAGGCGCACATCGAGACGAAGCGCGCACGCGGGAAGGTCGTCATTCACGTCGAGTAGGGCAGGCTGCGCGCTACGCTGTTGGTGATGGGCTTTTTCCAGACGTTGCTCGAGGTGCCCCGCCGCACCCCGCTGTCCCGCTACACCGTGTGGAGCGGCGTCTTCTACCTGGTGAACGGCGCGCTCCTGTACGCGTGGCCGGGCGCGGCGCAGACGCTCTTCTTCGCAGCGCCCTTCCAGGGTCAGGAAGCTGGCCTCGTGCGCATGCTGGGCCTCGTGCTGGCGGTGGTGGGCTGGTTCTACGTGATGGGCGGGCGAACGGGCTCCGACAGCTTCGGGCTCGCGACCGTCGTCGACCGCGCGCTGTTGCCGCTCTTCCTCGTCCCGCTCGCCCTCACCGGCGCCGTCGATGCGCACCTCGCGCTGCCGTTCGCGGTGCTCGACCCGCTGCTCGGGTTCGGCGCCTTCCTCGTGTGGAGACGCCAGGGCGCTGCGTAGGCGCTGTCGTCAGAGGTCGAAGTTGTAGACGAGGAACAAGCCCGTCTTCCGCTCGTGCGCCTGGGCGAACCAGCCGAGCAATTCCGCGACTTCGTCAGGCTCGCAGTCGAGGGCGGCCGTCCACTCGGCGTCGTTCTCGAAGTCGCTCGCGACCGCCTGACTCTGCGTCAGCAGCGCATCGTCGACCTTCGCGATGAACGTCATGGACGGCGGCATGAAGTGGTCCTCGCGCTTCAGCAACGCGGAAGGCACTCCATGTCGGTTCGAAGACGAGAGGCGCTCGAACGCTTCCCGCACCGCGGGCGCCTTCTTGTTCTTCTTCAGGAGCGCGACGAGCTCGTCGAGGTCGAAGAACGGCTCGCCGACGTGCCCCTTGTCCGAGGCGGGCGTCAGCGCGTCGATGACGGCCCACACGGCGAGCACCTTCACCTGCTCCTCATGGTCCGACGTGCGCCCCGCGAGCATCGCCTCGGCGGCCTCGAGAATCTGCTCGAGAAACTCGTCGTTGGCGACCTGGCCCACGTGGGTCTTCCTGAGCGAAGCCGGCGTGAGGGGGCTGGCGTCCCGGCCGATGCGCGAGAGCTTCTCGGCCGAGAGGAAGTAGGCGAACGCGCTCGATTCACTCATGGGCTCGGCGTAGCGCGCCAGTCGGAGCCCGGCCACTGCGAGCAGAGGCCTTCATCAGCGCTGGACGCGAGCCCTGGCCGACGACCCGCACG
Organism: Myxococcaceae bacterium; assembly: GCA_025459425.1. Classification (GTDB taxonomy): domain Bacteria; phylum Myxococcota; class Myxococcia; order Myxococcales; family Myxococcaceae; genus Xiheimicrobium. Next base: position 9,611 of record JALOQF010000154.1, on the reverse strand, counting down.
AGGAACTCGGCCGTCTCCCCGAGCACGCCCCGCCCCGGGACCTTCACCGGCGATGGCGACGGTACGCGAGCCCCTGGCCGACGACCCGCACCACGAACTCGGCCGTCTCCCCGAGCACGCCCCGCCCCGGGGCCTTCACCGGCGCTGGCGACGGTACGCGAGCCCCTGGCCGACGACCCGCACCACGAACTCGGCCGTCTCCCCGAGCACGCCCCGCACCGAGGCCTCGGTGCGCTCCTGCGTGAGCGCCCGGCGCGCCGCCTCGTCGAACGGCAACCGCGGCGGCGCACCGATGAGCTGCCAGTACCGGTCGTCACGCGGCAACAGGTCCGACGTGAAGCCCAGCACCAGCTCGCGCGCGAGCGAGAAGTCGGCGCCCGTCACCAGCTTGAGCCACCACGACGACAGCGACGGCGACAGCAGCGGCACGGGCACGGCCGGCACCGCGCGCCCCTGCAGCGCCACCAGCCGGAAGAGCACCTCGGCGCCCGTCAACGACTCGGGGCCGGGCAGGTCGAACCACGCGCTCTCGGGGAGCGGCACGTCTCTCGCGGCCACCAGCGCGCGCACGACGTCGTCGATGGCCACCGGGCACGTCGACGAGCGCGTCCACTTCGGGAGCACCATCGCCGGCAGCCGGAACGAGAGGTCGCGCACCAGCTTGAAGGAGGCGCTGCCGGCGCCGACGATCATCGACGCGCGCAGCTCGAGGGTCGGCACCCGCCCCGCGCGCAGCACCTCGCCCACGGTGAGGCGGCTCTTGAGGTGCACCGAGGGCTCGTGGGCCGGGGCCACGCCGCCGAGGTAGACGATGCGCTCGACGCCCTGGGCTGCCGCCACCTCGGCGAACACCCGGGCCGACTCGGCCTCGTGCGCCGCGTAGTCCGCCTGGCCTCCGCCCATGCCGTGCACGAGGAAGTACGCCACCCCGACGCCGTCGAGCGCGCGCGAGAGGTCGTCTCGGGACGAGACGTCGCAGCGCACCCACTCGACGAAGGGCCCAGCGGCCGCCAGCGCCCGCCGGCTGGTGGCCCGCACGTCGACGCCTGAGCGCACCAGCGCAGGCAACAACGCCTGACCGACGAAGCCGGTGGCGCCAGTGACGAGAGCAGGGCGGGTCATCGGAGCGTCCCTTCCGCGCGGACGCTCCGCGGGGGCAGGAGGCAGAACCTGCGAGGTCAGTGCCCTACCGAGTCCTTGCCAATCTCTTCGCGCAAGAACTGGTGCAGCTTCGTCGCCACCGACTCGGGCATCTGACGGGCCATCGCCTTGCGGCAGACCGGCATCGTCACCGAGTAGGTCTTGAGAAAGTCCTCGCACGGCTGACAACCTTCCAGGTGCTCCTCGAGCCGACTCTTGAGCTCGCCGGGCAGCGCTCCGTCGACGTAGTCGAGGAGCAGGTCGATGCAGTCCTGGCAGGTGTACGACGCGGTCACGGGCGGCCTTTCGAACTCGCCCGATTCATGCGGGGCGACCCAGGGCCGCGCAACTCGAAATGTGCGCTGGTGACGCAGTGCTCACCAGCCCTGAACGGGTGGTCAGCTCGCGCGTTCGGCGTAGAAGCGGTCGATGGCCGCGCGCAGGGCGAGGCGGGCGCGGTGCAGGCGACTCTTGATGGCCGGCACCGAGTCACCGACGGCCTGGGCAATCTCTTCGTACGAGAGGCCTTCGACGTCACGCAGCAGGAAGACCTGCCGGTGCTCTTCGGGGAGCTTCGCCGAGGCGTCGTCGATGGCCTTGCGCAGCTCGGCGTCGAGGGTCTGCTCCTCGGCGTCGCGGCTCCAGTCGGCCACCTCGTCGATGAGGCTGCCACGCTCGTTGAAGGTGGGGCTGCCCTCGGGCTCTTCCACCTGCGCCGTCACCTTGCGGTGGCGCAGACGCATGAGCGCGTAGTTCGCCGCGATGCGGTACACCCACGAGCCGAAGGCGGACTCGCCACGGAACTCGGGCAGGTGCTTGTAGGCCGCGAGGAACGCCTCTTGAACGACCTCGGCGGCGTCTTCGTCACTGCGCAGCATGCGCGCCGTCATCGAGAAGACCTTCTGCTGATGACGGCCCACCAGCGCCTCGAACGCCGCCATCTCACCCTGCTGCGCCCGCTTCAGCAGCTCGCTGTCTTCGGACTGCTCCACGCCGCGCGCACCGTTCCGGGTCTGCACCGGAGCGTCAAGCCGCATCGCTGTGACCTGTGGCTCCGCCATGCGTCGCACCATTCCACGTTGAACAACCTTGAACAAGCCCTCGACACGAGAAAACCGCACGGTCGCGCTTCGTCATTTTACTGCTTCTCATTTCAAGCGCTTTTGAACTCCGTGAGAACACCCAGAGACAACGGAGATACGGACTGGGTCATTCCAGGTTTCACGCCGCCCGTCGGAGATTCCAAACATTTTGATTCATTGGCTTCTTCTGGGCCTTCCGGCCTGGCTGGGCGGGTGACCAAACCAGCGCCGCCAAGCTCGGGTGAACGAGGCGGGCTCGGCGAAGCCGACGGCGTGAGCGACCTCGGCAAGCGCCAGGCCGCCATCAGCGACGAGGGCTTCGGCGCGGTCTCGACGCACCGAATCGACGACGTCGGCCCACGAGGTCTCGCAGCGGGCGAGGCGGCGCTGGAGCGACCGCACGCTGTGGCCGAGGTCACGCGCGGTCTCCGGCAGCGTTCGAACGCGCGGGAGCGCCCTGGTGACGAGCGCGCGCACGGCGACGAGGAGCGCGTCGTCCCCTCGGCGCACGCTGGGCGCGACCGACGCGCGCAACGTCGCGAGCAGCCGGGGGTCGGCGGTGCGCAGCGGGCGGGACCAGTCGGCGGTCGAGAAGTGCAGCGCGCTGTGCCGTCGGTCGAACACGAGGGGCGCGCGCACGAGGGCGTGAAAGGCGGGCTCCTCTCGTGGGGCCGGCCGGGGGACCGCCAGCTCGACCAGCGGCAGGTCGAGGCCCGGCGTCGAGAAGGCCCGCAGCCGCGCGAGGACAATGCCGATGATGAGCAGGTCGGAGTCGGCCTCGCCGGGAAACGGTGGCTGGTTGACGATGCGCACGCGCCAGCTGCGGCGGGTGCGGTCGACGGCGAGCTGAACTCCGGGAGCGACGAGCGCGAAGAGCTCCTGGGCGATGGTGACGGCGCCTGCCACGGTCGACGACGAAGCGCCGAGGTAATCGAGCGCGCCCATCGCGCCGAGCGGCATGGCGAGGCCGACCTCGAGCGGCAGCGACGAGCGACCCGCGCGGGCACAGGCGTGGCGCCAGAGCGTGGCGAGGCCTTCGTCGTCGACGATGGGCGCCTGGGGCAACCGCCGAAGGTCGACGCCAGCCTGGGCGATGCCGTCACGAATCGCGGTGACGGTCTGGGGCAGGACCGGCATGACGAGAGGCTCTCAGGGCTGGCGCGTCAGGACAAGTCGTTGGCGTGCGAAGACAAGTGGGGTTCCCTACCGTTGGGAGCATGAACCCAGCCACGCTGCTCGCCCGAGCCTTTCACGATGACCCGTACTTCCAGTGGGCCGTGCCGGACGCGGCCCGCCGCCCCCGTGTGCTCGAGGCGGTCTTCCGCGGCACCCTCGCGCATGCCCGCGCGACGGGCGGCCACCTGCACGAGCCGGGCGTGGGCTCGGTCGATTGGCGCGCGGCCAGGGCGGCGACGATGGGCTGGTGGCAGACGCTGACGTCGGGGCTGTGGCAGGTGGCGCTCGCGGCTCCGCCTGCCGTCGTGTCACGCCTGGCAGCGCACGAGGCCGAGGCGATGTCGTTCGTCACGCCGCACCTGGGGGCTGACACCGTGTACCTGTGTACGCTCGGGGTCGAGCCCTCGCTCGCGGGGAAGGGCCACGGAAGCAGGCTGCTCCGGCGCGCCTTCGTCGAGCAGGCCACGCGGTGGAAGCAGGTCGTGCTGCGAACGGAGCAGCCGAAGAACGTGCCGTTCTACCTCCGCAACGGCTTCTCACTGGTCGACGAGCGGAGGACGTCGGTGAGCGGGCTCGAGGTCTGGGTGTTCGCTCGCGACTTGAGCAGCTCGGCGGTCACGACGCGCCCACTGCCAGTGGCAGAGCCGGGCTGAGCGCGCATCCGTCCGGTATGCTCGCCGGTGATGCGCACGGCTCGATGGCTGGCGGTGGTCGTCTTGAGCGGCGCGCTGGCCTGTGACGATGGCAGGGCTTCCGATCCAACCGGGTCTGGTGGCGGCAACGTCGGCGGAGGAAACGTCGGCGGAGGAAACGTCGGCGGAGGAAACGTCGGCGGAGGAAACGTCGGCGGAGGAAACGTCGGCGGAGGAAACGTCGGCGGCGGCAACGTCGGCGGGGGCAACGTCGGCGGGGGCAACGTCGGCGGGGGCAACGTCGGCGGAGGCAACGTCGGCGGAGGAAACGTCGGCGGAGGAAACGTCGGCGGAGGCAACGTCGGCGGCGGAAGAGTCGGCGGAGGAAACGTCGCCGGAGGCTCCATCGGCGGGGTCGACGTCGGCGGGGGAAACGTCGGCGGAGGCAACGTCGGCGGAGGCAACGTCGGCGGAGGAAACGTCGGGGGAGGAAACGTCGGCGGAGGAAGCGTCGGCGGAGGCAGCGTCGGCGGAGGCAACGTCGGCGGATCCCTCGACGGAGGCCGACCTCTGCTCGACGGTGGCCTCGCCCTCGGCGCCATCGCCTTCAACGTCAACGCAGCGGGAGCAGATGACTACGGCGTGCTGACCGCTCTGCCGCCCGGCTTCGGCGCGGGCGAGTTCACCTTCGAGCTGTGGATTCGCCCGGACCCGGCCTTCCCGACCGGGCTCTGCACCGACGGCACCGCCGGCCAACGCACCCAGTGGTGTTCACCCGACCCAGCGCCTGGATCCTCGAGCGACTGGTGGTTCAAGGGCAACTTCCTGCTCGACGGACACAACAACATGAGCTTCTCGGCCGGCACCTTCTCGCTCCAGCTCGTCGGCGCGGGGCGCGTGCGCTGGCAGCTCGGCGACCAGGGCTCGACGGGCCCCGGCGCGACCTGGGGTGTGCAGGCCCATCCCTCGGCGACCGTGCCCTCGCTCCTCGATGGACGGTGGCATCACCTTGCCTGCATTCGCCGCTGGCAGGGCGCCACCCAGGCCCGCCTCGAGCTCTGGGTCGACGGCGTGCTGACGGGCACGCAGGTGTCCGACGTGCGCACCAACCTCGCCACCATCTGGAGCGCCTGGAGCGGCTTTCCCACCGGCGAGGCCGGCTGGTTCCTCGGCGCGGAAAAGCAGTCTGCCCTCGGCTCACTCAGCCAGTACGAAGACTACAAGGGGCTGCTCAGCGAGCTGCGCTTCTGGACGAGGCCGCTGCAGCCCGGAGAGCTCGCTCCACCGTCCTTCGCGCGCTCCGTGTCAGGCTCCGAGCCCGGCCTCGTGGGGTGGTTCCGCTTCGGCGAGGGCGCTGGCACCACCGCGTGTGACACGCTTGCCCCCACGCGCTGCATCACCTTCCAGCGGGTGCAGCCGCCCTTCTGGCGCTGACGACGGCCGGCCTGCGTCGCAGCGTGCTCGGCGTGGGGCCTGCCAGTCGGCACGCGGTCGGGCTCGCGCCAGGAGTTCGGTGAGCGCGACGGAAGGACGTCATCACCCCGACACGTACCGGCTCGCGGCGTCGAAGAACCGCAACTGGCGGCGCGCCCACGCACCGGCGTACTCGACACCGATGCGAGCGCTCCGACCGATTCGGCGCACCGGCGTCCCCGCGGCGAGGAAGAGCGGTCGCTCGTCGAGTGGCCACCCATCGTGGGCCCGTGTGATGCCCATCGCGCGCGTCAGCCGGCCCGGCCCGTCGGTGCGCGCCTGGGCGAGCCCCTCCACCGGCTCGAGCGCGCGCACGAGCACCGCCGCGCCGTTTCCTGTCACCACGTTCACGCAGTGGTGCATGCCGTAGACGAGGAAGACGTACGCGTGGCCCGGTGGGCCGAACATCACCTCGGTGCGCGCGGTGCGTCCCTTCGACGAGTGACACGCGAGGTCGTGCGGCCCGAGGTACGCCTCGGTCTCGACGATGCGACCGGCGCGCCGCACGCCGCCGGCCTCGTGCACCAGCAACTGCCCGAGCAGCGCGCGCGCCACGTCGATGGTGTCTCGGGCCGAGAACGCCCGGGGCAGCGGCGTCAGCGTCACCGTCAGTCCCGAATCGCCGACTGCAACAGCTTCAGCTGGATGTTGATCTTCAGCGCGTTGCACCGCTCGTGAATCACGTCGGACAGGTTGTTGAACACGAGGGCCGAGTTCTCCTGCGTGTAGTAGCTCGACACGTTGCTCACGAGGCCCAGCAGGTCGGACACGAGCGAGAGGTAGTGCATGTTCTCGCGCCGCACCGCCTCGTCCTTCACGGCCAGCACGTCCTTGTTCGACTGGAGCTGGCCAAGCAGCGACACGAGCGAGTTGAGCTCGTGGAACTGCCGCCGGTACGCCATCGCGTCGAGGCCGAGCAGCGCGAGGAAGGCCAGGCCGATGTTGATGAGGATGGAGAAGAACGCGTCGACGCCCTGGAGCACCTCGCTGGTGGCCTCGGTCGACGGCGCCACCGCCTCGTCGACGAGGCTGCGGCCTTTCGGCGACAACAGCCGCTGCGCCTGGGCGAGGAGCCGGGGCGTCAGCCCATCGCGCGCTACCAGCCACGTCTTCACCGCCCACGCGGGCGTGGCCACCGCGGGCACCATCGGCTTCTCGGCGAGCCACCCCGCCTCGACCTGCGTGCGCTCGAGGTCGGGCAGCCGCAGCGAGCGCGCGCCCAGCGGCAGGTCGACGAGCGAGAACCCAGCCTTCGCCAGCCGCGAGACACCCCGCTGCGTCTTCTCGTCCGACGGGTCCTTCACCACGAAGACGGCGTCGACCTCGTCGGGCACGGGCGCGTCGAGCTCGGCGGTCAGCGCGCTCCACTGGTGGAGCAGCTTCGGCGGCACCCGCTGCCCCCACGCCTCGAGCACCTGGAGCAGCACCGAGTGGCTGCCTTCTCCTTCGGTCGAGGTCAGCACAACCTTCGCGTCGAGCAGGCCGGTCGCCGGTGGGCGCACGAAGACGAGGGCGAGCTCGTGGCCAGGCAGCTCGGCGCGACGCAGCAGCGGCGGAATCGGAATGCCGCCCTGCACGAAGGCGAGGTCGACCTGCCCCTGCGCCACCAGCGTCGAGGCCTCGCGGCTCCCCTTCACCTCGACGAGCTTCACCGACAGGCGCGGGTCGGCCTGGAGCCGGTCCTTCAGCTCGGCGGCGTCGCGGTCGGGCAGCGCCAGCGACAGCGTGGTGACACGAAAGAACGTGTGCCACGTCCACCCCAGGAGCCCCACCAGCGCCACCGCGAGGAACATCACCGGCAGGCGGTGCAGGCTGAAGGGCCGCTTCATCTTCTGCGCGACGTCTCCGGCGTTGCGGGCCGCCTGCACGATGAAGTCCGCCGCGCGCTGCAGCCCCTCGTGCGTGGGCAGTTCGGTCTTCACCTTCGCCGCGAGCACCGTGGCCGTCTCGATGAGCTGGCCAATCTCGAGGCGCGCGACGTTCTTCTCCGAGGTGACGGGCATGCTGAACACGTCAAAGCACGGGAAGGGGCCAAAGGCGCAGAGAAGGGAAGGTCAGGGGTGACGCCTCCACGGCTCGTGGGGACGTGATGGGCACGCAGGTCCGCGACGAAGGCGATGTCTCGAAGCGATGTCGTAACCGTCGAGCGGGCTCATCGCTCGGGGCGCGGGCCGTAGAGCCGGGTCGCTCCTTCGTCACCGACGAACATCGCCTCGAGCAGCCACATGACCAGCTCTTCGCTGGCCTCGGGGTGCCGTGAGCGGTTCGACAATGCCGCCATGCGACGGCCGCTCAACGATTGCTGGCCCGCGACGGGCGCTTGCGCCTCGGGACTCATGGCCCGCCAGAGCGTCGCCTGTCGCTCGAGGACCTGGCGGAGCTGCGGGCCCGACAGCCGGCATGGTGGCCGCGCCGGGAGGGACAAGGCGTCGGTGCGCGACGTCGATGGCACGTCGTTCGAGGTGACCCCCTGCCGCAAGCGCCCCCGGCGCTCTGGCAGACTGCGCCGCGATGCCGCCATGGCTGACCGTGCTCCGTTCCAGCGACCCCGCGGTGCCACCGGGCACCGACCTCGTGGTGCCGACCGAGGGGTTCTCGCTGGGCGGTGAGCGCTCCACGCTGCTGCAGGGCCCGGTGTCGGCGTCGGGCATGTTCGCGCGGCTGCGCCCCCGGGACGGCGGGTTCTTCGTCGAGCCGGCGGCGGGTGGTCAGGGCATGCACGTCAACGGCGTGCGCGCCGACGCGCGACGGCTCGAGCCCGGAGACGTCTTCGGCACCGAGCGCTTCCTCTTCCGCTTCCTCGAGCGCGCGTGGCCCGGTCCGCTCGACCTCGAACGCGAGGCCTCGCTGAGCGAGGACGACGACGCGGGCTGGGCCGTGTACGCCGACTGGCTGCGCGAGCGCGGCGCGGCGCAGGCGCGGCTCCTCGAACGACCGGCCGACGTGACCGAGCACGCGCGCTGGCTCTGGCCGCTCTCCACCTCGCTGCAGGACGGCGCCATCGACGCGACGTTCGACCGCGGCCGCCTGTCGGGCCTGCGCGTTCGGGACCCCTGGCTGACGCCCGCCGCGCTCGTTCGCCGGCTCGCCGAAGTCCCGCTCGAGACCCGCGCGCTGCGCCACCTGCGCTGGGTCAGCTTCCCCTTCGTCGAGGGCGCGCGGCTGACCGACAAGCTCGCCGGCGTGGGGCCGGTGCTGGCCGGGCTGCGCGCGCCGCTCGAGACCCTCGACCTCGGCGCCTGCGTGAAGCTCGCCGACGAGGTGATGCCGCATGAGGCCTGGGTCGCCCTCAGCCGCGCCTTCCCGACGCTGCGCACGACGGTGGCCGAGCTGGTGTCGGCTCCCACGCGGGTTCGGCTGGTGCCGCTCGGCGCCGCCGCGACGAGGTTCGCCTCGTCGATGCCCCTCCCACTCGAAGACGGAGACTCGTTCGCGTTCCGGCCGGCCGCCGATGGGCGCTTCGTGGTGCACGCAGGGCCGCCCCGGGTGCGCGAAGACGCCGTGCGCCTGAGCCACGGCGCCGATGGGTGGCGTGTGCTCGCGCCCGAGGGCCGGCCGCACGTGCCGCTCCCGCGCCTCAATGGCCGCCCGCTCGCCTTCTTTCGCCTGGCCCCGGGGGATGTGATCGAGCTCTCCCATGACGTCTCGCTCCGCTTCGAGCCGGGGTGACGCACGACGGCAGGTGCTGCTGGTGACGGCGACGGTGACGTCGTGCGTGTGCGTGGACCCCTCGAAGCTGTCGGCCTTCAAGCCCGACGACGAGACGGGGTGCCCCGCAGGGACGACGCTGTGCAGTGACGGCGCGTGCCGGGCGTCGTGCAGCGCAACCTCGGCAGGCGGTGGCGCGGCGACGGGCGGTGGAAGCGCGGGCGGCGACGCGGGCGGGCCAGGTGGCGGGAGCGGCGGCGGTGAGGCGACGGACGCCTCGGTGTCGTGCAACGCCGAGTCGTGCCCAACGGGCTGCTGCGATGGCACCACCTGCGTCACCGGCACCGAGGCCACGGCCTGCGGTGCGCGCGGCCAGGCCTGCACCCGGTGCCCCTCGGGCGAGTCCTGCGTGTCGGGCACGTGCAGCGGCTGCGCCCAGTCCTGCACCTCGGGCTGCTGC
>JALOQF010000495.1 GCA_025459425.1 Myxococcaceae bacterium | reverse complement strand
CCGGGCGGATGTCGACCTGCGAGCCGGGGAGGAAGGCCTTGACGCCGATGTCGACCTGGAGGCCGCCCTTCACCCTGCCGGTGATGGTGCCCTTGATGATCTCGTCGCCCTTCACGGCGTTCGAGATCTCGTCCCAGATGCGCATCTTGTCGGCCTTCTCCTTGGAGAGGACGACCATGCCCGTGTCGTTTTCACGGGACTCGACGTAGACATCGACGGAATCGCCGGGCTTGACGGTGATCTCGCCCTTGGGCGTGGTGAACTCGGCGATGGGAACCTGGCCCTCGCTCTTGTAGCGGATGTCGACGACGGCGAACTCGCCGGTGACCCGCACCACGACGCCCTTGATGACCTCGCCTTCCTTCACGAGACCCGAGCCACCGGTCTCCTTGAGCGAAGCCTCGAACAGCGCCGCAAAATCTTCGTCACCTTCGGGAGAGAAGCCCTGCTGATTCACGTTCTGCTGCATGAAGTGGTTGTCCTGGCCTGACTGCTGACGGGTACGTCACCCCGGTTGAAAGGAAAGACCGCTCGGAACCTCACGCGGGGCTTGCGTGAGCCGACCTCCTCGTCGAAGTGACGGGCAGTGGGGCGCCTGTAGGCCCAAAGGTGGCCCAGGGTCAAGCAACGGCCTGAAGGCTGGCACGAACCCTGCGTTGGGGGCCCGCCTGAAGGGTCACTTCGCCTTGTCGAGCCGCGGGTAGAGCGGGTTGAGCGCGGGGTGGGCGACGCGATCGGCGTACACCTCTTCACCCAGCTCGAAGAGCGCGCCGTCGAGCTCGGCCTCGGCGTCTTTTTCCTCGGCTTCCTTCGCCGCGAGGGCCTCGTCGAGCGCCTTCATGCGGGCCTCGTGCTCTTCCTTCTTCTCTTCGGCCTCGTCTTCCATCTCGAGGATGCGCTTGTGCGCGAGGATGCCCTGCGCGCCGACCTGGCCCGGGCGAGGGGTGAGCACCTGGTTGAGCTCCATCTCCATGTCTTCGAGCATGCGCGCAAAGCGCATCATCTTGAGCCGGAAGGTCTTCAGGTTCGCGCGGCTCGTGTCGATCTTCCGAACGTCGTGGCCTTCGCGCTGCTCGAGCTCCTTGTGCTTCTGCTCGGCGAGGTTGAGCGAGTTCTTCTGGTAGCGGTAGGCCGCGCGCTGCGACGAGAGGGACTTGCGCAGATCGCGGCTGCGCGTCTCGACGCCTGCCACCGCGTGGCGCCACTTCCTGGTGATGGCCTCCTGCTCTTCCCGCTCGGCGGCCTGCTGATCGAGGAAGTCCTGGTAGGCCGCGTCTTCGTCGTTCATCTCCTGCTCGAGCGCGGCGAGTTCGTCTCGAATGCCCAGCAGCACCTCTTCGCATTCGTACACGCCGTCCATCGCCTTGGGCACCGGGTGCTTCTCGGCGAGGTGCTCGCGGGCGAGGTCGCCCAGCTGGAAGATCAGATCGTTGTAGGACTCCCGAGGCATCGCCCGCGGAGTGTCGGGCGCAGCGCGCCATGAGGCAAGCCTGTCGTCACAGGGCCTGCGCCAGCCGCAGCCCGACCGCCACCAGCACCACCGCGGCGAGGGTGAGCCGCGCGACGAACGCGGCCCGGGGCCGGCGGCTCAGCACCCGCCCCAGGGGCAGCGCCACGGAAGCGAGCACGAGCGCGACGAGGAGCGCGCCGAGCCACCACCCCAGGGCCTCGGGCAACGACGCGGCGCCGCTGCGCAGGGCCAGGCCCGCGCCCGCGCAGAAACCGGCCAGGGCGCCGACGACGGCAGAGAACCGGCCCGGGCCACCGCCGAGGCTCGCGACGACGGCCCCCAGCATCAGCCCAGGGGCCACGAGCGGCGCGCCGAGCCCCGACGTCACCAGGAGCGCCCCGACGGCCAGCGCCGCCACGCGAGCCCCCAGGGCCCGCAAAGAGCCCGCGGAGAGCCACACGAGCAGCAGCAGCGCGAGCGCCTCGACGACCCCCGTGTCCCGAACGCCCCGCTCGAACCCACGCTGCACCCGCGCGGCGTCCAGCAGGCTCGCCGGGCCGGGCCGTGGGACCTCGAGCGCGGTGAAGACGCCCTGCGCGAAGCGGCGGCCTCGCTCTCCGTCGAGCTGGCTCCCCAGCACCACGCGGTAGTTCGACGGGAGGATGCGGAGGATCCGGAAGTCCTGCCTCAGATCGCCCGGGCCGCACGAAAAGCGCGCCGTCAGGGTGACGAAGCCATCGTCGAGGGTGGCCGACTCCTCCGACCGCGAACACGGCACGCCGCCCGCCGAGAGGGGCACGTCGTTCCACACCCCGGCGCGAACGGACTCGGCGCGCGCGTCGAGGTCGGCCTGCGTCAACGCCCCGTCACCGTCGGCGTCAACCGGGGCGAGCTGCGCGAGGGTCGCATTCGTCAGCGTCACGATCTCGACGAGCGAGCCGCCCGGGCCGGGCTCGAGCCGCGCGTAGACGACGTCGGCGTCATGGGCGAGGGCGACACTCGCGAACAGTGCGATCAAAAGGCAGGCAACCCTCGTCGAGTCGCTGAGGCTCGCGCCGATCACGTGCGTCTTCGCCGCATCGGCGCGGCGCTGCGCGAGGAGGAAGTCGTATTCCTCGGTGCCTCGCTCGTCGGCGGTGCTGGCGATGGAGACACGAAGCCCTGACCGCTCGACGCAGCGCTTCCAGGCGCGCCGGGCCGTCGACGTCATCGGTCGGTGTCGCGTGCGTGGCATCGAGCGGCGCGCTGTCGTATCAGGCCCACGAGATGGGCGAGGGGCGAAACAGCCTGCGCGTGGGGCTCACGGGGGCATCGAGCGATCTCGGCGCCCTGCTGCTCCCGCGCCTTCTGGCCGACCCGCAGGTGTCGGCGGTGGTGGTGCTCGACGTGACGCGGCCCGAAACGCCGGACCCGCGGGTGACCTTCGTTCGGCTCGATCTCCTGCGCCCGGGCGCCGAGGCCGATCTCGAGCGCGCCCTCGCCGAAGCGAAGCTCGACGCGCTCTACCACCTCGCCTTCGTCAACTCGCGCGTGCACCGCGCTGCGTTCGCGCACGAGCTCGAGGTCGTCGGCACCCTGCACCTGCTGGCCGCGGCCGGCGCCATCGGCGTTCGGCGGCTGGTGGTGCCCTCGCTGACGGCGCTCTACGGGGCCCGCCCAGGTTCGCCGGCCCGCATTCCCGAGAGCCAGCCCCTCGCGCAGATCCCCGGCGTGCGCTTCGTGCTCGATCGAATCGAGGTCGAGCGGCAGCTCGACTCGTTCGCCGAGCGATTCCCCGCCGTCGACGTGCTCACCCTGCGCTTCGCGCCCATCGTCGGCCCGCGCATGAACAACCCCTTCACGCGGCTCGTGCGCACGCGGGTGGTGCCGACGGTGCTGGGCTTCGACCCCTTGTGGCAGGTGGTGCACGAAGACGACGCGGCCCGGGCGCTCCACCTCGCCTTGCACACGAAGGCGCGCGGCGCGTTCAACATCGTCGGTGAGGGCGCCGCGCCCATCTCGTCCCTGCTGCGCCGAGGCGGCGCCCGCGCGCTGCCACTGCCCGGCCCGGTGCTGCGCGCGACCATCGGGGCCATGGAGGCCGGCGGCCTGTCGGTGAGCCCCTGGGCGTTGATGGACTTCTTCCGGTACTCGTGGGTCGCCGACGGGCGAAAGGCAGCGCGGGCGCTTCACTTCCTGCCGCACCTGCCTGTACACGAGGCGATGGCGACGCTGCAGACGCGTCGGGGGTGACCGATGGCGGCGAAACGGGTGCTGGGCAACGATCCATTCAAGCGCGGCGCTGCGGCCCGGGTGCCGATCGCGACGACGCCCACGAAGAAGGCGGCCTCGCCGAAGCGGCCCGTGACGCCCGAGCTCCAGGTCTCGACGAGCGCGCTGAAGGGCCCGTCGAGGCCCGTCCCGACGCGGGCGCCGCGGGCCTTCGCGCTGGGCCGCGAAGATCGAGTGGCCTCGGGCAGCGCTTTGAAGCTGTCGACCGCGCCACAGGCCGAGGCGTCGGGCCGGTTGTCTGGGCGAGGTCCCTTCCCTTCGGTGACGGGCGCCGGGCTGCCCTCGACCGGGGACGACGCAGGGCGCACGACGCCCGGTACGGCCGCCGACAGCGAGAAACGTTCCGCCCCCGGGCTGGCGGTCGCGCACCCCGGGTCGCCGGGCGTTCCCGTCGAGCCCCGCCCCCACCACGCTGCGCCCGAGGCGAGGCCGTTGGCACGTGCGGTCGCCCACCCGGGGTCGCCGTTCGTGCCGACGGAGCCGATCGCACACGAGGCGGCCCCTGGCGCACGAACGCTGGAGCGAGGCGCCACGCCGCACCCGGGCTCGCCGTATGTGCCGACGGAGCCGATTGCGCACGCGTCGGCCCCCGCCGCACGCCCGCTGGAGCGAGGCGCCACGCCGCACCCGGGCTCGCCGTTCGTGCCGACGGAGCCGATTGCACACGCGTCGGCCCCTGCCGCACACCCGCTCGATCGAGGCGCCACGCCGCACCCGGGCTCGCCGTTCGTGCCGACGGAGCCGATTGCACACGAGGCGGCCCCTGCCGCACGCCCGCTCGAGCG
>JALOQF010000494.1 GCA_025459425.1 Myxococcaceae bacterium | reverse complement strand
TGATGAGGACGAAGAGGTTCATGGTGCCGACCTCTTCCACCAGCTCGTGCGTCTGGCCGTCGAGCCACAGCACCTGATCGTACCCGGCCTTCTTCGCCTTCACCGCGGCGTGGAGGCTCGCGGCATAGTTGGCGCCGGCCTTCGCAGCCCCCAGGCCACCGCGGGGCGCACGCACCTCGACCGTCTCGACCCAGATACGCACGGGCTTGAGCGCGCTGCCGCCGTAGTAGCTGCCCACCGGCGTCGCGATGATGAAGTACTTGTAGGCGTTGGCCGGACGCACGCCGAGGAAGGCTTCCGTGGCGATGAGCGTGGGGCGCAGGTACAGCGCGGTGCCCTCGGCCTTCGGCACCCAGTCGGCCTCGACGCGAACGAGCGCCTTGCATGCCTCGACCATCTGCTCGGCGGTGGGCGTGGGCATGCACAAGCGCGGAGCGCCAGCCATCATGCGGTGCGCGTGCGAGAGCGGGCGGAACAGCCGCAGGGCGCCATCGACACCACGGAAGGCCTTCGAGCCCTCGAACATCGCCTGGCCGTAGTGGAAGACGCCGGCCGCAGGGTCGATGCCGAGCGGGCCGTAGGGCTGGATTCGGGGGGCGTGCCAGCCCTGCTCCGTCGTGTAGTCCATGACGAAGAGGTGGTCGGTGAAGAAGCGGCCGAAGCCGAGGTCGCCCTCGGGGGGCTTCGGCTTCAGCGTGGTGGCCCTGGTTACGTGGATATCCATGAGTCCCTCGACGAACGGCGTCGAGCGCCCCTTACACGCCTTCGCGGAGAGTCAAAAGCCCTCGGGCGGGGCCGTCACAACGCCGTGCATTCGACGCAGGGCGGCGTGAATGAGAGCACCTGATGCCAGGGCTGCAGGTGGTGTGGTTCAAACGCGACTTGCGGGTGGTCGACCACCCGGCCCTCTCGGCCGCGGCGCGGGCGGGGCCCGTGGTGGGGCTCTACGTCTTCGAGCCCTCGCTGGTGCACGCGCCCGAGACCGACGCCAGCCACGTGGGCTTCGTGCGCGAGAGCCTCACCGAGCTGCGGGCGGCGCTGGTGGCTCGCGGGAGCACCCTCATCGTGCGCGTGGGCGAGGTCGTCGACGTCCTGGGAGCGCTGCACGCGACGCTCCGCTTCGAGGGGCTGTGGAGCCACGAAGAGACGGGGCTCCTCATCACGTTTGCCCGCGACCGCGCCGTGAAACGCTGGGCCACCGACACCGGCGTGCGGTGGACGGAGCTGCCCCAGGCCGGCGTGCGCCGCCCGCATCGCAGCCGTGACGGCTGGGCCAGCCACTGGGACACCTTCATGCGTTGCCGACACCCGCCGACCTCGGCGCCCGTGAATCGGGCAAGCGCGACGTGCAGCGCGGGGGCCTGCGCGAGGCGGCCGCGACGCTCGAGTCGTTCCTCACCGAGCGCAGCCAGGGCTACCTCGCCGGCATCTCGAGCCCGACGACCGCGTGGGAAGCGTCGTCACGCCTGTCTCCGTACCTGGCCTACGGCACCCTCTCGACGCGGCTCGTGGTGCAGCAGACGCTGCGGATCCGCGCCCGGGCTGACGAGCGACACCGCGCCCAACTCGACGGCTTCCTCTCGCGGCTGCGCTGGCGCTGTCACTTCACCCAGAAGCTGGAAGACGAGCCCGAGCTCGAGGTGCGCAACCAGTGGCGGGGCGCCGACGGGCTGCGCCTCGA
Organism: Myxococcaceae bacterium; assembly: GCA_025459425.1. Taxonomy (GTDB): domain Bacteria; phylum Myxococcota; class Myxococcia; order Myxococcales; family Myxococcaceae; genus Xiheimicrobium. The sequence continues at coordinate 4,132 of JALOQF010000494.1, read as the reverse complement.
AGACGAAGCCGCCTGGCCTTCGACGGTGCGCTCGCGCTTCGACCGCTTCACCCACGGGCAGACCGGCGTGCCCCTCGTCGACGCCGTGGTGCGGTGCCTGCGCGCCACCGGGTGGGTCAACTTCCGCATGCGGGCCTTCGTGGCGTCGTTCGCGGCGTACGACCTCTGGCTGCACTGGCGCCCCACCGCGCGCTTCTTCGCGCCCCACTTCCTCGACTTCGAGCCCGGCATTCACTTTCCGCAGTTCCAGATGCAGTCGGGCACGACGGGCATCAACGCGCTGCGCATCTACTCACCCGACAAGCAGCTCGCCGAGCAGGATCCCGAGGGCGCCTTCGTGCGCCGCTGGGTCCCGGAGCTCGAGCGGGTCCCGCTGCAGTTCCTCGCCAGGCCGTCGGCCATGCCGTCTTCGGTCCAGGCCGAGAGCGGGTGCCACATCGGCACCGACTACCCGCCACCGATGGTGGAGCACGAGGCCGCTGCGCGAGAGGCCCGCCGGCGCATCGAGCTGGCGCGGAGGAGCGAGGGGCAGCGGGAGGCCCGCGCGGCCGTCTTCCAGAGACACGGCAGCCGTCGACCTGCGCGTCGCCGATGAACGCAGCTCTGCGACGCGAACGACGACACGCAGGGGTGCGAGTTCGGGGCTGCGTCACCTTCCACGAGGCTGGCTTCTGCCCCAGGGCGCGTTCTCGGGCCCGCTCGACGATAGGCCTCGGTGCAGAGCCGCGCGGCACGCTCGAGGAGACCGGGCGCAGGGGCGATTCAGCAGGCAGACACGCTCGCAGCCGTACCGAGCACTCGACGGCGTGTCAGCTCTCGTTGGGCGATGAGCCGGGAGCGTGTCGGCATGACGAACCGCGCGCGAGCAGGTGGCTGCGCGCACCACGGCGACCTGCGACCCGCTGAACGTCTCGGACAACACACACGCCGAAGTGCAGCTCCGCGACGCGAACGACGACACGCAGGGGTGCGAGCTCAGGGCTGCGTCACCTGCCACGACGCTGGCTTCTGTCCCTTCGCACTTCGGGACCGCGGCGCGGAGGGCCGAAAACTGGCGCCGCCACAGGCCCGTGGCACCGTGTCGCACATGACGAAAGACCGCCGCAGCCGCGACCGCCGGGCCGACCGCTCCGTGCAGTTCGAGACGCGCCGCGTGGAAGAGCGCCGCGACTACCCCCGCTTCGACATCGCGCTCGACGTGCGCGAGCCGAACGGCCGCAGCCGCTCGTGCTTCGGCGACCTCTCGCCCGAAGGCGCCGCCTACGTCACCACCGCGCCGCCGCTCGGAGACGTGGTGCTCCTGCGCCTGTGCCTGCCCAACGCCGAGGGCCCCATCGTCGCGGTCGGGCGCGTGCTCGCGCGCACGGGGGTGCCGGCCGGTGTGCAGGTGAGCGTGCGCTTCACCGAGATCGACATCGCCGGCCAGCTGGCCATCGCCGAGTGGGCGCAGGATCGGCTCCTCGCCCGCCGGGCCACCGAGGTGCGTCGCGCGATGCGCCCGATTCCGCTGACGCAGGTCGTCTCGCGCGGCTGGTCGCGCTTCAAGCCGGCGAGCCCGCTGGCCCACGTCGCGACGACGCCGTAGCGACGCCGGGGCTTCGGCGAGCCGGTCGATGCACTCCGTCGCCGCGGCTCGGCCCCGGTCGACGGAGACGCTCGTCGAGGTGAAGGAGCTGGGTGCGCTCCCGCCGCCCTGGACCAGCGCCTCCGCTCCGAGCGAAGCGACGCGCCCGACTCGTGCGAGCGGAACCATCACCCGCAGGCCGCAGAGGCACCTCGGCCGTGCGACGACACCTTCGCCGCGATGCAGCCGCAGGCCCATCGGTGCCGCGCGGGCGGAGCACATGCGCCTCGAGTCCCTCGAGCCCGCTCGGCAGGGCCCGGCGTTCAACGCCCAGCCCGCGCACGTCGACGTGTGGACCCGGTCGTTGCGTGCCTTTCACTGGACTTCGGTGCGCTCCGCGCCTGTCTTGCGTCGAAATCCAGGTTTTCCGCTTGCGCCGAGTTCACAAGTCGTTAGAAGTTGTCGCGCCCTAGACAAAGTCTAGAGCTCGTCGAAATCTCACACTTCAAGGAGTCCTCCATGGTTGCTCGTTTCCGCCCGCTCCTCTCAGCGGCCGTCGCCTGCCTCGTCGCAGGCACCGCTTCGGCGCAGGCCCAGTCTCCGTCCTTCTGGTGGCCCGACCAGCTCGACCTCACCGCGCGGCGCCGCAACGCGCCCCCCTCGAACCCCCGCGACCCCGACTTCGACTCCGCGAAGGCCTTCGCGACGCTCGACCTGGCGGCGGTGAAGGCCGACCTCAAGCAGGTGCTCACCACCTCGCAGCCCTGGTGGCCGGCCGACTACGGCAACTACGGGCCCTTCTTCATCCGCATGGCGTGGCACGGCGCGGGCACCTACCGCGTCGGTGACGGCCGCGGCGGCGCGGCGGGTGGCCAACTGCGCTTCGACCCGCTCAACAGCTGGCCCGACAACACCAACCTCGACAAGGCGCGCCGGCTGATCTGGCCCGTGAAGCAGAAGTACGGCCAGAAGATCTCGTGGGGCGACCTGATCGTCCTGACCGGCAACGTGGCGCTCGAGTCGATGGGCTTCAAGACGTTCGGCTTCGCCGGTGGCCGCCGCGACGACTGGGAACCGGACCTCGTGTACTGGGGCCCCGAGAAGAAGCTGCTCGCCGACGAGCGCTACGGCCCGGGCCGCACGCTGCAGAAGCCGCTCGCCGCCGTGCAGATGGGCCTCATCTACGTGAACCCCGAAGGCCCGAACGGCAACCCCGACCCGCAGGCCGCCGCGAAGGACATTCGCGAGACGTTCGGCCGCATGGCGATGAACGACGAAGAGACGTTCGCGCTCATCGCGGGCGGCCACACCTTCGGCAAGGCGCACGGCGCGCATGATCCGTCGAAGTGCGTCGCCGCCGAGCCCGCGGCGGCCGGCGCCGAGGAGCAGGGCTTCGGCTGGAAGAACAAGTGCGGCACCGGCGTCGGCAAGGACGCGGTGACGAGCGGCCTCGAGGGCGCGTGGTCGGTGAACCCCATCGCGTGGACCTCGAGCTACCTCGACAACCTCTACGGCTTCGAGTGGGAGAAGACGAAGAGCCCCGCAGGCGCCACGCAGTGGGTTCCGGTGAAGGGCGGCGGCCAGGGCCTGGTGCCCGACGCGTTCGACCCGGCCAAGCGTCACCAGCCCATCATGTTCACCACCGACCTCGCGCTGAAGGTCGACCCCGAGTACGCGAAGATCGGCAAGCGCTTCCGCGAGAAGCCCGAGGAGTTCCGCCTCGCGTTCGCGAAGGCGTGGTTCAAGCTGACCCACCGCGACATGGGCCCGCGCGCGCGCTACCTCGGGGCCGAGGTGCCGGCCGAGGAGCTCATCTGGCAGGATCCGCTCCCGAAGGCCGCGGGCGCCGCCATCACCGAGAAGGACCAGGAGGCGCTGAAGGCGAAGATCCTCGCGAGCGGCCTCACCACGCAGCAGCTGGTGAAGGCGGCGTGGGCGTCGGCCTCGACGTTCCGTGGCACCGACATGCGCGGTGGCGCGAACGGTGCGCGGGTGCGGCTGGCGCCGCAGAAGGACTGGGCGGCGAACGACCCGAAGGAGCTGGCGGCGGTCCTTCAGAAGCTCGACGCCGTGCAGAAGGACTTCAACAAGGGCGCGACGAAGGTCTCGCTGGCGGACCTGCTGGTGCTCGGCGGCAACGCGGCCATCGAGCAGGCGGCGAAGAAGGGCGGCGTCGAGGTGAAGGTTCCGTTCACGCCGGGCCGGGTCGACGCCACGCAGGAGCAGACCGACGCGAAGTCGTTCGCGGTGCTCGAGCCGACGGCTGACGGCTTCCGCAACTACTACGCGGCGGGCCAGACGAAGTCGCCGGCCGAGCTGCTCGTCGAGAAGTCGGCGCTCCTCACACTGACGGTGCCCGAGATGACGGTGCTGGTGGGCGGCCTACGCGCGCTCGACGCCAACACCGGCAAGGCGCGGCACGGCGTCTTCACCGACAAGCCGGGCACGCTCACCAACGACTTCTTCGTCAACCTGCTCGACATGTCGACGAAGTGGTCGAAGGCGAAGACCGACGGCCTCTACGAGGGCGTCGACCGCGCGAGCGGCAAGGCGAAGTACACGGCGACG
>JALOQF010000153.1 GCA_025459425.1 Myxococcaceae bacterium | reverse complement strand
CGACAGGTCTGCCGACGTGGCGAGCGCGCCCTCGACCCGGGACTCGTCGCGCGCCACCCCAAGGACACGCACGTCACGTTGGGAGAACGTCTGAACGACTGCGCGGCCGATGCCACCGGCGGCGCCGAAGACGAGCGCTGTTTTCATGGGCGCCTCAGCTAACCGGCGCCTCGGCGAGGCGCAGGCTCTTCGTTGACGGTGATGTCCCACGCGGCGCGGTCGGTCGGAGGGCGACGGCCACGTCGCATCGTCCAGCCGGTCTGTTTGCTCCCTCGACCAGATGCAGCGTCGGCGACGAAGGCTTCGTCGGTCGAGGCCGGCGAGCTGCTCGCTCTCGTCGACCACGCTGATTCGAGGCCTGCACTGCTCCCTCGAACGCCGGCTCGCGGGACAGGTGCTCGAACACGGTGACGTTCGGGGTGTCACCAGCCCGTTCGAAGCGGTGAAGAGCACGGCCGAGCAGCGGTGTCCTCCCGCACGCATCGGACGGCGCGCCGACCGCCGAGGCTCAGCGGGCTCCGGCTGCCAGGGCCGCAGACGGCTGCAGCGGGAGCGGCGGCGCGGCCTTCGGGTTCACCGCCTGCCAGTCGTGCCCGAGGAGCGCCGCGATGGTGCTGGCCACCTGCGCCTGGGTGACGAGCCCCGTGTCGCGCCGAACGCCGAGCGCGGGCACCCCCGGCCCGATGGCGGCCAGCCAGATGTCGTCGGCCCCCAGCACGTTCGCGCCGTGGTGCTTCCAGTCCCACGGCAGGCCGCCGCGCCCGTGGTCGGTGGTGATGAGGAACACCGTCGAGCCGCGGTACTCGTCCATCGCCTGCATGGTGTGCCAGAGGTCGGCGATCGTGGCGTCGGCGCGCTGCAGCGCCTCGAGCGCGAGGTCGTACCGGCCGGCGTGCATCCACTCGTCGGTCTCACCGAGGCCCAGGAAGAGCACCCGCGGCCGCTTCGTCTTGAGGGACTCCTTGAGCGCGGCGTACGTCATGGCGTCGAGCGCGTTGCCACCAAACAACGGCGTGGTGGTGCGGTGGACGGCGTCGATGACGTCCTTTCCCGGGGTGCGCTCGGGGTCGTTCGCGAAGGGGGGATTCCACCCGGCGCGCACGTCGAGCTTTGAGCGGCCGACGGCGAAGATGCGGAAGAAGGTCTCCCAGGTAGCGAAGGCCTGCACTGCCCCCTCGAACCCCGGCTCCCGGGACAGGTGCTCGAACACGGTGACGTTCGGGTTTTCACCCAGCCCGTTCGAGTCGATGCGCGGGTCGGCCCAGCCCGTGAAGAGTTCGTTGTAGCCGGGGTACGACACGCGAAAGCGGTTCGACACCTTCATCGGACTGCCCACGCGCGACAGCCCGAAGACCTGGCCTTCCTTCGCGACCGTCTTCCACAGAAACGGCATCAGCAGCTCGCGCCTCGCGGCCGCGTCGGGCCTGAAGAACTTCGCCACGCACCCCGGCTCGTTCTCGACACCTCCGGCGCGGCCCATGAGCGCCCGCTCGCCACCTTCGAAGACCTCGCGGGCGCGCACCCCGTCGCTCACGATGAGCACCACGTTCTTCACCGGCTGGTCGAGACCCGTCGCGAGCTGGGCGAGCACGAGGCTCACGGAGAGGAGCATGCGCGCAGGGTACGGGCGCTCCGACGGCCGACGCCGTCACGAGCTGGAAGCATCAGGTGACATGTCGATGGCACACCGGCTCGTGACGCGCCGGCCCTCGAGCTGCCTCGCCGCGAGCGACATCGTCACCCAGGCGACACAGGGCTGGCTGCAACGGCTGCCACGGCCTTCAGTCGCGCGGGTTGGCTACGAGCCTTCGGGAGAACCCACCGCATCGGGTCGCTCCTGTTCCTGCGAGCCTTCGGGAGAAACCCACCGAAGGCGTGGGCGGTGCGACGGCTGCCACAGCGTTCAGGAGAAGCTCGCTGAAGAGCGCGGCCAGCGTCCGGTCGCTCTGATTCGGTGCCAGCCTCGAAAAGATGGCGACCGAGGCCTCGAGTCCCGGAGCCCACTCCAGAACCTCCTTCACACACTCCAGGCGGTCGACACCGGCGACACCGTCCCGGGAGGGCGTGGTCGTCGCGATACTCGGCTCGCTGGAGCCACCGTGCCGTCAGCCGCCAGCGGCCCGACGAACCCTCAGGGCTCGTCAGACGTGCTCGGCGCATCGACTTCGGTTTCCCCGCCTCGGCGCAGGCGGGCAACGGCGAGTCAGAGCTCGGCGGGACCGCTCGAGAGCCCCTGTCGCTCGGGCATGTCGAAGCCACGCGGCTCGACCGCCTTCTTCGCCGCCGCACGCGTCGGCCGCAGCGGCGCGAGCTCGTCGTCGGCCTCGACGGCACGCACGGGCGTGGGCGTGACGGGCACCTGGCTGGGCACGACGACCTGCTGCTGCGCCTCGAGCGCCTTCTGCTGCGCCACCGCGCCCTGCTTCGCCGCGAGGTGCACGGCGACCGCCATCAGCACGATGATGGCCGCGGCCATCGCGCCGCCCACCACGTAGACCCACTTCGCGGGCTTCGACAGCTCGGCGAGCTGCTCGGCCGTCAGCGTCACCGCGCCGGCCTGCACCAACTCGGGCGACACGAGAATGTTGTCGGCCAGCTTCACCGCGCTCGTCGACATCGGCGTCAGCCGCGGCGCCGGAGGCACCACGAGGTCGGCCACCACCGTCGACGTCTGCGCCACCTGCGTCTGGTTCACCAGCGACTGCATCTGCACGGCCGGCATCTCGATGGTGGGCAGCTTCACCACCTCGGACGCCGCGACCTCGGGCACCTCTCCCGTCACGGTGCGGGCCGGGAGCGGCTCGGGCAGCGCGATCTCCGACGTCGGCGTGGCCGACCCCGCGACGATGGCCGCGGCTTCGGCGGGCAGCTCGACGGGCGCCGCCGGCACGTGCGCGGCCACCACCACCGTCTCACTGGGCTTTACCTCGGCGACGACGGCCGCGTCGGCTGCTGCGGCAGCGCCGGGCTCGGTCACCTCGGCAGGCGCGACCACCACCGGCTTGCGCGCGAGCGCCTCGGCCGCCGCCATCAGCTCGGGCGGGAGCCGCACCACCGGCATCTCGGGCACCGTCGGCAGCATCGCCGGCTGCGGCGCCTTCGCGAACACCTGGGCCACCTCACGCGCCGACGGCCGCTGCGCCGGGTCGACCGACAGCATGCGCGAGAGCATCGAGCGCCATGGATCGGGAATCGTCGTCGGCACGCGCGGCGCCCACTCGCCCGTCGCCACCTGGTGCACCACGCCGAGGGTGGTCGACGCGTTCGGCAGCGGCGCGCCCGCGACCACGCACAGCACGGTGGCGAGCGAGTACACGTCACCTGCCGTCGACGAGCCGGAGCCCTTCGCGCGCTCGGGCGCCAGGTAGGCCGCCGTGCGGGGCAGGTTCTGCATCAGCCGGTTCTCACCGCGCCGGTCCGTCATGCGGTTGGCGATGACGAGCGGCATGTCCCACAGGTAGGCGCGGTCGGGCGGCACGTGCAGCACCGACTCGCTCGACAGCTCGCCGTGCACCACGCCCTGCTCGTGAATCGTCGCCAGCGCGTCCGACAGCTGCGCGCCCAGGCGAATGACGACGTCGATGTCGAGGCGGTCGCCCACCATCGCGCCGAGCACCTGCCCCTCGGGGAAGTCCATCGCCACGAAGGCCGACGTGCCGACCGAGCCCGTCTGGTGAATGCGGGGGAGCGTCGGGTGGGTCGGCAGCTTCTCGCAGGCCTTCACGGCGGCGTCGCCGTTGGCCTCGAGCGGCAGCCACCGCACCGCCAGCCGCGTGCCCGACTCGACGTCTTCGGCGCAGTCGAGACGACCGATGCCATCGCAGCGCAGCGGCGCGCGAATCTTGATCTTTGGATCCAGCTCACCCATGTCCGGCCCCCGGAAAAGCCGAGGCGTACTGCCCCTTTTGGTCGCCCGTCAGCGCCCCTCGACGAGCGCGCCAGCGGACCCACCCCATACCACCCTCGACCCCACCTGCACACCCCCCCCAGGGCTGCCGGAAACCCTTGGAAGCACGACGCTCCATGCAGTGCCATCGAAACGCACGACGTCGAAGTTCATGGAGTTGCTGCTGCTGGTGGCGAACACGTCATTGGGTGCACGGACGAGCAGGTGTGCGAGCCCAGGCGCGCTCGGCAACAGCGCCCACTGGGTCGCGCCCCGTGACAGCCGACCAAAGACGCCATCTCCGGCGACGTACACGGTGCCCTGAACGACCTTGCAGCTGGTCAGCGTCTTCCCAGCCATCGGGAACGTCGGGGCCGGCGCCCACGCGCCACCCATCGAGCGGACCAGCACCGTGCCGTTCGCGCCGCAGGCCACCCCTTCGCCGGGCGTCGGACAGTCGACGGCGAAGAGGTCGTTCGCCGTGGTGACGGCGAGGTCTCGCGTCGGCGCGCCGCTCATGGGAATCGAGAACAGGGCGCCGCCAGTGCCCACGGCGAAGGCTTCGGTCTCGCTGGCGCGGCAGACGCCCTTGAACTGGGTGCCCGGCACCGAGGCGATGCGCGTGTAACTCGAGAACGAGACGCGCGCGATGAGGCCCTGGTTCGAGCCATCATGGCCGACGACGAGGATGGACGAGGTGCCGTTGCGCCCGTCGGCGGCTTCGACGTTGTACTGCGGGCTCGCCGTCGGCGGCCGGCGGAACTCGAACACCTCGCCCCCGGTGCGCTTGACGGCGAGGTCACCCCGCCGCGACACGAGGGTGAGCTCGCCGCCGAACGAGGTGACACCGGCGAAGTCCAGCCCCAGGTCGAGCGCCTCGGTGCGCTCGGGCATGGTGGTGCGCCGGTAGAAGACGTTGTTCAGGTTGCGCGCGGGATCGACCTCGGCCACCAGCACGCCTCCGCTTTCCGAGGGAGACAGCGCCTCGTCGCCGAAGAACGTGTCGAGCTGCGCCAGGGGCATGGGCGCGGCTCCGGTGCCGGTGAGCCGATACAGCCGGCCGGTGCCGAGAATCGACGCCGTCAACACCCAGACGTTGCGGGTGGTGCCCGACGGAGGCCCACCGGTGATGCCGACGATGCCCTCGCCGGTGCCCAGCACGAGGGCCGGGTTGGTGAGGAAGCTGCCGGTGGCGACGTGGCGAATCGAGTCGTTGTCGGCGAAGCCGCAGAGCGCGTCCTGGGCCATGGCTGCGGGCACGTCGACCCACGGGCCGATGCTGACGCAGGGCCGCGTCTCGGTCATCGCGGTGTCGATGAACCAGCTGTTCGAACTCGAGGGGAACCGGTAGGCCACGCACGACCGCCGGGCGCCGGCCGCCGCGCTCACGCAGGAGCCGGCCACCCGCTCACGGCCCGTCTCGTCGACCCACACCCCGTTCATCTGGAAGCTGCTCGCGTTGGCGGTGGGGAAGGCGCCAGAGGCCCATGACGTGCCGTTCCACCGGGCCCAGTTGCCCGAGTCGTCGGCCACCAGCACCGCCGTGTCCGTCGGGCCGTCGACACCGATGAGGCGGGCGCTGCCCGAGAGCGGAGGCGCCGGGGTCGAAACGAACGTCTGGGAGGTGCGGTCGAAGCGCCAGGCGGTGCGGTTGTCGCCGACGACCCAGGCGACGGTGGGCGAGACGAAGTTCACGGCGCGCAGTGCCTGATTGGCCGTGGGCGCGTTCACCGTGACCCACCGCGTGCCGTTCCACGAGGCGACCTGGCTGTTCGCGCCCACGGCGAGCGCGCTCGAGCCGGCCGAGCCGGGCGCCAGGTCGAGGGCCCGAATCGCGAAGCGCAGCCGGGGGCCGACCTGCGTCACCGTCAGCGGACACACGCCCGCCGCGCAGACGCCCGGCGCGCAGTCGAGGTCGAACGAGGGGAAGACGCATTGACCCGTCGACGGCTCGCACCGCCCGGGGCCCGTGAAGGACCGCGCCACCGAGCCCATGCAGACCCCCGGCGGAACCGTCGCACAGGTGACGTTCGCGCAGGCATCGCCCCCGGCAGTGCCACCGCCAGCCGAGCCACCGCCAGCCGAGCCACCGCCAGCCGAGCCACCGCCAGCCGAGCCACCGCCAGCCGAGCCTCCGCCAGCCGAGCCACCGCCGGTGATGAAGCCCCCTCCGACTGCGGCTCCACCACCGACGCTCGCGACGGCGCGGCAACTGAAGGCCACGCACTCGTAGCCCGGCGGGCAGGCATCGAACTCGTTGCAGCGATGGCCGGCGGGGTCGACCCGCACGTCCATGTTGCAGGCCGCGAGCAGCAGCGCGGCGCCGACGAGGACACGGCTCACTTCGCGCCCACCTTCTCGCTGGGCCCGGGGATCGAGATGACGAACAGCGTCGCGCCCGTCGCAGCCACGACACCGCCGGCGCCGAAGAGCACGTTCGCGATGGTGGCCTTCTCGTTCGATTCCCGAGCAGCCAGCGTCGCCTCGCGCACGGTGAGGTTCTTGTCGGCGGCGCGGGAGGCATCACCCGACGCGAGCGCGCCCATCGCGACGCCCGCGCCGAGGGTGGCGACGCCGAGGCCCAGCAGCACCCAGGCCGAGATGCGCAGGCCGTTCCCGCGCGGCGCAGCGGGCCCCTCGCGCACGCCGATGGCCGCTTCGGGCGCCTCGTCGGCCTTCACCAGCGGCGGGCGCACCGGCTCGAACCACACCGTCGTCACCTCTCCGAGCGAGACGTTGACCCGCTGCTTCTTCGGCCCCGCGCGGAACGTGCCCTCGATGACGTACTCGCCGGGCGCGAGGAAGAGCGCGGCCGGCGGCTCGGCGAAGGCACGGCCGTTGACGACGAGGCTCGTGGCGCCCGGCGCGAACACCTCGAGAAAACCGACGCCCTCGTCTTCGGCGCGCGCCAACACGCGCTGGAGCCGGCTCGAGACTTCCCTCGAGTCGGAGGCGTCGGGCGCACGCGAGAGATAGAGCCGGTCGTAGAGCACGGTGAAGGCGACGTCGCCGAGCTTCTCGAAGCTGCGCGCCAGGTCGAACGCCACCTCGGGCGTCACCTTCATGCGGTCGGCTTCGCGGAAGAGGGCGATGGCCGCGCCGTAGTCGCCCTTCGAGTAGAGCGCCTCGCCGCGCTCGAACGCCTCGGAGAAGCGTCGCGCCTCGGCCTCGCCCGGCATCGGCACCGCGGACATCACGAGCAGGCTGACGAAGACGATGCTCCCCACGGGAGGCGGCGCCCTACACCAGCCTTTGGCTGACACACAACCACCCCAGCACACATGGGACGGGGGGCCGCGTCTGCGCCAGCGCACGCCACCCTTTCAAGCCGCTGCGGCGTCATTTGGCGAAGAACGAGTCCAGCCGCAGCATCGGTCGCGACAGCGAGTCGAGCGGTCGCGGGTGCTTCCGCTGCCAACAGAACACCGGGGCTCCTGTCGAGCCAGGCTCGCCACGCGCTTCCGGGTCGGCGGTGCCCAAAGGACGGTCGGAGCCCGCTCCTTCAACCCGAGATGACGAAGTGGGCGCTCGCACGAATCGAGAACGACACCAGCCCCGCATCGGCGGCCGTCGCAGCGCGATCGTCCGACGTCGTTGGCGGCCGAGGCTCGGCCTGGGCGCCCTGCGGCGACGCCGTGCCCGGGGTGAGCTGCTTCACGAGCTCGTCGATGACCTGCACCAGCGCGGTGACGAGGTCGTCGAGGCTCTGGGCCTCGGGGCCCGACGGGCCGGACACGCCGCCGACGGTCCCGGGCGCGTTCGGGCCACCGGTGGGCGCTCCAGGCTGCCCGGGCGGACGCGCCTCGTCGACGGGCGGTGTCGTATTTTGAACAGGCGGTGGCACATCATTTACAGGCCCCCGTGCGTCCAAATCAGGTGGCTGTGTATTCTGATTGACGGGCTCACCGGGCGCCGGAGGCAGCGCCCCGGGCACCTTCGGCGCGAGTGTGTTGTCCTGCACGGGCCCGACCACGCCTGGCTCGTTCACCGTCGGGCCGGTGGGGCCGATGATGCCGCCCGGAGCGGGGAGCCCGGAGTCACCGAAGACGGGCCCGACGTTGATGGGGCCGTTTCCCCCGCCGATGACGGCCTGCCGCCGCGTGCTGGGCAGGCGCGCCCCGTCGAAGCCGTCGCCAAGGGCACGGCGAAGGGGCGCAGCGTCGAGGGTGGTGGTGCCCTGCCGCGGCAGCGCAACCGCTCGAAGTGCCGGCATTCCCAGGCTGCGAATCGACATGGCGTGACCTTTCTCGACCCGAAGGAGCTCGGGGCACCGTCACGCCAAAGCAAGCGGGAGGCCGCTGGCGGGCGCTCGTGGTTTCAAGGGGCTCCCGAGGGCACCTGTGGCGCCGCAGGCCGCAGTGGTCGGCGCATGCACCGCCCGCGCGACGAGCAGGGTGTGACGGTGATGCGACACCCAGACAAGCGGCTTCTCGGGGCGTGACGCGGGGGCCTCGATCGACGCCGCCCAGAGTTGCGCGCCAGGGCTGACAGGGCTCGTTGCAGAATTCTCAGACAACGCGAAACCAAAATTCGCGACCGCCCGATACATGTCCAGCGTCATACATTTCCACAGCAGTCCACACTTGCCACGGAGTTTGACATGACTGTGTTTCGAGTGCCTCAGTCGACCTTCAGCCGCCTCCCCGCGACGCGGAACGCCGCGCAGAGCACCGGCGTGCGCCGCACCACCACGCCGACGCAGGCGCCAGTCATTCCGTCGCGCGGGCTCGCCACGCTCTTCGGGTTCGGCGCCCCGGGGCAGCAGTCGCTCGCGCAGAACGCCGCCTTCCAGCGCCGGCCGCTCGACGTGCTCGCTGGTGCCCTGCTGGGCGGCCAGCGCGAGGGCGCCGAGACGCAGCTCAAGACGCTGCTCGTGGTGGCGGTGCTCGGTGAAGTGTTGAACCAGCTCGAGGGCGCGCTGTCGAAGCTCTCACCCCGTGGCCCCGCGACTGGCACGAGGGCCACGCCATCGTCGGGCCGCGCCCCGGCGAGCTCGACCTCGAAGGCGGCGGCCACCTCGTCGACCAGCCCGGCCCGAACCAGCCACGCGGCGAGCGCAGGCGCCATTCCTCCGGGCACCACGCCGCCCGGCTCGACGCTGCCCATTCCCACCGACCCGCAGGAGTTCGGCTCGTACATCGCGAGCGCGACCGGTGACGACGGCGGCCAGAACGGCACCATCACGCAGGCGCGCGCGAAGGCCGGCACCCGCTTCGCCCAGGTGCAGGACGCCGAGATGTTCGACGCGGTCATCGCGCGGAACTACGCCTACCAGTTCGCCGGCGCCGCGAAGGGCGCCGCGTTCCGTACCGAAGACGGCCTCGCCGACGGCGCCCAGGCCTTCTACGAGATGAGCCCCGCGGCGCAGACCTTCATGCAGGTCGCCGCCGTGTACAAAGGTGACCTCGCGGGTGGTGCACAGAATTACGACAACGCGGTGCTCAAGGCGCTGCTCGAGAAGAAGGGCGCGTCGTCGGCGAGCCGGCCCGGCGTCGGAGCCACCGACGTCGAGACCATCGGCGCCGTCGCCCAGGCCATCGACGAGGGCAAGTTGACGCTGGCGGAGATCATGGCCGAGCCCGGGGCCATCGCGAACGGCGCCACGTACCAGCAGGCCATCGACTACGTGCAGAACGGCTCGCTGGCGAAGAAGATCACCGAGTACGAGAAGCTCCCGCTCGCAGGGACGAAGGGCGCTCAGGCTGGCAATGCCGGGAACGCTGGCAACGCTGGGAACGCCGGGAACGCCGGGAACGCTGGCAACGCTGGCAACGCTGGCAACGCTGGGAACGCTGGGAACGCCGGGAACGCCGCCACGGCAGCGGCGGCCCAGACGGGCACCTTCTCGCGCGGCGGGGTGCGCGGGTTCCAGCAATTCGCGCAGAACGCCGTCATCGGCGCGGCCACCGACTTCCGCACCATGTCCCTCGAGGAGCGCCGCTCCATCTCCGGCCTGTCGGACCGCCAGCGCGCCGTGCTGCACCTGTGGGGCGGCCAGATGTCCACCGCGGGGAAGAACGACGGCAGCATCCTCCACAACGTGCTCGCGGACTCGAAGCTCCCGCCCGACCAGCAGAAGTTCAAGGCGGCCGAGCACCAGCTCGCGCAGGAGCTCATCCAGAAGGACACCGCGCGCTTCGGCGGCGTCACCGGCAAGTCGCTCGACGCCGAGTTCTTCTCGCTCTACGGCGACCTCACCGGCAAGGACATCGCCAGCCGGTACGGCAACAGCCCGGTGCTCTTCTCGAAGGGCCCGCTCGACCTCGCCACCAAGGGCACCGAGCAGAACGGCCTCGACGGCTTCGCCAACTCGGTGCTCCAGCTGTGGGGGCACTCGCCGCTCTACAACGGCGGAAAAATCGACGGGAACATCATTCAGTTCTCGCTCGAGAGCCCCGACCGCCTCGAGTTCTACCGGAACGCCACCGACCTCAACGAGATGAAGCGCCTGCTCGACGCCGACAAGGTGTCCGACGGCAAGGTGAACGGCGACTCGCTCAACAACGCGATGGTCGACGTGATGGACAACATCTACCTCGGCGGCCCGAAGGCCAGCGCCGACCGCACCATGGCCGAGGCGCTCCAGGAATCGCGCGAGCGCTCGATGGGCCTGCTCCCGCCCGCGAAAGACGGCCTGGGGAAGATCGACCCCGTGGCGCTCCACTCGAAGCGCAGCGCGATGGGTGCCTGCCCCTTCTTCAACCAGCCTCCGCCGAACCAGGTGCAGGCGGCGTCGTCGGCCTCGTCGAGCTCGTCGTCGGGCGGTGGCTACCAGGCGCCGAAGCAGCAGCCCTCGGCGTCGTCGGCCGGCTCGAGCTCGAGCGCCGGCTACGTCGCGCCCACGACGGCGCCCGCGAAGCAGGTCGTCTCTCCGCCCGTGACGTACTGACCCTCACCCCTTCCAGGAGCAAGCCATGAAGACCCTCACCAAAGCCGCCCTCTCGCCGCACCTCACCGTCGCCGACGTGCAGCGCGCCGCGAAGTTCTACGAAGCCGCCTTCGGCTTCTCGCCGAAGATGATGATGCCGGGCCGTGGTGGCCGCATCATGCACGGAGAGCTCGCGCTCGACGGCGTGCGCCTCATGCTGGGCCCCGAGAGCGCCGACCGCGGCATGCACACGCCGAAGACGTCGGGCCGCGTGTCACCCGTGTCGATGTACCTGTCGGTCGGAGACGTCGACGCGGTGCACGCCCAGGCCCTCGCCGCCGGCGCCCAGGAGCTGATGGCGCCCAGCGAGCAGTTCTTCGGCGCCCGCACCTCGATGGTGATGGACCCCGACGGCCACCAGTGGATGCTGTCGCAGCAGAAGGAGGCGCTCTCGAACGACGAGCTGAAGGCCGCGCTCAAGCCGCAGCCTCTCGCGGCGCGCTAGGAGCGCCGAACCGGTTGCCGGACCGAACGCGCGCGGCGAGTTGCGAGCAGACCGAGGCGCGAGGAGAGAAGCTGCGAACGGCCAACTGACCGAGAAGCAACGATGGGCTGCGACGCATCGGCACTTTCACCACGGGAGGTACCCTGTTCGGCGCGCTCGCAGCGCCGACTGCCGTCGCCTCTCATCGTTGGCAGCACCTTCTCCGACTGGGTGCGCAAGGCGCTGGTCGGGCTGGTGATGCACACGGTCGAGAAGGACCCGGCTGCGCGCCCGCACGCGATGAGGTTACGCCTCGAACGGTCACCACTGGTCGCGCTCCCTCGGGCGGGCGACCCGACACCGCTCGGCCAGACGCACTGGCCGCTCTGGCACACCTGCCCGATGACATGCAGATGGAGCCGCCGGGCCGCACGTCGTCGATGACGACGCCGACGTGGTGATTGGAACGCTCGTGGTGGCCTGCACGCAGCCCTGACACACGGGCAGCGGCTGGGGCCCGCCACACGCCGAACCAGACACGCCGCCCAACTCGGATGAACGCATGGAGCCTCCACGACCGTGACACCCGGGGCCTCGCCACATGCAAGACCGAGTCAAGCGAACGCGCCCGGACCCGACGTGCGACCTCACGACGGAAAAGCGCGTGTCGCCCCTTTGCGCCTGGGCTACGCGCCCAAACCATGAGGCGTTGGGCACCAGCGCTGCTCGTCATCGCCGCCTGCGCGGGCGGACGAGTCGTCACCGAGCCGCAGCCGCCGCAGGTCGCACCGCTGCGCTTCGGCGTCGACACGCACGTGCACCTCACGATGGCCCAGGGCGCGCGCCCCCTCTTCTCGGGCGAACCCGGCAGCGGCGAGCTCACCTGGAACCCACGCGTCCGGCTGAAGAACCAGCTCGAGGAAGCCCACCTGCGCAGTGCCGGCATCAAGCTCGTCTTCGGCGCCCTCTGGCCACCCAACGCCACCCGCCCCGGCCGCTCCGCGCTCGACGAGTCACTCGACCAGGTCGACGCGCTCGCGGAGTTCACTCGCCGCCGGCCCGGCTTCCGGCTCGTCGACTCGGCCCAGAGCGCACGCGAGGCCGTCTCGAAGGGCTTCATCGCCGTGCTCCCCCAGCTCGAGGGCGGAGAGGGCATCACCCGCGTCGAAGACGTCGACCTGCTCTACGCAGCGGGCGTGCGGTGCCTCACCGTCGTGCACTTCGTCGACACCCAGCTCGGCGGCGCCGCGAAGGGCCAGCTGCAGAAGAACGTGCTGGGCGTGCGGACCGGCGAGAACAACCCACGCGGGCTGTCGCCGCTGGGCCGCGCGGTGGTGCAGCGCGCGATGGACCTCGGGCTGCTGCTCGACCTGTCGCACGCCTCCGAGGTGATGATGGACGAGGTGCTGACGATGGCCGAGGCCCGCGGCGTGCCCGTCATCAACACGCACACCGGCGCGCGCGCGCTCATGGACATGGAGCGGAACCTCTCTGGGCCCCTCGCCGCTCGCCTCGCGAAGGGCGGCGGGCTCATCGGCGTCTCGCTCTACGACACCCAGGTCGAGGTGCTCACAGGCGACGTGCTGCCGGCGCACCAGCACGGCACCTGTGACGATGTCGTCGCGCACTGGCTCGAGCTCTCGAAGGTGGCGCCGCCGGAGCGCGTCGTGCTCGGCAGCGACCTCAACAGCTTCATCTCTCGCGCCCGCGCCGGGGGCCAGTGCGCCAACGGGCTGCGCAACGCCTCGGACCTGCCGGGCCTGTTCGCCGCCCTCGAAGCGAACGGGGTTCCCCGGGCTGCGCTCGATGGCATGGGGGACGAGGTGCTGCGCGTGCTCGAGGTCGTCGAAGCGCGGGCGAGCCCCGCTGCGCGCGCGCAGGCCCTGTCACTGCGGCGCGAGGTGCTGCGCCGCGACTCGTCCCACTTCACCGTGGGCTGGTGAGTCGGCGCCGCCGCGATTCCGCTCGCCCCACCGCGCGGCCATGAAGTCGACCGGCCCCGTCACCACGCGGCGAATGGCCTCGGCACGCAGCGGCCGCGCCGTGAGAGGCCACTGCCCGGCCGTCGTCGATGGCAGCTGCCCGCGTGGCTGGGGCCCGTCACCAGCCGCTGAACTGCCTCGCCACGCAGCGGTCGCGCCCTGGCGGAGGACCGCAATTCCGTCGTCGACGGAGCTGGCCGGGCAACGACGCCACTGCGCGGGCCTCGAGCGGCCCGAAGGAAGCACCTGGCCTCGCGCGGAGCTCCGAAGCGACTGGCCGGCCTGAGCGCCCGAGCGCCTCGAAGTGGCCGCGGTGCAATCGCGGCTCGGTGCCGACCACGAGCATCCCCGGCGAAGGAGCGCGCGCACGCGCTCAGCGCGACAGCACGGCCTCGAGCGCGGCGGTCAAGGGCGCCGGGTAGGTCGGCCGCACCTGCCTGAGCCACGGCTGGGCCTTCGCGAGCGCCGCCGGCACCTCGCCCAGCTCGCGGCACATCGAGAAACACGCGACGAGCACGGCCGCTCGCGGGTCCGCCGGCACCTGCTCGTCACCGTCGACGACCGGCCGGAGGAACCGCTCGAGCTCGCCGTAGTGTGCCGCCAGCACGCCCATCACCGCCGGGAGCGAGGGCGTCTCGAAGGCGCGCTTGCCCTCGAGCAGCGAGGCGATGAGGAGCGCCTTGGCGCTCACGAGGACCTGCTCGAGCGGCACCCCGGTGGCGCCGCTCTGCTTCGACACCGCGCGCACCAGCCCGAGGAAGCGGGCCGCCTCGAGGCCGCGCTCGGGCACGAGCGTCAGCACCGCGTCGAAGAGCCGGCCCATCACGTCCATCGTCGTGCCGAGCTCGCCCCGCCCGGCCGCTGGAGGTGACGTCGCCGGCGCCGTCGGGAGCGGCTTCGTCATCGGCGGGCTGCTCGAGGGAACGCGCGCGGGAGACGGCGCGCTCGGCATGGGCGGCAGCGGGTTGAGGTCGGGCAACGGGGGCAGGTTCGCGAGCTGTGCCGCCGAGAGCGCCGTCGGCGTGCCTGGCGGAGGTGGCAGCGCCTCGAGGCCCGGCGGCGGCGGCAGCGCGAGGTCGA
Organism: Myxococcaceae bacterium; assembly: GCA_025459425.1. Classification (GTDB taxonomy): domain Bacteria; phylum Myxococcota; class Myxococcia; order Myxococcales; family Myxococcaceae; genus Xiheimicrobium. The sequence goes on along the minus strand of JALOQF010000153.1, from coordinate 16,934 downwards.
GGCCGTCGAAGTCGGGGAGCGGCGGGAGCGCTCCGGGGTCGAGCGCCTCGAGCGCGCGGGGCGCCTCGGCCTTCGGGCGCGGCAGCCACTCGGGCGGCGCCGTCTTGCCGTCGTACACGCGCAGGAGCCCTTCCTGGAGCGTCCGCTCGGTGGCGCGCACCGCCGACACCGAGCGCACCTTCGCGCGTCGCTTGACCTCGTCGAGCACCTCGAGCCGCGCCGGCTCCGCGATGGCCACCGTCAGCCCGCCTGCCTCGAGCTTCAAGGGCACCACCATCCACTGCTCGGCGGTCTCGCGCGGGAGCATCGCCGCGTTCTTCGACACGTCGAGCTCGAGCAGCTGCCCGATGGTGAGGTACCGCTGCTTGAGCAGCTCGGCCTGAAAGGGGAGCCCCTCGTCCTCGTCGAGGTGCCCGAGGAAGCTCAGCGAGTAGAGCATCGTCGAGCCGAAGGCCTGCGACTGCTGGAGCGCCGCGTCGGCCTGCTCGATGGTGATGCGTTGCTTCTCGATGAGCACGACGGCGAGCTGGAAGTCCTTCGGGTTGCCGTCGTCGCCAGCGTGACGGCCATGCCACTCGGCGGCGGCTGCGCGCGCGGCCTCGGCGGCTTCACGGGCCCGCGTGGCCGCCATCTCTTCGGCCGTCACGCGTTTGGGCGCCACCTTCGCGAGCGTCACCGCGCCATCGGCGTTCACCGAGCCCACGGCGATGGGGTTCGAGGTCGAACTCACCGTCGCCAGGGGCATCAACGTCAGCGGCTCGGTCCCTTCGAGCCCCTTCAGCACCGGCACGCGACCGGGCAGCAGGCGGGCAAAGGCCTTCGCGACCGGCGCGGTGACGTCATCGGTGCCACCCAGCCCTCGAAACACCTCGCCGAGGTGCGCCTCGACGTCGCCGACCGTCGGTCGGTCGTCGGCCGACTTCGCGAGCAGGCTGGCGAGCAGCTGCGCCACCGGCGCCGGGAAGCCGGGGAAGTGCTGCGGCGACAGGCCCGGGTACTTCTCGAGCCGGGCCTGCACCTCGGCGTGCGTGGTGCCCGCGAACACCGTGCGGCCGGTGAGCGCCTCGAGCCACACGAGGCCCAGACGAAAGACGTCGCTCGCGCTGCCCGCGGCGTGCGTCACCTCTTCGGGGGCGAGGCAGAAGAGCTCGGAGCGCGCGGGCCCCAGGTTCGCGTCGGCGTCGTGCGCGGCGGCCAGGCCGACGGCCGCGAGGCGAACCTCTCCGTCGACCCCCACCACCGTCGTCGCGGCCGAGACGTCGCCGTGCGCGAGGGGCGGCAGGAGCCGCTGCAACGCGAGCAGCCCGCGCGCCGCCTGCAGCACCACGGCGGTGGCCTCGAGCGGCGAAAGCGTCGTCTTCGCGCTCGCCGCCGCGGTGAGCAGCGCGCGCAACGACTCACCTTCGACGAACTCCTCGACCACCCACGCGCTGCCGTTGGCCTGCCCGGCTTCGATGAGCGCCACCAGGCCGGGCTGGCGCAACCCCTGCCAGCCGCGAGCCGTCGGGGCGTACCGAACGGCGAAGCCGCTCACCTTCGACCAGGGCTCGCGCCTCACGTGCGCGACGACGGGCTTGCCCGTCACGGTGGTGCCGAGCCACGCGTCGCTCACGACCGTCGATGACCAACGCCTGGCGAGCTTGTAGGAACCCATTTCGGTGTTTCCGACGAAAGGCGAGCGCCCGAAAGAGGGGCGGTGTGGGCCTCGGTGGGTGAACGAGCCGAGAGGGCGATGACGTGGGAGAGCGAGCGTCGACTGCAGGCGCGAGCGCGACCGACGGGTCGCCTGTGACACCTTGACGGGGCCTCCGTGGGGCTGTGTCGAGGAGGGACCTGGGGGGACCACATGGGCTGCACGAGTGCCAAGCGCCCGCGTCGACACCGCCCTCCGGCGACGATCGCCGGTCGCCTGCGTCGATCATGAAGGACCAGTCGTGCACGACGGCCCGCATCGAGCGCCCTTGCCCTGCGGCGAGCTCTGGACGCTTCGCCCGTGAACGCGCCCTCAACGGGCGGAGGAGACCTGTCGCGCCAGCAGCACGCTGCGCACGGCCTCGGCACGAGCGGTGAGCGGCGCGCCCCGACGCCAGGCGAGGAAGAGCGTGTTGGTCGCAGCACGCGCGCGGCGCGACGACGACGATGATGGCACCAGGACGACGAGGCGCCCCGACTTCACCGCCGGGCCGACGAGGTAGTCCGGCAGCACCACGGCCCCCACCCCCTGCTCCGCGAGGGCCTGCAGCGGCTCGAGGCCGGCGACGGCAGCGACGACGCGCTCGGGCATCGGCGCGGGCCGGCCGAACGAGGCCCGCCACCACGGCCCGTGCATCGGCAGGTCCCGGTCGAAGACGAGCCACGGCCAACCGGCGAACGCGGCCTCGTCACGCGCGCGGCCCAGGCGGGTGACGAGGCCCGGCGCGGCGACGCAGGCGAAGGTCTCCATCGCCATGGCCTTCGCCTCGAGCCCGGCGCCCTGCGCGGGCCGCGCGAGCACGGCGAGGTCGAGCTGGCCGTCGACGAGCCTTCGCTCGAGCACCGAGGGCACGTCGAAGACCTGGTCGACCCGCAGGCCCGGCGTGTCGCGCAGCAGCGACGCGAGCCGGGGCGTGACGAAGTGTGCGCCGAAGGTGCGGGGACCGCCGACCGTCACCAGCCCCGTCAGACGACGGCCGGCGCCCGTCACCTCGTCGAGGGCTTCGGCCACGTGCCCCAGGTGTCGCTCGAGCGCACCGGCGAGCCGACCGCCCTCGGGCGTGAGCCGGACCCGTCGCCCGAGCCGCTCGAAGAGGAGCACGCCCAACTGCACCTCGAGGGCCTTCACCTGCTGCGAGATGGCCGACACGGACACGGAGCGCACGCGCGCGGCCTCGGCGAAGGTCGGAGCCCGCGCGGCCACCACGAAGGTGCGTAGTAACTCGAGGTTGACGGCGTCGAGCTTGTTCAGTTCCACTCAACACGGACTGAAGCGTGTTTCGCAGAACCGGACAAGCCGTCCACGCATCATGTCGGCGCGGTCATTCCCGGCCGCCCCACAGAAGGACACGTCATGAAGATCCTCATCCTGCTGACCAGCCACGCGATGCTCGGCGAGTCGGGCCAGAAGACCGGCCTGTGGCTCGAAGAGCTCGCCGTGCCGTACCTCGTCTTCACCCGCGCCGGCGCCGAGGTCGAGCTCGCCTCTCCGCTGGGTGGGCCAGCGCCCATCGACCCGAAGAGCGAGAAGGTGGCCTCGGCCGAGGTGAAGGCCTTCCTCGCCGACCCGAAGGCCGTCGCGAAGCTCCACGCGACGACGAAGCTGTCGACGCTCACCGGCTCGTACGACGCCGTCTTCGTCGCGGGCGGTCACGGCACCATGTGGGACCTGCCCACGAGCGCCGACGTGGCCAGGCAGCTCTCACGCACCTGGCAGGACGGCAAGGTGCTCGCGGCGGTGTGCCACGGCCCAGCAGCGCTCGTCGGCGTGAAGGACGAGAAGGGCCAGAGCGTCGTGCAGGGCCGCCGCTTCACTGCCTTCACCAACGAAGAAGAGGCGGCCGTGGGCCTCACGAAGGTGGTGCCCTTCCTGCTCGAGTCGAAGCTGACGGAGCTCGGCGGGCACTTCGAGGGCGGGCCCCTGTGGGCCTCGCACGTGGTGCGCGATGGCCGGCTCATCACCGGCCAGAACCCCGCCTCGTCGAAGGGTGTCGCCGAGGCGGTGCTCGACGCCGTGCGCGCGGCGAAGCGTTGAGCCGTCAGCGCGCCGACAGCTTGCGCCAGATGAACCCGCCGATGCCGGCGGCCGCCACGACGTGCATGAACTCCATGACGACGAGGCCGCCGGTGCCGAGGCCCTTCACGCCGAAAGGCCCGCCGAAGGACAACACACAGAAGACGATGGAGACGATGCCGAACACGCTCGCCGCCTTCGCGGGCGTCACCTTGAGCAGAATCAGCGCCAGGATGGCGCCGGGAATCGCCGGCACGATGGACGAGATGCCGATGGCCGGCACTGGCAACGAGTCGACGCCCGGGCCGAACTCTCCCGAGAACGACACGCCGGCGGCCGACGCCCCGAAGTAGAGAACGAAGTTCACCACCGCCGCGATGGCGCCGCCGAGGAAGCCCGCACCAAGAGGCCTCCCGTCGACACCGTGGTTCCCTGCGCTGCGCTGCTCATCGTCGTCGTCGTCATGCTGGCTCCGGGGTGCTGCGAGATGGGGCGGTTATCGGCCGCTTCTTCACGCTGGACAATCGGCCGAGTCGAAACAGACTGGCCCGCGCCATGGACATGAGCCAGCTCGACCTGAACGCCATCACCGCCTTCACCGCCGTCGTGGAGCAGCACAGCTTCCGGGCCGCCGCGCGGAGCCTCGGGGTGCCCAAGTCGACGGTCAGCCGGCGCGTCGCCCTACTCGAGGAGCAGCTCGGCGTGCAGCTGTTGCAGCGCACCACCCGCACCGTCACCCTCACTGACGTGGGCGAGTCGTTTCACGCCCGCGCGAGCCAGGCGCTGTCGACGTTGTCGGACGCGGCGCGCGAGGTGCGGCAGAGCGAGGCCTCGCCCCGCGGCGTGTTGCGCATGACGGCGCCGCTGTCGTTCGCCGAGAACTACCTGGGCGACATTCTCACCGAGTTCCTCGCGACCAACCCCGAGGTGAAGGTGTCGCTCGACCTGACCGACCGCTACGTCGACCTGGTCGCCGAAGGGTACGACCTCGCGTTGCGCGCCGGGCACCTGGCCGACTCGACGCTGAAGGCGAAGCTGCTGGGCAGCAACAGCCTCGTGCTGGTCGCGAGCCGAAAGTACCTCGCGGCCCGCGGTACGCCGAAGTCGCCGCAGGACCTCGAGCAGCACGACTGCATCGTGTACTCGCCCAGCGAGCGCGGCGCGAAGTGGCCGCTGATGGTGAAGCGGCAGGTGACGCCCCTGCCGGTGCGGCCGCGCATCGCCGTCAACAGCTTCCTCCTCGCGCGTGACTTCGCGGCGGCCGGCCTGGGCATCGCCCGCATGCCAGCGGGCTTCTCGGCCGAGTACGAAGCGGAAGGACAGCTGGTGCGGGTGCTCGAGGAGTTCGCCCCGCCGCCGTCACCGCTCCACGCCGTGTTCCCGCCTGGCCCCCACCTCGCGCCGCGCGTGCGGGCCTTCGTCGACCTGCTGTCGCAGCGCCTCGACGCGCGCCAGCCGGTGTCCCTGCGCCGACGCCGCTGACGGCTGGGCCGCGCTCCACGCGTCATCGACGAGCTGGCGGAGTTCACACGGGCCGGCAGCGCGCCCGCGATGGAGCGCACCCGCAGCCAGGTGAAGCGGCCTCGCCGTACGCTGCACCTGAGCAGCGGGTGACTCCACGGGAACCCGAACCCTCTTGCCTGCACCACCGTGCTCGAGCGCGACACCGGCGGCGGTGTCACCCGCCGCACCCAGGACACGGCGTTCTTCGGGTCGTCGGTGACGCGCTCCAGTCCCGGAAGGAGCGCCTCGAGCCCGCGGGCGTCGTCGACGACGAACCACGCCTGCATCGCGCGTTAGCAAGTCTCCATCGTGTGCGCTGACGCCCCCGTGGACGACGCAGCGTCGGCTCAGCGCGGTCGCGGCGGCAATGCAGCCTTCGCAGCACGCCCTGGCGCGTCAGCCGGAGTCCACGGCTGCCGTATCGACGCCAGCCGACCGTGCGCTTTGGTGGAGCGCCTTCGGCTCACCCCAGCGCGCGGGTGATGGCTGCATTCAGCTCGAACGCGCGCACCGCCTCGTCGACGACCTCGGTCTGCTCCTGCTCCGACAGTGGGAGCGCGTCGAGCGTCGCGCGGTACCGGTGTTTGAAGGTGTCGACGTCGGCGATGCGCTCGAAGACGTAGAACGCGACGCCCGCCGTCCCCGTGAGGCCGAACGCGCGCTCGAGCCCTCGTCGCAGAGTCTGTCCGCCCGAGAGGTCGCCCAGGGTGCGGGTGTAGGCGTGGGCCACCAGGCGGTGAGGCGCCCTGGCCGAGAGGCCCTCGAGGTGCCGGGCATACGCGCGTGCTTCGGCGAGGGGCTCGGCGCTCACCTCGACGCCGAAGAAGGCGAGGTCGGCCTCGAGCGCCGCGACGCGCTCCACTTCGGGAAAGACGAGCGGGCCGATGCGCGGGTCGTGGCCGTGCGCGCGCAGCCCCGCCTCGAGCGCCTCGTAGACGGTGTGGAGCCCGTGCACGAAGCGCCCATACGCCGCGCGGCTCACCGTGCCCTCGAGCAGGCCCCTGACGAAGGTGCCGGACTCGGCGTGCTGGTGCGCCGCCGTCGTGCCGGCCCTCAGGCGCTGCGCGAAGCCGCCCTGCAGACGCTCCATCGCCGTCATGTCGTCACCTCTCGCTGCGGGAAGAGCACCAGGTCGACGTACTCGCGCACCCACGCCGCGCCGAAGAGCCGGCTGAGCGCTTCCATCTCCTTGCGGTTCTGATTCATCGCGCGCTTCCACTGGTCCTTGCGCTCGAGCGCCGGGCTCGCGTCGTGGGCCCGCTGCACCGGAAAGCCAGCGAGGCTGCGCGCGAACTCGGCGACCGGGTCGAGCAACGCGCCCGCGGCCCCGTTGCGCTCGGCGACGATGAGCGCCTCGGGCGAGAACGTGTCCTTCGCAAAGGCGGGGCTGCGCCGCTCGATCACCCACCGAGCGGCCGCGTCGTGCAGCTTTTGCAGCCGGGGCCGGGCGTGCGCCGCGAAGTGTGCGTCGTCGAGCGGCGCGAGGTCGACCGCCGCCAGGCTCAGCCGGCCACCGAAGGCGATGAGGTCGAACCCCACCACCTCGTGGCTGAAGCCGTCTGCCGGCAAGGCGATGATGGTGGCCGTCACCACCCCGTGAGGGCCGACGGTGCGCGCGACCACGACACGCTCCCAGCCTTCCCCACGCCAGACCTGCGTCTCGAGCACCAGCTCGTCATCGCGCCACCGCCCGTGCCGACGGGCCAGCGACGGAGGAAGCTCGAGCGACTCGAGCCCCGGCGTCAGCGCCTCGACCGTCGCGTCGAGCACCGCACGCAGCCCCTCGTCGACCGTCATGGCGAACGACCTCCCAGCAGGTGGCCCTCGATGAACGCCCGACCGAACGGCGTGAGTCGAACACCTGCCCGCGGCGCGGCGACCACCTCCACCAGCCCACGGTCTTGAAGCCGCTTCACCACTGGCGTGAAACCAACGCCGAGCTTCGCCCACGTCTCGAGCCTCGACAGCTCGGCGACACCGCTCGCTCCCGGCGCCACCGACGCCCGGACCACCAGCGCCAACACCCGCCCCTCGTCGCGCTCACCCATGGGTCAGCTCGCCGGAACCAGGGTCGCGGAGCGCGCCTTCATCTCGGCCACGTCGACGTTCACCGCCGACAGCTCGAGGATTCGGCTCCGCGTGATGATTTTTCCCTCCTCGACGAGAATGATGCCGGTGACCGGGTGGAGGATGTTGCCCTCGGCCCGCCGCCCGACGAGCGACTCGAGTTCGACGGTGCTCTCGATGTAGCGCCCCGTCGGCACCCGCACCTTGATGCCCTCGCCCAGCACCTTGGCCTGACACGACAGGCGCGAGGTGGGCTTCTTGTTCACCAACATCTGAATGGCGGCCTCTTCACGCGGCGTCTTCGGTGACAACTTCTCGCCGCCGGCCTCGACATAGACGTGACACGTGGCGCACAGACCCTTCCCACCACACGCCATCTTGACCTGGCACTGACCCGCCAGGAGGGCGTCGAGCACCCGGGTCTTCGTGGGCACCTCGACGGGATCTTCTGCCACCCAGACTCGCTTCATCGTGCGACCTTTCTCGAAATGGACGAGCGCTTGCATTCACTCGTCGGCACCTGAGCCCGACGAAGGGGCTCTGGCCTCCTGCTCTCTGCATCCATGTCCGACGTCCACTCCCTCCTCGACTCCGTAGGCATCGACTTCTGTGTCGTCGGCAACGACGGCGCCGTCACCTGGCGCTCGGCCAGCTGGGACGCGCGCTGGAACGACGGCGCCCCCACGCTGACCGCCCTGGCGATGAGCCTGGGCCTGGCGCGCGCGGGACGAACGACGAGCGCAGCGATTCTCGACGCCATCGCGCTGGTGCAGGGGAATGGAGAGAGCCTCACCCTGCCGCTGCGCTGCGACGTACATGCCACCGAGCGGCACCTCGTCGTGAGCCTCAGGCGCGTAGGCGAAGGTGTGTCGGTGGCGGTCTTCGACAACACCCTCGAGTGGACTGAGCAACGTCAGCGGCACGCCCTCGACGACCTCGTGACGGCCATGCTGCAGACCAGACCGGGCGCGCCCCGCATGCAGCGGTGGCTCGAGGTGCTGGGAGCGCACTTCGAGGTCACCATCGGCACCACGTGGAAGCTGGCGCCGGGGCAGGGGGGCCTCGAGCTGGTGCATGTCGCCCTGGGCACGCAGCCGGTGACGACCCCCGAAGTGCCCGTCACCACGCGGCTCCCCGATGGGGAGTCACTCGCGCGCACGGCCTGGCTGTCGTCGTCGGTGGTGGTGACGACGCGCCTACCTTCCGAAGACGCGCGGCTGGTGGCCTCGCAGCTCGAGCTCCATGCCGCGCCGTCGGGGTGGGCCATTCCGTTCGGCGGGCGCGGCCCTGACAGCGGCGTGTTCGTCTTCTACGTCGTCGACCGCTCCGTCCCCGCGCCCGAGACGACGAGCCGGCTCGCCGCCATGCTCTCTCCACCTTCGGGCGGACAGCCCGCGTCGGTGCGGAAGGCCAGTGAGGACGAGGCCTTTCAGCGCGCCCTGCGGAGCGACTCGTCGGTGTTGCTCCTCGGCGAGACGGGCTCGGGAAAGACGTGGCTCGCGCGCAAGCTGCACGACGGCTCGTCTCGCGCCGGCCGCCCCTTCATCGAGCTCAACTGCGCCGGGCTTTCGGCCGAGCTGCTCGAGAGCGAGCTGTTCGGGCACGAGAAGGGCAGCTTCACCGGCGCCGCCTCGCGCAAGCCCTGCCTCTTCGAGGTGGCCGAGGGCGGCACCGTCTTCCTCGACGAGATTGGAGAGCTCGACCTGCTGGTGCAGGCCAAGCTGCTCAAGGTGCTCGAGACCCGGCGGCTCCGGCGGGTGGGCGGGACGAGCGAGGTGAGCGTCGACTTTCGCCTGGTGTGCGCCACCAACCGCGACCTGCGCGCCGAGGTCGACGCGGGCCGGTTCCGCTCCGACCTGTTCTTCCGCATCGACGTGCTCGAGCTGCGCGTGCAGCCGCTGCGGTCGAGGCCGTGGGAGATCGCCGTGCTGGCGGCCGAGCTCCTGTTGCAGCTCCGCGCGACGACGCGCATCACGAACCTGAGCCTCGGCGACGACGCGCTGCCGGCGCTGCTGGGGTACCCGTGGCCCGGCAACGTGCGCGAGCTGCGGAACGTGCTCGAGCGCGCGGCGTTGCTGACCGTCGACGGCGTGGTGCAAAACGCCCACATTCTCGCGGCGCTCGACTCGACGCGGCGGCACGCGGCGCCCTCGGCCCTCACACCCACGCCCTGGAGCGCGCCCAGCCCGGTCCCCTCGCCTGCGCAGGCCACGCCGGTACCGCAGCTGCGCGCGCACGAGAAGGCCGTCATCCTCGAGACGTTCGAGCGCACCGGGAAGAACCTGTCCGAGACGTCGCGTCTGCTCGGCATGCCGCGCACGACGCTGCGCACGAAGCTCCGCCGCTTCGGCGCCATCGACTGACGTCGGTTCCCCGAGCGTGTGGCGCGCTCGCCTGTCCGCCCACTGGCCATCGCTGTCCGGACGGCCACTTTGGTCATGAGGCGACGGTCACCCCGACGCTCGCGAATGACCCACCCCCCCGGCCGACCTCGCGCGGACTTGGGTGTTCGACCGGCGCTCAGCGCGACGTGGCGCATGCCTTGCTCCCATCGTCTCTCATGACCGCTCTCCCGTCGGCAGACATCCAGGACGCCCGGCACGTGATGCACAACGTCTATTCGCCCGAGCGCTTCTTCTCGGCGGCGGCGCAGGGCGCGCTCGTCACCCGCTTCGGCCAGCGCACGATGCTGGTGAGCGAAGACTTCATCGTCGGCTTCCAGCTCGCGCTCGAGGAAGAGGTGGGCGACGCGGCGGGGCAGATCATGTACCGCTGCGGCTTCGAGTGGGGCCGCGTCGACATCACCAACTTCGAGACGCGCATGCGCGACGAGTTCGGGCGCCCCATCAACAAGATGCACCTCAAGATGGTGCTCGAGCAGTGGTGGTGGCCGCTGCAGGTGATGGGCTGGGGCTGCTGGAGCTTCGACCTCTCGCACCGCGACGAGGGCCTCATCTTCGTCGACCTCTACGACTCGGCGGTGGCCCGCAGCATCGGCAACATCGGGCGCGTCGTGTGCCACTTCTACGCCGGCATGTTCGCCTCGGTGTTCAGCCACCTGGCGGCGCGCGAGCTCTCGGGCATCGAGATTCAGTGTTACTCGATGGGCGAGGCGTTCTGTAAGTTCCTCATCGGCTCGTCAAAGCGCATCAACGCCGCGCAGTTCTGGGTGCGCGAGGGCGCGAGCGCGAAGGACATCATCGAGCGGCTGTGAGGGACGCGACCATGACCGCTCCCGCCACGCTCTCGCTCGCGCCCGAACTGTGGGCCCAGCCCGCCCGCCGCTTCTTCACCCAGCTGTCGCTGCGCAAGCCTCCCGAGGTGCCCGAGGCCCCGTGGGGTGAGCAGCGCGCCGAGCGCTTCTTCGCCCGCCTGCGCGCGGGCTCCGGCCTGCTCCTCAACAAGGAGCGCACCGCCTGCGGCACCGGCTTCGAGTCGCTCGAAGACACCTTCGGCGGCTTCAAGTGGGACTGACCTCGAACACCACGCAGCACACCAGAAGGGACACGCGATGAACGCCGCCATCACCGACATGTTCAAGCAGGCCGACGGCCGCTACCTCACGAAGGACGAAGGCCAGCTCTTGCGCGAGTACGCGTCGTCGCTCGAGGCCCGCCTCGCCGCGATGGAGGAGCTGTCTCAGAAGGAAGGGAAGATCATCGACCGCGCCATCAAGGAAGTCATGCGCGCGTACCCCGACTACAAGGACAAGTACCCCGAGGGGCAGCAGAAGGGCGCGCGCGACATGACGTTCGTGCTCCGGTACTGCGCGCACGCGATGGTGCGCAACGACCCGCGCTTCCTCGAAGACACGGTGCTCGCCTGGCTCGCGACCATTCTCCGCGGCGTGGGCCTGCGCGCGAACCTCATCGCCGACGCCTACCGCGCCGTCGAGAAGTTCACGCTCGAGGAGCTCTCGCCGCCCTCGGCCGAGCTCCTTCGCCCGTGGATTCAGATGGCCACCGGCGCGCTCTCGGCGCCGCCCCGTGGCGCGAACTGACGCTCGACCCACCCAGAGAAAAGGAACGACCCATGCTCGCGCGTGAAGGCGTCACGTTGTTCTCGAGGTCCGATTTCCTGTCGTTCGACGTGAAGAACGGCGTGCTGCGCAGCCCCGCGGGCACGCGCATGCTGGCGGTGAACGACGACTTCCTCCGCGGCTTCGTCTCGGCGCTCGACTACGAGGCTGGCGAGGCGGCGTCGCTCATCTTGCGCAAGTGCGGCACCTTCTTCGGGCGGCGCCTGGCCCAGCGCTTCGAGGCCGAGGTGAGCCAGTGGTCGCAGACGCCGCTGCGCGACCGCCCGATGAGCGAGTACGCCGGCCTCATGGCCGACCTCTTCAAGGGCTGCGGCCTGGGCGCCGTCGACGTCGACTTCTCGCACGGCGACCGCGGCTTCCTCTCGGTGAAGCTCGTCAACAGCCCGATGCAGGACCTGGGGCCGCGCGGCCACGTCGGAGACGACCTCTTCTGCGGCCTCTTCGAGGGCTTCTTCACCCACTTCACCGACACGGGCCTGGGCTGCCTGCAGACGGGTGACGTGCGCCTCGGCAACCGCGAGGGCACCACTTTCGTGCTCGGCTTCGAAGAGGTCATCGCGCGCGCGAAGGACCTCCTGGCGCAGAAGCAGCCGCACTCGGCCATCGTGGCCGCGCTGGGGAGCTGACGCTCGTGAGCGACGTCGCCCTCGGCCGCTACCGGCTCCAGCACCGCCTCGGCGTGGGCTCGATGGGCTCGGTGTACGACGCCGTCGACGAGCGCACCGGGCGCGCGGTGGTGGTGAAGCGGTTCGACGGCGTCGCCGACGGGTGGTCGGCCTGGCTCGCCGAGCTGCGGCTGGCGACGCGGCTCCAGCACCCGCGCATCGTGCGCTGCCTCGACGGCGGCCACGACCCCGGGGTGAACCTGATGACGTTGGTGTTCGAGAAGGTCGACGGCGGCAGCTTCCGGCGTCGCCTCGTCGAGCACGGGCCCCTCGACGACGCGGGCACCTGGGCGCTCCTGCGGCAGGTGGGCGAGGCGCTCGCCGAGGCGCACCGCGGCGGCGTCGTGCACCGCGACATCAAGCCAGAGAACGTCCTCTGGTCGCACGAGGGCTGGCGCGTCACCGACTTCGGCGCGGGCCGCTTCCTCGAGCGGGGCAGCTCGGCGAGCACCATCGTGGGCTCGACCGACTACATCGCGCCCGAGGTCCTCACCGGCAGCGCGTCGTTCGCCTGCGACCAGTTCTCGCTCGGGGCCCTGGGGGTGGAGGCCCGCACCGGGCTCCGCTTCTCGGACGAGACGCGCTCGGCCTTCGTGGTCGACCACCGCGGTGACGTCGGCCTGCCCGGCGTGCTCGCGCAGCTGCTGGCCACGCGCCCCGAGCAGCGCTTCCCCACGATGGACGTGGTGGTGGCGCTCGCGGCACGGCAGACGCTCGAGGGGTACGAGCAGCGGCCCCTGCGACAGGGCGCGGCGTGGCGCCTCGACGAGGTGGTGTCGACGTCCGACGGGCCGGGCCCGCGCAGCCGGCGCGTGCTCGGCGTCGAGCGCTTCGTGCACGCCTTCGACGCCGACAGCCCCGCGGTGGTGGCCGGTCGCCGGGTGGTGGCGGTGCTCGAGCCGCTCAAGACGATGTACTCGCTCGTCGAGGGCGACGAGGTGCTCAGCGCGAGCCCCTCGCTCGACGAGACGTGGTGTCGCACCGCGACGGGCCTGCGCTGCGTCGTCGAGGGCGAGTCGACGGCCGAAGGCGCCTGCCCCGACCTCGCGCGACTGGTGCGCGGCCGGCTGCTGAGCCTCCAGCCCGACGCGGGCTGCCTCTTCCTCGCGCAGCATGGCGAGCCCGGCGTGCTGTCGGCGGTGCTGGTGGGCAAGCGGCTGCTCACGTCGATGCTGCCGACGCCGGGGCCGGTGTTCTCGCTCGGGTACGACGGTGAGACGCCCGTCGCCACGGCCGGCACCATCTCGCACGGCAGCATCGTCGAGCTGTCTCCGGGGGCGGCGCGCCAGCGGCTGGTGGTGCAGCGCTCGGTCGACACGCTCGCCATCGCCAGCGCGCCCTCGACCCCGCAGGCCATCTCAGGAGCCGCATGAGCCCCATCGACTGGAACACCATTCGCGCAGCACTCGACACGCTCGCCGGCCGCAAGTCCGTCACGGCGGCGCCGACACCGCGGGCCGAGCTGCCCCGCTTCGTCCCTCCGCCGCGCGTCGAGCCCTCGATGCCGGAGCAGCCGCTCGACGAGTTCCGCGAGTTCAAGTGGGAGTGAGCACACCATGACCGCCATTCACGTCGCGACCCACCACCCTTCGACGCCGACCGCGCTCGCCGCGCTCGGCCTCGCGCGCGCCCTCGCCGCCGCCGGACATCACGTCGTGGTGAGTGACGGGCCCCAGCGGGCCGCCATCGCCCAGGCGCTGGGCGTCGACGGCGCTGGCCCCCACGAGGTGGCGCCGCGGCTCGTCTTCCGCAGCGATGGAGAAGCGGCGGCCGGCGCGGTCCACATCATCGACGTGGGCGCGGAGCGTGGGCGGGCGGCCGACGGCCAGCTCCTCTTCGTCCTGCCTGCGCACACCGACGCGCTGACGGCGCTCCCAGCGGCGGCGCCGGCGCACGCAGGGGCGCCCTGGCTCGGCCTCGTGGTGTGGGACGACGGGAGCGAACCCGAGCTCGCGCGCCTCGCCGCGCACGAGCTGGGCGCCGACGTCCTGGGGCCCGTGCAGCGCGCCGCCCCCGGGGAGCTGCCGCTCGACGCCGACGCCGAGGGGCTGGCGCGCGCGGTGAGCGACCGCCTCGGGCTGGTCGCGCCGGCCCCCACGTCGCTGGCCGACCTCGCCGGCCTCAAGCTCCAGGGCGAGGCCCCGCAGGCCCCCCCGGCCTCGGCGGCCCAGTACACCTTCGTGATGGAAGGCGACGCCCTGAAGGACGCGGGCGTCGTCTCGACGGCGGTGACGACGCCGTCGAAGCCCGCGCCCGTCGCTGCGCCGCGCGGCGCCCAGGGCTCCATCGAGGTACCGCCGCGCCGCTTCGGGCTGGCGGCCGTCGTCACGCCGTGGCTCCTCGTGGCGCTGCTGGCCGCCCTTCATCTGGTGAGGAGCTGACGCGCCATGCCCCGCCGCCTGTTCCACCGCGTCGACGTCGGCCGGGTGCGCCCCCGCAACGAGGACTACGTCTTCGTCGACGAGTCACTCGGGCTCGCCATCGTGGCCGACGGAGTGGGCGGGCACCGCGCTGGCGACCGCGCGGCCCGGCTCGCCGCCGAGGCCTGCGCCCAGGCCCTCGTCAACCAGCGGTGGGCCATCGAGTCGGTGCGCCGCGGTGACAAGCAGGTCGACCGCGAAGACCTGGGCCGCTTCGTGCGGCACGCCCTCAAGGCGGCCTCGAAGCAGATCTACCTCGAGGCCCAGGCCAACCCGGACTGCGCGGGCATGTCGTCGACCTGCACCCTCTTCCTCGACCTGGGCCCCTTCGGGCTGCTCGCGCACGTCGGCGACTCGCGCGCGTACCTCGTTCGTGACGACGAAGTGGCGCTCGTCACCACCGACCACGTCGTGGCCACCGTGGCGCAGGGCGACGAGGGCCCGAAGCGGGTGAAGCGGCGGGTGCTGGCGCGCGCGGTGGGGCACGCGCCCGACGTCGAGGTGGACGTGTCGTGGGTGACGCTCGAGCCGCAAGACCGGCTGGTGCTGTGCTCCGACGGCCTCTCGGACCTGCTGGCGTCGAACGCCGAGCTGCCCGAGAGCCTCGAGGCCTTCGGCGCGCAGGCGGCGCCCGAGGTGCTCGTCGACCTCGCCAACACGCGCGGCGGGCGCGACAACATCTCGGTGGTGGTCGTCGACGTCGCCGACGCGCCGCAGGTGCCCTCGACGTGGCCCTCGCTGCGGGAGCAGCTCCACATTCTGCGCGAGCTGCCGCCCTTTCAACGCTTGTCGTACCTCGAGCTCGAGCTGCTGCGCACCTCGGCGCGCGTCGACAACGTCGCCCCGGCCGCCATCATCGCCTACCCCGACGAGGAGCCGTCGATGGCCGTCGTCATCAAGGGCACCGTCGAGCTGAACTATGGCTCGGGCGAAGCGCTGCTGGTCGGGCCCGGCGGACTCCTGGGTGAGACGTGCCTCACGCAGAACGGCGCCTGGCCCTACGTCGCGCTCGCGCGGGAAGACGTGACGCTGGTGGCGGTGCCGGCGACGGTGGTGCGTCACCTGCTCGAGACCCGCCCCCGCGCCTCGGCCCGGGTGATGTGGGAGTTCCTCTCGGTGATGTCGGCGCGCGCGTCGGACATCGGCCGCAACGCCGCGCACCGGGTGCACCTGGCGCCGGAGGCGTGGTGATGAGCGCCGCGCTCGCCCGCACCGACGACACCGCGCGCCTGGCGGCCCTCTTGCGCACCAGGCTCGGTGAGGCCGTCGTCTCGACGCTCGAGGAGGAGTTCTCGGGCTCGAGGCACCCCACCTTCCTCGACTTCCTCATCGCGCGGGGCGTGCTGAACGCGTCGCAGGCGCACACGGTGCGCGCGATGCTGAAGGGCTACCTCAACGTGCCCGCCGATGCGCTGCTCGCAGACCTGCGGTGGGCGCCTGGCCAGCCCGAGGCCTCGAAGCAGACGCTTCAGGGCGCGAGCCCTCTCGCCGACCGCGCCACCCCGCTGCCGGTCGGCGAGTTCCGCTCGACGGTGACGCCCGCGCCGGTGGACGACTCGTTGAGCTCGGCGGTGGGCCGCCTCTCGGAGTCGGCCGCGGTGACGGCTCGACGTGACGACGCGCTGCCGGGGCAGCCTGAACGCATGGCGCCGCCAGCGTCGTCGTCGCAGCCGGGCTCGGGCTCTGCGCCGTTCGTGGAGCCGCCGTCCGTCTCGAGCGCTCGCTCGCTCGCAGCGTCGTTCCCAGGCGGTTCGGCCACTTCAGCGCAGCCCTCGTCTCCCTCGAGTGCGCAGTCGGTCGCGGCGGCGGTGCCGCCCGGCTCTGCACTCCAGGCACGACCGTCGTCTCCCCCGGGTGCGCAGCCCGTCGGTGGCGCTGCCCTGCTCGGTCGGCCATCGTCTCCATCGAGCGCCCAGTCGGTCGCGGCGGTGCTGGCCGGCTCCGCACTCCAGCCGCGACCGTCGTCTCCACCGGGTGCGCAGCCCGTCGGTGGCGCTGCCCTGCTCGCGCGGCCATCGTCTCCGTCGAGCGCCCAGTCGGTGGCGGCGGCGCTCATGGGCGGACCCGCCGCACCGGCTCGCCCGTCGGCGCCCGGCCCGAGCGGCTCGGCATCGGGAGCGTCGATTCTCGGTGCGCCAGGACTGACACCAGCCCCACCCGCGCCCTGGCCGCCGCCCCGGCCGTCGTCTCCGTTCGCGGCGCCCGTCACGGGAGCGTTCTCATCGTCGGTGATGCCCAGACCGTCGGTCACCGCTCGACCCGTGCCCCCGCCCGACGGCGCCACGCCTCCCCCCGTGCGGCCATCGTCGCCGGAGTTCGCGCGCCTGCCCCGGCCCAGTCCCGGCGGGTCGATGAGCCTCGCGGCGCTCGCCGACGCACGCCGCGCCCAGCCCGAGCCACCAGCGCCGCCCGCCTCGGCGCCGATTCCCCTCACGACCCAGGCCGTCACGCTGCGCGCCGGCCAGACCCTCGGGCGCTACCAACTGCAAGAACTGCTGGGCGAGGGCAGCACCGCCCTCACCTTCCGCAGCTTC